>JANLOZ010000048.1:0-21122 GCA_031366845.1 Novosphingobium sp. | reverse complement strand
ACAAACAGCAGCGGATCGAGCCGGGCGTCACGCCACTTGAGCGCCCAGTGCAGGTGCGGCCCGGTGGCGCGCCCGGTCATGCCGACCCAGCCGAGGAGCTGGCCCTTCGCCACATGGTCGCCCTCTTTCACCGCGAGGCGCGACGCGTGGAGGAAGGCGCTGCTCAGCCCGGCGCCGTGATCGATGATCAGCAGGTTGCCTTCGAGCGTGAACGGGCTCTGCGCCGCCAGCACCACCACGCCTTCGGCAGGGGCGACGTAGGGGGTGCCCTGGACCCCCGCGATGTCGAGCCCGGCATGGTAGGCAGCGGGAATGCCGCGAAAAATGCGTTGCGCACCGAAGCGTCCGCGGATCGCGCCTTTGAGCGGCCAGGCGAAGTCCTGCCGCCAGCCGGTGGCATCGGTTGCCGTGGCGCGCGCCGCGCCGATCTGTGCGAGCTCGGTTTTGCGGATGCGGGCGAAATCGGCATCGGCAATGGCTGGCGGATGGAAGGGCGCATTGACGCGTTCGATCTGCCAGGCGCGCGGGGAGATGCCGAGCACGCGCTTCACCGGGGTCTGATTGCCGCGCTGTGCGACGAGTTCGGCGCTCAACCCCGCATCGCGATCAAAGGCGGCAAAAAAGCTGCCGTCGCTTGTGAAGCGAACCGGCCGGCCATCAAGCAGCAGCGCGGTAGTTCCGAGAGGGGCAATGCCGCGCAGCCAGCCGCCTTGGGTAAACTGTCCGGCAAGCACGAAGTCCGCCGTTCGCATGTTCGGCGCTGGCGGCGCGCCCGAAGGCAGCGCCGGGACCGATGAGGGCAGCGCGAGCAGCAGGCCAAAAGCGGCCAGGATCAGACCTCTGCGCCGTGCCAGACCTCTGCGCCGGGCCATGGCTCAGCCCTGGCCGAGCAGCCGCCTCGTCGCCACCGCGCAAGTGGCATAGGCTTCCTGCCGGGTGACGCTCCAGTAGCGCAGCGCCTCAAGCAGTACCGGCTCGCCGGTAACCGCGCATTTGACGTGGGTTCCCGGCGTGATCACACGGAAACCGTTGGGTTCATAGCGCAACACGGCGAACCGTTCGGAGGAGGACATCAGCATTGGGCGGGCTTAGCGAAAGCTGCGGATCAAAGCAATTTCGGTTGATCGGCATTATCGCCACGCCTTGGCGTTTTGGCGGCGGGCAGTTTGGTGGCTGGTGCATCCGCGCCTTCGGGGATCACGCCGAGCATGCCATCGCGGAACTTGATCGTCAGCCGAACTTCGCGCGCGCCGGTGTCTGCCGATGTTACTGTTTGCCCCGCCGCGCCGAGCACCCGCGCATAGCCGCGCGCCAGCACGTTATCCGGGTTGAGCGAGGCCATGACCCGCGCGGTTGCGGCGAGTCTTTCGTGCCCCGCTGCCAGCCCCCGGGTGAGCAGGGTTGGGGCAAGCCGTGCGCCTTCAAGCTGGCGCCGGGCGATGGCAAGACGCTGGGCCAGCAAAGGCAGCGAAAGGCGCGCGGCATCGTTTTGCAGCGAAGTTCGCGCCGCCGCGATCCGTTCGGAAAGCCCGCGCCGCAAGCGTTCACCCAGATCATCGAGCTTTTGTGCAGGACTTGCCAGCAGCGTCTCTGGCCGGGGCAGCCGCTGCGCCCGCGCCTCCAGCCGCTCACGCCCGAGCGCCAGCGGACGCACCACCGCGCGCCGCTTGCGCAAAGCCAGTTCGGCAATCTGCCCGCGCAGTTCCTCGCGCACCGGCACCGCCAGTTCAGCGGCGGCGGTCGGCGTCGGCGCGCGCAAATCAGCGGCAAAATCGGCGAGGGTAGTGTCGGTCTCGTGCCCCACGGCGGAGATAACCGGGATCGTGCTTTCGGCGATGGCGCGCACCACCACTTCCTCGTTGAACGCCCACAGATCCTCGATCGAGCCGCCACCGCGCGCAACAATTATGACGTCGGGACGCGGCAGCGATGAACCCGCAACGATCGCAGAAAACCCCCGCACCGCAGCGGCAATCTGCGCCGCCGCGCCGCTGCCCTGGACCAGCACCGGCCAGACCAGCACATGGCTGGGGAAGCGGTCCGCCAGCCGGTGGAGAATGTCGCGGATCACCGCGCCCGTCGGCGATGTCACCACGCCGATCACTGTCGGCAAATAGGGCAAGCGGCGCTTCTTGCCCGCATCAAACAGCCCTTCCGCCTCGAGCCGCGCTTTGGTTTTCGCCAGCATCGCCAATAGCGCGCCTTCACCGGCGATCTCCATTCGCTCGATGACGATCTGGTAATTCGAGCGCCCCGGATAGGTCGTCAGCTTGCCGGTGGCGACCACTTCGATCCCGTCTTCGGGCCGGAAGGCGAGGCGGCTGACATTGCCCTTCCACATCACCGCATCGAGCCGCGCGGCATCGTCCTTGAGGCTGGCGTAAAGATGGCCTGAGGCCGCGCGCTTGACCCCTGAAAGCTCGCCGCGCACCCGCACGAAACCGAACTGGCCTTCCACCGCCCGCTTGAGCGCGGCGGAAATCGCGCTGACGGACTGGGGCTCGGCGTTGCCGCCCGGCGCATCCTTCGCTACCAGCCCGCCGGGCAGGTCATCATCGGCATTGGCTTCAGCATCATCGAAAGGGTTAGGCGGGGGCATGAACATCCTGCTTCTGGGATCGGGCGGACGCGAACATGCGCTGGCGTGGAAGCTGGCGCAATCGGCTATCTGCGACAAATTGTTCGCTGCGCCGGGTAATCCGGGGATAGCCCAATATGGCGAGATAGTGGCGCTTGATGTGCGCAATCATGCCGCAGTGATTGGTTTTTGCCGCGCGCAAGCCATCGGCCTCGTCGTCATAGGCCCCGAAGCACCGCTGGTTGACGGGCTGGCGGACTCTCTGAGGGCGGAAAATATCCCGGTGTTCGGCCCGAATAAAGCCGCCGCACAGCTTGAAGGGTCAAAGGGCTTCACCAAGGATCTTTGCGCCCGCGCGCATATTCCGACCGGCGGCTATCAACGCGTGGCAAACCTTGCGGACGGCATCGCCGCGCTCGCCCGCTTTGGCGCGCCGGTGGTGATCAAGGCCGATGGCCTCGCGGCGGGCAAGGGCGTGACCGTTGCCATGACCATGGCCGATGCCGAAGCGGCAGTGAATGACATATTCGCCGGGCGCTTTGGCGAAGCGGGGGCCGAAGCCGGTGCCCAGGCAGTTATCGAGGAATTCCTCGACGGTGAGGAGGCGAGTTTCTTTGCGCTGACCGATGGCACCACTGTGCTGGCCTTTGCCTCGGCGCAGGATCACAAGCGCGTTGGCGAGGGCGACACCGGGCCCAATACCGGCGGCATGGGGGCATACAGCCCCGCCCGCGTGCTCAGCCCGGCGCTCGAGGCTGAAGCGATGGCGGCGATTATCGTGCCGACGGTGGAAACGCTGCGCGCCGAAGGCATGCCCTATTCGGGCGTACTGTTCCTCGGGCTGATGCTGACCGCCAAGGGCCCCGAGCTGATCGAATACAACTGCCGCTTTGGCGATCCCGAATGCCAGGTGATGCTGATGCGGCTCGAATCGGATCTGGGCGAACTGCTGCTCGCCTGCGCCGAAGGACGGCTGGGTGAGATCGAGCCGCCGCGCTTTTCGGATGCCAAGGCGCTGACAGTGGTGATGGCCGCGAAGGGCTATCCCGACACGCCGAAGAAGGGCGGTTTGATCGAAGGGCTGAGCGCGGCGGAGGCACAGGGCGCGAGAGTATTCCACGCCGGAACTGCGCTCAACAATGGCGCGCTGGTGGCGAGCGGCGGCCGTGTGCTCAATGTCACCGCGATGGCAGCCAGTGTCACCGAAGCGCAGTCGAGGGCTTACGCCGCGCTCGACAAGATCAAGGCGCCCGATCTGTTCTGCCGCCGCGACATCGGCTGGCGGGAAGTTGCGCGCGAGGCTGAAGGCGGGTGACGATTACCCGCAGTCTGGCGGTGATCGCAGTTGTCGCCGCCGTGATTGCGGTGATTGCGCCGTTCGATGTCCTGTTCCTGCCGCTCACATTCGGCGCGCCGCTGCTCCGCGCCGCGCTGATGGCAGCCTTGGCGATTATCGGCGGGATTGCTGCGAAGACCTGCGGGTTGCGGCTCGAAGGGCACGGTGCGAAATATCCGCTGCTGGTCGGGCTGGGAGCGGCGATGGCGGTTGCCGCCTATGTTTTCGTGCTCGATATTGCGCTGTTCCGTGCGATGCTTTCCGCCGACTATGTCGCCTATCTGCACGCGCCGCTAGGTGAACGGATGGCTGGCTATATGCTCCGCGCATTCAACGAGAATGTGCTTTACCGGCTGTTCCTGTTTCCGGTTCTCGCTCTGGCGTTTCAGCGGATTCTGGGCCGCGACGCGGTTTCGCCGCGCCTGCTGATTGCCGCAATGGTGGCATCGCAGGTGATCAACATCGCGGCTAACGCCGTGCTCCCCTCGTCTGGCCCGATTACGCTGGGGACGCTGGGATACGATGCGATCCGCTATGTCGCGCCGGGCGTGCTCTGGGCGCTGCTGTTCCGCCGCCATGGCTTCGCCGCAGCTGAGGTTGCTTCGGTTGGCTGCCACCTGTTTCTGCAACCGGCATTTAGCCTGGTATTTTGAACCCTTCTTAACTTTCCCACACCAGCGGCAGGTTCCTGATCGACAGCAGGAAGGGGAACACCGCGGTATCGGTCCCCGGCTTGACCGTGAACTTGCCCACCCGCGCGAACCATTCCTCGAGCAATATCCTCAGCTCGCGGCGCGCGAGCGGGGCGCCGAGGCACAGGTGCACCCCGCCGACAAAGGTAAAGTGCCGGTTGCCCTTGCGTGTAGGATCGAACCGGCGCGGGTCTTCAAACCGGGCGGGATCGAAATTGCCTGCGGGGTTGAGGCACTGGAAGGAGTCCCCCGCTTTGATCTGCACCCCGTGCCATTCAAAATCGCACTTTGCCGAGCGCGCCGAACTGAGGATCGGCTGGGTGCGCAGGAATTCCTCGACCGCCGCCGGGATCTGGTCAGGATGCGCGATGATCCAGTCCTGAATCCACGGCTCGAGCGCCATCCGCCGGAACATCTGGCTGATCGTCGCCGCGACGGTATCGAGACCGCCGAGCCACAGGAACCAGACCATGCCGATCTTTTCATCTTCGGTGAGCGGCTGGCCCTCGATCTTGCCGTGGACGATCACCGAAACCAGTCCGGCGTCGGGATTGGCCTCCTTCTCGGCAATGAAACCACGCAGGAAATCGAGCACCGAACGCAGCGCCCCCGCCATCTTTTCCGCCGTGCCGCCGTGGAGGATATTCCATTCCCATTCGAGGAAATCATCGAACATCGCGGGCGGAAAACCCATCAGCCCCATGAAAATCCGCACCGGGAACACCCGGCCAAAATCATAGGCGATATCGACCTCGCCTTGTTCGCGCACCGCCTCGATCATTTCGACCGCGACGCTGCGGATTTCATCCATCATCCGGTTGATCCGCGCAGGCGAAAAGTGCGGCATCAGGAACAGCCGGTACTTGAGATGCTCGGGCGGATCGATCGCCAGCGGGATCGAGCGGAAAGTCTCGCCGATCATCCGCTGGAATTCGGCGGTGCCTTTGTTGGAGAAGAGATCGTTGTCCGAATAGACCCGGTCGATGTCGGCATAGTGCGTGACAATCCAGTTGCCGCGCCCAGTACCCGCCGCAGCCGCAAGCCCGGTGCGGCCTTCGGGTGGTGCAGGATTGTAGAGCAGCCGGGGCACGTCATCACCAGCAAGCCAGCCGCAGGGTTCATAGGGATCGACCAGATCGTTGGGCTGCATCCCCATCGCCCAGTTGAGATCGACCTTCAGTTCCGCCGGAACGTGATCGGGGGCGGGCCAGGTGACCTGCATTTCCTTGATGCTCTTCGGGTACATTGGTCGCTCCAGTTGGCGCGCTAGGGTTTTTCCGAGTTGCGTCGGTTCGGCACCAGAAAAACGCTGAATGGCAGCAAGTGGGGACAGCGGCAACCGGCGGCGGACAAGCGACGCTGGTGCGATGGCAGCGAACTATGCGCCGCGCAGTTCAACCCAGACCGGTGCGTGATCGCTCGCTTTTTCGCGCCCGCGATGGTCTTTGTCGACACCGGCTGCGACCAGCCGGTCGGCGAGTTCGGGCGAGAGCAGCAGGTGATCGATGCGGAAGCCGTGATCGCGCTGCCACGCGCCGGCCTGATAGTCCCAGAAGGTCCAGACACCGCCCTGCGGATTGAGCCGGTCCAGCGCGTCGGTCCAGCCATCGGCGAGAATGCGCGCATAGCCATCGCGCGACCCAGGCTGCATCAGCGCGTCCATCGCCATTGCGGCGGGTGCCCAGACGTCCTTGTCTTCAGGGATCACATTGAAATCGCCGAGCGCGATGGCGGGAACTTCTTCAGCGGCAATCGCCCGCATCCGCGCCTGCAGCCGCTCCATCCAGCGCAATTTGTAATCGAACTTTGGCCCCGGTTGCGGGTTGCCGTTGGGCAGATAGAGGCAGCAGACGCGCAGGCCGAAGACATCGGCCTCGATATAGCGCGAATGTTCGTCCTCGGGCTCGCCCGCCAGCCCGCGCTGGACTTCTGCAGGCGCAACACCATCGGCGAGAATGGCCACACCGTTGAAGCCCTTTTGTCCATGCCAGATCGCGTGATAACCGATCCTGGCAAATTCTGCTGCGGGAAAGCCTTCATCCTGCGTCTTGATTTCCTGCAGGCAGGCAACCGAGGGCCGGGTTTCAACAAGCCATTCGAGCAGCCGCGGCAGGCGCGCCTTGATGCCGTTGATGTTATAGGTCGCAACCTTGATCATGACCATTGTCCGCCGCCGCTGGGGCTGGGGCTGTGCCTGGCGCGGCAGTCGCCGCCTGAGCCATCAGGCGCGCGAATCATACCGCGAAGGACGAACCGCAACCGCACCCGGCTACCGCCAGCGGATTCTCAACCTTGAACATCGAACCGCCGAGCGATTCGACGAAATCGACCACGCAGCCCGACACCAGATCGAGGCTCATCGCATCGACCACCAGCTTGACCCCATCGGTTTCGGCAATCGTATCATCAGCCTCGACGCTTTCTGCAAGGCCGTAGCGATACTGGAATCCCGAACAGCCACCGCCTTCGACCGAGAGCCGCAGCACCGCATCCTTGCCCTGCTTGGCGGCAATCGCGGCAACGCGGCGCGCGGCGGAAGGGCTGAGGGTTACGGGTGCGGTCATGAGGACAATGTAGGCGCTGCCAGGCTGCGCGGCAATACGCCATCCCGGATCAAGCCGGGAACGACGTTTACCCCGTCTGGATATAGCTGCGCATCGCCTCAGCTTCAGCCTCGATCCGATCGATGCGGTATTTGACCAGATCACCGATCGAAACAAACGCCACCGTCTTGCCGTCTTCGGTCACCGGCAGGTGGCGGATGCGGCGGCGGGTCATCAATGACAATGCGGCCATCACTGCCGTGTCAGGTCCGACGGTTATTGCGGGGGCGGTCATCACCTCGCGCACCGGCTTGTCGAGCGCATCGGCGCCCGCGCTGGCGAGGCAATAGATCACATCGCGTTCGGAAAATATCCCGGCGATCCCGGCGCCATCATCCACCGGCAGCGCACCGATGCGCTTTTCCGCCAGCAGCGCGATAGCTTCGCGCACGGTGATATCGCCGGTGCAGGTGGTGATATCCGCGCTTGGCCTGGCGGCAACAATTCGTGCGATGGTCACGCCGACTCTCCCATTATTGCTATGGGCGTGAAGATGACATGAAATGCGGGGCTGCGCGAGTCGCTATCCCTCAGCCGGGCTATCCCTCTGCCGGATAGAGCCGGAAATCTTCCACCGGCACCCCGCCGAGCAAATGCTCCTGAATGATCCGTTCGAGCACCGGGGGGGTACACGAATGGTACCAGACGCCATCGGGGTAAACCACCGCGACCGGCCCGGCGGCGCAGATCTTCAGGCAATCGGCCTTGCTGCGGTAAATCCCCTGGTCACCCAGCCCCAGTTCGCGGCACCTGCTCTTGAGGAATTTCCACGCGGCCGCGCCGACCGGGGCCGGGCAGCATTTCGCCTTCTGCGGTTCGCCGCACAGGAAGATGTGGCGCTTGATGTGGTCTGCGCCTTCCTCAACCATCGCCGCGCGGGCCGCGGCGATCCGTTGGCTTTCAGGGCGCTGACTTTCCGGGGGGGCTTCTTCGCTCATGGCCGCACCATCCAGTCAGCCATGGCATTGCGGGTCGAAGCGGCAATGGCGCAAGGTTTGCCGTGCCTGGTCGAGACCATCACCGACGCAGCCGTGGCAATCGGCCGCCCGTCCTGAAGCAGCAGCAGCGCCAGATCATAGCTCGATGTGCCCAGCCGCGTTGCGCCAACATGGACGAAAATGCTGCCGGGAAAGTGCCCCTCGCCAATGAATTCGATCGACAGGCTGGCGACCATTGCCCCGCGCCCGGCGACATCGTCAAAAAATCCGCTCGCGCGGTGGAAGCGCACCCGTCCTTCTTCGACGAAACTGGCGATCGAAACGTTGTTGATGTGTCGGTTGACATCGATATCACCAAAGCGGACGTCTGCCTCGGTAACAAAGGGATAGCGCGCCGGATCGAGCAGCGCCGGATCTGGTTTTGCCATAGGTCAGGCTTAAACCTTCTTGCCAACTATCCGGGCAATCTCGGCAGCGACCAGCGATTCGACCAGTGGCGGCAGGTTCTTGTCGAGCCATTCGGCGAGCGCCGGGCGCAGCAGTTCGCGCGTCATGCCTTCAAGCGAGGTTTCACCCGAGCGGACAATCTGCGGCTGCGCGCCGGGCTGTGCCATTACCGACAACGCGGCGAGCGATTCGCGCATCGAGAGGCGCGCAGTTTCGGTGATCAGCGGGCTTTCGGGCGCTGCTTCGGCAGCGTAGCCTTCGTCGTCGTCATCGGCGAAATCGACTTCGGAAAGATCGAGGATCTCATCCTCCGATAGTTCCACCGAAGCAGCGGGCGCGGATTTCTCACGCAACGGCGCGGCTTGCGCATCGCGGTTATCGCGCGCGATGACCTTCTTGATCGAGGCGAGGATTTCCTCGACCGATGGTTCGCTTGCCTGTGCCATCACCTGTGCCCCCGGAAGTGATCCTGTGGCTGCGCCCAGAATCTCCAAACAATATCGCCAATTACTTGCCCTGCGGAATTGACCCGTTCTGCACCGGCGTGTCAACCGTGCGGGAGGCGGTCGGCACCGGCTTGGGATCGAGGTCCCAATCGAAGAACTTGCCGCGCACCCGGTTGTAATTGGTCATCGGATCATAGAGCACGCCGCCTTCGAGCCCCAGATCGCGCGCCTCGGCCTTGCCCATCGCCGCGAGCAGATTGAAGCCCGCGACATAGGCGTTGCGCCGCGCGGTCACCAGATTGACCTGCGCGTTGAGCAGTTCCTGCTCGGCATTCAGGATATCAAGGATCGTACGATTGCCGACCGAATTTTCCGCCCGCACGCCTTCAAGGCTGAGCGCGGCGGCATCGACCGCCTGCTGGTTCGATCCGATAACCTCGCCCGCCGCCTGCCACTGCGAATAGGCCGAACGGACCCCGGCGATCACCGCGCGCTCAGTGCCAATCTCCTGATCGAGCACCGCGCCTTCGCGTGCGCGCGCCTGACGCTGCTGCGCCGCTGGCAGCCCGCCGGAGAAGATCGGAATGTTGATGCGGACACCGGCCTGCGCGGTGGTTGTCTTCTGCGACAGCGTGCCAGCCGGCACCGTGCCTGCGCCGAGAGTGCCCATATAATCCGTATAGTCGACGCCGGAAAACAGCGCGATCTTGGGCAGGCGGCCCGAACCCGCCACCGCGACATCATAGCCCGCCGCCTTGCTGCGAATCCGCGCGGCGATGAGATCGGGGTTGTTATCGAGCGCCGACTGGATCGCTTCATCGGGGCTGGCGGGCATTCCCGGAAGCGGCGGCGGCGGATCGAGCACCATCGGCGGATGCCCGACCAGCTGGATATATTTCTCACGCGCGGCGGCAAGATTGGCGCGCTGGAGCCGCAGGTTTGACCGTGCCACGGCCAGCCGTGACTGCGACTGGGCAACGTCGGTGCGGGTAAGATCGCCGATCTCAAACCGGTCACGCGTCGATTGCACGCTGGTTCCAAGCACTTCGACATTGTGCAGTCCCAGCCCGACAATCGCCTCGTTCGAGATAACATCGAGATAGGCGGCAACCACTTGCGAAAACAGCCCGCTTTCGGTTCCGCGCAGATCAGCCTGCCCCGCCTTGATCCGGGTTTCCGCCGCGCGGACCGAATTCTTCACCGCGCCGCCCGAATAGATCGGCACCGAGAGATTGGCCTGAGCATCGAGCGCGCGATCGGGCGAGGTGAAGCTGTTGGCGCTTTTCTTGATGAAATCGGTGAAGGTCACGGTGCCCGAAAGCGACGGCAGCCCCGGTGCCTTGGCGACATTGACGCTTTCGTCGGTTGCCTTCTGGTTCTCACGCGCGGCGGCCAGCGTCGGGTTGGTCTGATAGGCGCTGACCAGCGCCGAGCGCAGATCATCGGCCCCCGCCGGGCCTGCGCCAAACAACGCCGGGCCATCGCCACCGGCAAGCGCGCCAAACAGCGCTGCTGCCGTGACAAGGAAACGCAGCCGCAAGCTTCCCATGCTCAGAAGCTCCAGCTTTTCGCTGCGGCAAAGGCCGGGAGCACCGGCATGCCGATTTCCGCCAGGTTCATCAGCGCAATAGCCTCCCCTGCCTTGGCCCCCGCCTTGGCCCCCGCCTTGCGCCCCGCCGCGAGTTTGGTAATCCCGCGTGTCACCACCCCGGTGATCACCCGGCCATTGGCCGAAAGCATGGCGGCAACCGACGCAGGCAAAACCTGCGCCGCGCCATCGATCAGGACAAGCGAGTAGGTGCCGTCATTCTTGCTGGCGGCAACGGCTGGTGACACCAGCGTTACTGCGCCGCCCATCGCCGTGACCAGCGCCGCGAGATAGCCGCTGTCCGAGATAACCAGCACTTTTTCCCCCGGCTGCAGCGCGGCCTCTGCCAGCATCCGGCCATGGACCAGCGGAGCCGCAAGCGCCGCGCCGCCACCCAGCGGCAGCGCGCGGTCAACATAGGCGTTGGCTTTGAGCGCGGGCGGGACAAAGTCCTCGCGCAGCACGGCAGCCATCGCCGCGAGCACGGCGGGGTCGTTGACGCCGCTCACCCGCAGCTGGCTGTCAATCATGGCGCGGCGGGCGGCTGACGAGGTAGAGGCAGCTGGCGCTTCAGCAATCAAGGTCATCAAAGGTCAGTCCTTTTCGCGGCGCTGTATTGCATGAATAACACGCCGCCGCAATCGCCTGCCTTCTAGGCCAAGCAAATTCCCGCGCCAAGTGCTTTGACGGCGGGGGAGTCACGCGCCTAATGAGGCGGTGAATTTAGGCCACACTTATGTCGGCGGTGTCATCCCTTTCCCCCGCCCGGCACCGCGACCCAGCAAAAAAGGAGCAGGCATTATGGCCGAGATGGTCACGATCCGCGAGCAGGACGTCATCGACAGCGTCGCCGATGCGCTGCAGTACATCAGCTATTTCCACCCGATGGACTATATCCGCGCGCTGGGCGTTGCCTATGAGGCCGAGCAGGGCCCGGCGGCGAAAGACGCGATCGCCCAGATCCTGACCAACAGCCGGATGTGCGCCGAGGGCCACCGGCCGATCTGTCAGGATACCGGCATCGTCAACGTGTTCATCGAGTGGGGGCAGGATTGCCGCCTCGAATCCGAAATGTCATTGCAGGATGTCGTCGATGAAGGTGTGCGCCGCGCCTATCTCAATCCCGAAAACAAACTGCGCGCGAGCATTCTGGCAGACCCCGCCTTCACCCGCCGCAACACCCGCGACAACACCCCTTGCGTGCTCCACGTCACCATGGTCAAGGGCAACAGGGTCTCGGTTGATGTCGCAGCAAAGGGCGGCGGGTCTGAGAACAAATCGAAATTCAAAATGATGAACCCCAGCGATTCGATCGTTGACTGGGTGATTGAGATGTTGCCGCAGATGGGGGCTGGCTGGTGCCCGCCGGGGATGCTTGGCATCGGCATCGGCGGCACGGCAGAGCATTGCATGGTGCTCGCCAAGCAGAGCCTGATGGAGCCGATCGACATGGGCCAGTTGAAAGCGCTCGGGCCCCAAAATGATATCGAGGCGATGCGAATCGAGATTTTTGACAAGGTCAACGCGCTCGGCATCGGCGCGCAGGGGCTGGGGGGCCTCTCGACCGTCCTCGACGTCAAGATTTACGATGCGCCGTGCCATGCGGCGGGCAAGCCCGTCGCGATGATTCCCAACTGCGCCGCCACCCGCCACGCCCATTTCACCCTCGACGGTTCAGGCCCGACCTATCTTGAAACGCCCAAGCTCGATGAATGGCCCGATGTCCACTGGACACCCGACAAGGCCTCGATCCGGGTGAATCTTGATACACTGACCCAAGCCGAGGTGTGCGGCTGGAAGCAGGGCGACCGGCTGCTGCTGAGCGGCAAGATGCTCACCGGGCGGGACGCCGCACACAAGCGAATACAGGACATGCTCGCCAAGGGTGAGGCTCTGCCGGTCGAATTCAAAAACCGCGCGATCTACTATGTCGGCCCGGTCGATCCGATCATCGGCGAGGTCGTCGGCCCCGCTGGTCCGACCACCTCCACCCGGATGGACAAGTTCACCGACATGATGCTCGATCTCGGCCTGCTGGTGATGATCGGCAAAGCCGAACGCGGACAGGGCGCAACACAGGTGATCGCCGAACACAAGGTCGCCTATCTGATGGCGGTTGGCGGCGCGGCCTACCTCGTCAGCCGCGCGATCCGCGAGGCCAAAGTGGTGGCCTTCGAAGACCTCGGCATGGAGGCGATCTATGAATTCACCGTCGAGGACATGCCGGTGACAGTGGCGGTCGATAGCCAAGGCCACAACGTCCACCAGCTCGCGCCGCTGGTATGGAAGGAAAAGATCGCGCGCGAAGGGTTGCTCGCGGGGTAATCAATGGGGCGAAGCGATCAGCGCTGCGATCTCGACGGCATTATCCGGATTGAAGGGATTGATGATCCGCAATCCCTCGATCTGCAAACCATCGTGCATATCTTCGCTCAGGAGAACCGTTGCGCCTGCCTGGATAGCTACGGTGATGATCAGTGCATCGAAGAATTGTAACCGATGCTTGTCAGCAAGGGTAATGGCGGCTTGCAAATTGCTGGCCCGCGTTTCCGGTGTATCAAACACGACGGAGAACTGGCCTATTTTCTTTGCAATCATCTCCGCTAGCGCGACTGCCTTTTTTCGACAAACGTTGGCAAATTCAGCAAGCACCTGCACCGGGACAACGGCACCGTTGTTCGCAAGCTGTGTTAAAAGCGAAGCAGCTTGCTCATGCCGGCCACTGGTATCACGCGCATCTTCGGCGTAAACCAGAACATTGGTATCTACAGCAATCAACGTCCAGTGCGTTCTTCATAAGTAGCTGGGCCTGATAAACCGGGTACCCCTGTTTCAAAGCCTTTTATCATTTCCTCGCGCGCTTTTCGAAATTCAGGATCGTCCATCCGGTTGGGGCGATCGGGGATCAGCCGCACCGAAGGCTTGCCATTGCGGGTGATCCTGATGACTTCGCCAGCCTCGGCCCGGGCGATTGCTTTGGACATGTTGGAGTTGAATTCGCGGATCGACATCACGCCCATGGGACGACTCCAATTGTTGCAACTGTTGCAACATAGCCCAGACCGCCTCGTTAAACAAGCGACGCGCCCTTTGGCCCCGTATCGACCAACCGCAAACGCCAACCGACTGGCACGCTGGCGCGCAGGAGCCGGTGCGACTATGGCAGAGCCATGCTTCAGCGCACACAGATTACCCCTGTTGATTACGGCGATGGCGAACTGGCAGATACCGCGCCTGCGTCTGGCGTTCCGTTCGCCAATGTTGCGGCTTCGATTGTCGGGCTGTGGCTGTGCTATTTCTTTTTCATAACGCTGCGTTCGGTGTTGATCGACAGCAGCAATGCTGGCGAAATGGCAGGGTTGCGACTGGTTGTTGTCGCTGCGGGGGTTGCGGTCACACTGTTCGCGTGGCTGATCCTGCGCCAGTTTGACCGGCGCGCGCTATCGGTGAAAATGGCGGTTGCGGTGACGGTGATGCTCCCCGCTGCGTTGCTGCTGGCGATGATCAACCAGGCGGTGTTCGCCCCGCTCGACAAGAAGCTGATGGCGCAGAACCCGCACCCGACCGACGTTGGCATCCGCCACGATACCGCGGGCAACATCCTCGTCGATACCCCCGATCCGCCGGGGTTTACGCAGGCGCAGATCGACAAGATCCAGCAGAAGCTGATCGACGAATCGATCTGGCGGCAGACGACCGACATCGCCATCAGCCGCTACTTCCTGCTGCTCGCCTGGGCAGCGCTGTATCTTGCCCTGCTCAACGCCGAACAGGCGCGGCAGGCTGAGCGGCGCGAAGGCGAATACCGCCGCGCAGCAAAGGCGGCGGAGCTGCGCAGTCTGCGCTATCAGATCAACCCGCACTTCCTGTTCAATACGCTCAATTCGCTGTCCTCGCTGGTGATTACCGGCAAGCCCGAGGCGGCCGAGCGAATGATCCAGACGCTGTCGACCTTCTATCGGCGCGGGCTTGCCGAAGACCTCACCAGCGATCACCCGCTCGACGAAGAAATCGCGCTGCAGCGGCTTTATCTCGAGATCGAGGGCGTGCGGTTTCCTGACAGGCTGCGGATCACGGTCGATATTCCTGATGATCTGGGGCAGTTCGTGGTGCCGGGGATGTTGCTCCAGCCGCTGGTCGAGAACGCGGTGAAATACGGCGTTGCGCGCAGCCGAACGCCGGTGACGCTGACGATTTCGGCGCGCAGCGAATTTGCCTGTCTGGTCATCACCGTGGCGGATGATGGCCCCAGCGGTGATGGCGGCGAGCATGGCCTTGGCATCGGCCTGACCAACGTGCGCGAGCGGTTGATGGCACGCTATGGCGCTGCCGCGTCGATCACGGCGGGGCCGGTTCCCGGTGGCTACCGAACCGAACTCAGGCTGCCGCTTGGTGGCTGAGCCGCTTCTGCGCACGCTGATCGTCGATGACGAGCCGCTGGCGATAGAACGGCTGCAGGTGCTGTGCCGCCAGATCGGCGGGCTCGATGTGGTCGGCACTGCGGGGGACGGTTTGTTGGCGCTGCAGCAGGCCGAGGTACTTGCCCCCGATCTCGTGCTGCTCGACATGACGATGCCCGAGCTTGATGGCCTTGGCGTGGCGCGAAGGCTGGCCAAGCGCGACAACCCGCCCGCCATCGTTTTCGTTACCGCGCATGACAGTTTCGCGGTTGAGGCCTTCGATCTTGACGCCGTGGACTATGTGCTCAAGCCGGTTACGCCCGAACGGCTGGCGCGGGCGATCCAGCGCGCATCGGCCCAGCGCGCATCAGCGGGACGCGGCGCGGCGCGGGTGCGGCCTGCGAGCCCGTGGATCGGTGAGTTCTGGGTGCCTTATCGCAGCGAGCTTTTGCGCATTGCTGCATCGGACGTCGACCGGATTGATGCCGAGCGCGACTATGTTCGTTTGCATGTCGCGCAGATTGGCGCTGCAAACCGGTCTTATCTGCTGCTGCACACAGTTTCTGGTCTGGAGACACGGCTCGATCCGGCGATGTTCATTCGCCTCCACCGTTCGACCATCCTGCGGCGTGACCGGATCATCGGCCTGCGCCACGATGGCTTGGGCGTCTGGTCTGCGGAACTTTCGGACGGCACGGCAATGCGGATCGGGCGCACCTACCTGTCGCGGGCGAAGGCCATGACTGGCAGGTAGAAACATCAGGGGACTGGCAGGCAAAAACACCCGGGCAGGGGACTGATCTGCCCGGGCGCGTTTACGGGTCAGCCGGTTCAGGCCGGGGCTTCAGCTGCCCTTGCCAACCCGGTTCTGGCGCTCTGCGATCTGCGACATTATCTGGCTGCGAACCTGCCGTGTGCAGGCGGTATCGACGAAGCGGGCGCCGGCCATTTCGGTTTCAGCGCAGACGCTGCGCGCCGCGACCTTGATCCGGCCTTCGAGCGTTGCCTGCCCGGCGGGGACGGCAAGGTTGAGATCGTTGTAGCGCAGTTCGGCCTGCTGCGCGGCGGCGGCGGGGGCAGTGGCGAGCGGCAGGCAGACTGCGGCAGCGGCGAAGGCAATCAGGTGCGTTTTCTTCGGCAGGGAAATTTTCATCGGCTTGGTTCCTTTCAGCGGTTGCGCGATTCCCCCAAACCACAATACTGTGTTAGTGAACTATTACACCACGTCACCTACGCATCGACGAACAGCAATCGCCAAGGGCCAAACGGCATTGATCTGGCGAATCGGAAAACCCACGCCTACACAGGGGTTATCATGCCCATTGCCCTCGTCTTCCTGCTCGGCATTGCCAATTTTGCCATGCACAAGGCGGTGCTGGAGAGCGGCCATCCGCTGCTCGCGGCGCTCCCCGCATTGATGCGCAGCCACGGGCAGCGCTTTGGCTATGGGCTGGAATTCTTCGCGCTGGCGGGATCGATGCTGCTCGCCGCGAATGGCAGCGAGATCTGGGCCTGGGCTTATGGCGCCTATTCGGCGGTCAACGCGCTTTCGGCGTGGCTGATCCTGACGCGGCGGGTATGAGCGGACAGATGACCAGCCAGCCAATCCGCCTTTTCCATGTCAGCGACCTCCACTTCGGGCAGGAAAACCGCGTCGCGATCGAATGGTTCGCGCGCGAAGTCGAAGAGTGCAAGCCCGACCACATCATCTGCACCGGCGATCTTACGATGCGGGGGAATGGCCATGAATTCGCCGCTGCGAAACAATGGCTGACGAGCCTTGCCGCGCCGGTGAGTCTTGAAATCGGCAATCACGATGTCCCCTATTACTGGTATCTTGCGGCGCGGATCACGCATCCCTACCGCCGTTTCCGCAGGCTCAACCGCGAGATTGGAGTTCGTCCTGATCTGCCCGGCCTCGGGCTGACCGGCCTGCGAACCGTTGCCGCATTTCAACTGCGGCTCAACCTTTCCAAGGGCCATGTCGCCAAGGCCGATCTCGATAGGGCGCTGGCCTCGGTCGCGAGCCAGGCAGACAAGCCGCTGCGGATCGTCGCCTGCCACCACCCGCTGGTCGATGGCCACACCCAGTCAAAAGGATCGACGCGCAACGGCCGTGCCGCGCTCACCGCGCTGGCAGCCGCGGGAGCCGACATCGTGCTTTCGGGCCATGTCCACGATCCCTTCGACATGGCGCTTGAACTCGGCGGCAAGCCGGTGCGGCTGATCGGTGCCGGAACGCTGTCGCAACGGCTGCGCGGCTGCGCGCCGAGTTACAATCAACTGATGATCGATGGCACTACGGTTACCGTCAAGGAGCGCAGGTTCGGCGCGGATCCGCAACCCATTCCCGCCGAAGTCCTGCCACCTGAAACGGTTCCGCCACAAACGCTGCTGGCGGGATAAGGTCTTTTCCACTTGAGGGGAGCGGGCTGGTGACGATTTCTGATTCAGTCCTGCAAAATCAGCCTCAGCCAAAAAAGGCGGCCCGTTTCCGGACCGCCCCTCATGAAAGCGTAAAGCTGAGAGCAATCAGCGCTTGCTGAACTGGAAGCTCTTGCGCGCCTTGGCCTTGCCGTATTTCTTGCGTTCAACCACGCGCGGATCGCGGGTAAGGAAGCCGGCAGCCTTGACCGCGCTGCGAAGCGCAGGCTCAAACTTGGTCAAAGCCTGGGCAATGCCGTGCTTGACCGCGCCGGCCTGACCCGAAAGCCCGCCGCCCTTGACGGTGCAGACGACATCGTACTGGCCTTCGCGCCCGGCAACCTCAAACGGCTGGTTGATCACGAGACGCAGCGTTGGCCGCGCGAAATAGGTTTCCTGATCGCGGCCATTGACCACAACCTTGCCCGAACCGGGCTTTACCCAGACGCGGGCAACCGCATCCTTGCGGCGGCCGGTGGCATAGGAACGGCCCTGCGCGTCAACCTGCTTTTCGCGTAGCACGGCTGGCGTTGAAGGCGGGGTGGGCGTGATCGCCGCAATTGGTGCGTCGGCAGCAGCGCCATCGGCCAGATGGCCAAGGTCTGCGAGATCGGTGACAGTATTTTCGGACATTATGCGCCCACCTTGTTCTTGCGGTTCATGGCAGCAACGTCGAGCGCTACTGGCTGCGTGCCACCGTGGGGATGCTCGGTGCCGGCGTAGAGGTGGAGCGCACGCATCTGATCACGGCCAAGCGGACCGCGCGGAATCATGCGTTCAACGGCCTTTTCGAGCACGCGCTCAGGAAAGCGGCCATCGAGCACCTTGGCTGCGGTCACTTCCTTGATGCCACCGATATAGCCGGTGTGCTTGTAATAGGTTTTCTGCGCGCGCTTGTTGCCGGTCAGCCGCACCTTGCCGGCATTGATAACGACGACATGATCGCCGCAATCAACGTGCGGGGTGAAGCTTGGCTTGTGCTTGCCGCGCAGGCGATTGGCGATGATCACCGCAAGGCGGCCGACCACGAGGCCATCGGCATCGATCAGATGCCAGTTCTTTACGACCTCGGCCGGCTTGATCGACCGGGTCTGTTTGCTAAGCGCCTTCATGGCTGTTCGAAATCCCTTGATTCTGGACCGCTGGGCTAAACCCCGGCGACCGCGAAGGCGGCCCAATGGTCGATAGCACCGCCAAAGTCAAGCATTCCTGCGGCTTTGCGGAGAGGTAAAATAATACCTTGTTGAGCGGCGGCGTCCGCTGCCGACTTCCGGCGCCAGATCACCGCGCGCGGGCGAGTGTGAAGACTTCGCGGTTTTCGCGCCGGGTTCCTGCCAGTTCGGTAACGATATTGCGGGCGAAATGATCGAGCAGGCCATCGCCAGAACATTCAGCTTCAATCACCACGGTAATTTTGCCCTCGTTGCCACCAGGCAGCGGCATGGTGTGCGATTCGGAGCGGCGACCCGAAGCCGGGCGAAACAGGTCTGCGGGCCATTTGCCGCCCAACGCCGCGCTCGATGCGCCGATTTGCTGGACCATATTGGCGGCAAGTTCCGTTTCGCCATTGGCGAGCGGAGTCCCGGCAATAACGCGGTTGACGATCGCGCGCGCTGCGTCACGCGAAGCGGCATCGCCGCTGCCGTTCTGTTGAACGATCAACCCTTCGCGATCAAGATAGAGCGGAAACAGCCGGTCATCGCTGCGCGCCTTTTCCAGTTCCGCCAGCATCGCGAGTTCAGGCGGGGATTCGATCTGGCTGTCAATCAGCGCGCCATCGATCCGCCAGCCATCGCCATCAGGCACGATGGTGATGGCATAGCTGCGCCGGGTGATCACTTCCTGCCCGCGCGACATCGCGCGGTGCAATTCACGGGTGAGGGTAAGTTTCCCCGCAGGCGCAGTGAATAGGGGCTGGGCCGCAGCCTTGGTAGCGCCCGCGGCCAGCACAGGCAGCAGAACCGCGCCACCCAGCAACAGCGCCGACGCCAATCGAGGAGTCCGAATCGTCAAATGGTTTAGCCCTGCCCCCCGCCGCTGTTCGTCAAGGCGACCGTACTGCGGATATTCCCCTAGATGAAACGACTTTGCCACGCTGACAAGCGATTCGATCAAACCTCACCCCGCACTACCGATCAATGATTGCGCCCGTGCACATGTGCGCCCCATACGGTGGCACCAAGCAGGCAGGCACCGATCAGCTGGTGGAGCACAGCCACCCAGATCGTCACCCCGCTCATCACCGTGGCTATGCCGAGCAGGATCTGTGTGCCGAATGCCGCGTGGATCGCGACAGATGCCGGGCGAGACGATCCGCGAACCTTTCGCGCCAGCAAAATCAGCACGGCAACCACCGCCCAGCCCCACCAGCGGTGGAGGAAATGCAGCAGAAATGGATCGTAGAACAGCGCGTGGGCTGCGCCTTGCGTCCAGTCGATTCCCGCCGGCAGCCATGATCCCATCATCAACGGCCAGTCATTGGCGACATGGCCTGCCCGCAGCCCCGCAACCAATGCGCCAAGCCCGAGCTGAACGAACAGTACGGCAAGTGCCATGGTGCCAAGCCGGGTTGCCCTCGCCTTGGCTTGCCCGCGCGCGCAGGCCCGCAGATCAAGCGCCGTCCAGACAATCGCGGCAAAGGTCGTCAGCGCCACCAACAGATGTGTCGCCAGCCGCAAGTGGCTGACTTTCACGTCATGGCTGATGCCGGAAACCACCATCCACCAGCCGATCACCCCCTGCAGCCCGCCAAGCGCCAGCAGAACCAGCAGCCGCGCTTTGTAGCCATCCGGGATTTGCCGCTTCACCCAGAACCACGCCAGCGGCAGGGCGAACACCATGCCGACCGACCGCGCGAGCAGGCGGTGCAGCCATTCCCAGAAGAAGATCGCCTTATAGGTCGCCAGCGTCATTCCCGCCGGGCCATTGATCTGGATGAACTGCGGCGTTTGGCGATAGGCGTCGAATTCTGACCGCCACTGCGCCTGGCCGAACGGAGGAAGCACCCCGCCGACAACTTTCCATTCGGTGATCGAAACCCCCGATTCGGTAAGCCGGGTGATTCCGCCGATGACGACGATTCCGGCTATCATTGCCGCAACCAGCCACAGCCATTTGGCGAGCCTGTGCGGACGGGCGGTGCCGGTGGAAGACTGCGCATTCATGCCGCGCGCCCTGCCCGCGCTTCAACCATTTCGCAAGTCCCTCACGCGAGAGCCCTTGAACGATGTTACAATATAACATACATGGGGCGGACGATGCCCAGGGCCTTCCTCTCGATTCGCAACCGGCTGGACCGGGCAGGCGTGATGCTCTCCGGGCTTTGCGCGATTCACTGCATTGCCAGCTTGCTGTTCGTTTCGGTGCTGGGGCTGGGCGGCGAGGTGCTGCTATCCCCTGCGATCCACCGCATTGGCCTGGCGCTGGCGGTGCTTGTCGGTGCGGTGACAATCGGCATCGGCGTTCGCCGCCACGGCCAGCGCGCGCCGCTGCTGATCGGCGCGGCGGGACTGGCGCTGATGGCCTGCGCGGTCCTGGTGCAGCACGGCGCGATTGAAGCTGTTCTGACCATTACCGGGGTGGCGCTCGTTGCCACCGCCCACATCAGGAACTTGCGCGCGTCTTGACGCTAGCCAATCGGCACCAGCCCGCTCCCCCGCCCGGCCACCCA
>JANLOZ010000015.1:0-2811 GCA_031366845.1 Novosphingobium sp. | reverse complement strand
TCCGCCGCCCATTCGGCCTTGAAGCTCTCGCCCGCCGCGCGCCATTGCGCGATCAGGGTGTCACGGGCGATGACTTCGCGGCGCAGTGGCTTGTCAGCAGCAATGATGCGGCGCTGGCGCTGGTGACCAGCCGCGATGAGGCGGACGCGCTCGACCTTGCCCGGCATGATTTTGCCCATGTGCTGGCCGAAGCCGTGCAGGCGCTGTTTCCGGGGACGCAGATCACTTTTGGGCCATCGACCGACGATGGTTTCTATTATGACTTTGCCCCGAAGGATCGCGCGTTCACCGAGGAAGACCTGCCGGCAATCGAGGCGGAAATGAGGCTGATTATTGCTGCTGACAAGCCACTGCGCCGCGAAGTCATCGCCCGCGACACCCTGATCGCGCAATGGCGCGCGGCGGGCGAGAGCTTCAAGGCCGAATGGGCGGCGGAATTGCCCGAAGGCGAGGAACTGTCGGTTTATCATTCGGGAAACGATTGGTATGACATGTGCCGCGGTCCGCACCTGCCCTCGACCGGCAGGCTCGATCCCGCCGCGTTCAAGCTGACGCGCGTTTCGGGGGCATACTGGCGCGGCGATCAGAACAACGCGATGCTCTCCCGCATCTATGGCACCGGCTGGCTGAACAAGAAGCAGCTTGATGCGCATATGATGCGGCTTGAGGAAGCGGCGAAGCGCGACCATCGCAGGCTCGGGCAGGAAATGGACCTGTTCCACCTTCAGGCCGAAGCCCACGGCTCGGTGTTCTGGCATCCCAAAGGCTATATGATCTGGCGCGAGCTGGAGGCCTATATGCGCCGCGCAATTGATGGCGCGGGCTACAAGGAGGTCAAGACCCCGCAGGTAATGGACGCGCGCCAGTGGGAGCAATCGGGCCACTGGGGCAAGTACCGCGAGAACATGTTCGTCATTCCTGACGAAGTGCCCAACACCCAAGATGATGGCCCCGTTATCAGCGGCGAGGCCGACTGGATGGCGCTCAAGCCGATGAACTGCCCGGCGCATGTGCTGATCTTCCGGCAGGGGATCAAGAGCTACCGCGATCTGCCCTTGCGCATTTACGAGAACGGCTGCTGCCACCGCAATGAACCGCACGGCGCGCTGCACGGGTTGATGCGGGTGCGGCAATTTACCCAGGATGATGCGCACATTTTCTGCCGCGAAGACCAGATCGTTGCCGAGGTTCAGGCGTTTTGCGCGCTGGCGGACCGCGTCTATAAAGAGTTCGGTTTCAGTTACGCGATCAAGCTGGCGCTGCGCCCCGAAAACCGTTTCGGCACCGAAGAAATGTGGGACAAGGCTGAGGATGAACTTCGCGCTGCGGTCGCTGCGGCAGGGCTCGATACGGCGGAGTTTGGCTGGCAAGAACTGCCCGGCGAGGGCGCGTTCTATGCGCCGAAGCTCGAATGGCACCTGACCGATGCGATTGGCCGCACGTGGCAGGTCGGCACGATCCAGTCCGACCGGGTGTTGCCTGATCGGCTCGATGCGAGCTATGTGGGCGAGGATGGCGACAGGCACCGCCCGGTCATGCTCCACCGCGCAATTTTCGGCTCGTACGAACGCTTTATCGGCATTCTGATCGAGCACTTCGCTGGCAAGCTGCCGGTATGGTTGGCGCCGGTGCAAGCGGTGGTGGCCCCCATCGTCTCTGACGTCGATGACTATGCCCGCGATGTTGAAGCGCAACTGAAGGCCGCAGGCATCCGGGTTGAAAGCGATCTGCGCAACGAAAAGATCAACTACAAGGTGCGCGAGCATTCGCTGCAAAAAGTCCCGCACCTGTTCGTCGTCGGCAAGCGTGAGGCTGAAGAGGGCACCGTCGCGATTCGCACGCTGGGTGCAGAGCACCAGAAGGTCCTGCCGCTCGCCGAAGCCATCGCCATGCTGAAGCTTGAGGCAACGCCGCCGGATCTGCGCGCAGTTTGATCGCGGGCCTCACCTGGGGCGCGATTGCGCTGGGGCTGAGCGCGACGCTGATCGCCGGGTTCGTGCGCGGGCTCGCAGGCTTCGGACTGGCGATCCTGCTGGTGCCGGTGCTGGGTTTGGCAATTCCCCCCGCCGAGGCGGTGGTGGTCGGCAACTGGCTCGGGTTTCTGATCAGTTTCATGCATGTGCGCAAACAGATCAGTCATACCGAACGCTCGGCGTGGATCATTGCCGGAACCGCATTGGTGATGATCCCGCTGGGCGTGCTGGCCTTGGGCGCCGTCGGCGTGCCGATGGCGCGGCTGCTGATTGCCTTGATTGCGCTTGCTGCCTTCATTGCGGTGATCCTGCCGCCCAAGCCGCACCATGTCCCGGGCCGCGCCGAAACTCTGGCGACCGGAATTGCATCGGGGTTGCTCACCGGATTTGCCGGAATGCCGGGGCCGCCGGTGGTGCCATTCTACCTGCGCCGGGGGCTGGATCCTGCCACCGCGCGGGCTTCGATGATGTCGATCTTTCTGGTGACGCAGGGTGCAGGCGTGGCCATCGCGGTGATCATGGGCGCGGCCAATTGGCGCGAACTGGGAATCGCACTGGCGCTCTATCCGCTGGTTGTCGTCGGCAATTGGGCAGGATCGCGCGCATTTGGCCGGATCGATGCGCGGGCTTGGCGGGTGATCGCAGGCGGAGTGCTTGGTGCAGCGGCACTCGGCGCGCTGTTCAAGCTGTTGCACGCCTAATAGGGCAGCGGTTTACCAGCGAGGATCAGCGCGAGAGCACAGCCGATGACGATTATCGCGCGCGGCATATCCATCAGCGGCAGGCGCTGCGGGGCAGTCATGGTCAGGGCGACGAGTCGGGCCATGACGCGATAATG
>JANLOZ010000078.1:0-29402 GCA_031366845.1 Novosphingobium sp. | reverse complement strand
AGCCCGGCTTCGGAATAGAGCCGGCTGCGGAACAGCACGAAGCCCACCAACGTCACCATCGCCATGGCAACCGGGAAGTTCCACACTGATCGGCGTACCAGCAGGACGATGTTGATCAGGCCGAGGATAGAGCCGGCAATCTCCTGCCAGCTCACGGACGCGGGACCGAACCGGGGTTGTCGGTGAACACGCCGTCGACTCCGGCCGCTTTGAGAATGCGCCATGCCGTGGCGAAATCACCGGGGGCGTTGGGATCGGTCCCCCGGCGCAGAGGCCCAGGAAGGTAACGATTTTCGCGCCGCAGCGTCCAGACATGAACTTTGAGGCCAGCCGCATGGGCATCGGCGACGAGCGATGTCGGCTTGCCGTCGGTGCCGATCACCAGCCGCGCATCGACGCCAATTGCGGCTGCATAGGTGGCGATTTCCTTGAGGCCAGGCGGGGTCATCATGCCAGCGAAAGTGGTGCCGGGCCTATCTTGCGGGCCGCCCTTGGATTCGACCAGCTGGACCAGCGGCAGCGCGGTAAGCGCGTGGACACGTTTCAGCGTGCCGACTTCAAAACACTGGATAAATATCGGCGATCCGGGCTTGTCCAGCCCTTCAGCCTTGAGCGCGGCGAGCAGCATTGCGGCGACATCGAACCCGCGCGTCTGGTAATAGGCCGGGTGTTTGATCTCAGGATAAAGGCCGATCAGCCGCCCGGTTTCGGCGTTGCGCGCGCGGAGCAGCTGGGCGATTTCGGCGAAGGTCGGGATCTGGAAAAGTCCATCGAAACGGGCATTAGCCGGGCGCACTTCGGGCAAAGGTTCCTTCGCGCGAAGTCTGCGCAGTTCGGCCAGGGTGAAATCTTCGGTGAACCAACCGGTGGCCGCGTCACCGTCGATAACGCGGGTTTTCTTGCGCCGCGCAAATTCCGCATGGCTCGATACATCGGTGGTGTTGGTGATCTCGTCCTCATGCCGCGCGACCAGAAATCCGTCCTTTGTCGGCTCAAGATCAGGCTCGATGTAATCGGACAAGTCATTGATTGCCTGGTCATAAGCGGCGAGCGTATGCTCAGGCCGCTCACCCGCCGCACCGCGATGGCCGATAACCAGCTGGGCCTGCACCGGGCCCGCCGCCCAGATCGCCGCCCAGATCGCCGCCATGACAATCAGCTTAGTGCACTTGCCCATTCGGCCTCCTTGAATCCCAGCAGATAGCCCCCCGGATAGTCCAAAATCGGCCGCTTGATGCAGCTCGGATTAGCGGCCATCAGCGCCACAGCTTTGGCCTGATCGATCCCCTCCCGGTCCGCCTCCGGCAGCTTGCGAAACGTCGTGCCCGCCCGGTTGAGCACTTTTTCCCAGCCCAGCATGGCGCACAAGTGGTTCAACAGCGCCGCATCAGCACCGCTTTTCTTATAGTCATGGAATGCAAAGGCCAGATCGCGCGCCTTCAGCCATTCTCGCGCCTTCTTCACCGTGTCGCAATTGGGGATGCCATAAAGGGTTACGGGCATGGTTCGCTCGAAATTCGCCATCAGGGAAAGTGGTGGATGCGGGTCATGTCGCCGCCGAGCAAGTGATATTCGGCATACCAATCGCTGCGCCCTTTTGCTTGCACTGCGGCGTGCGTGGCATTGCGTCCCCAGGCGCGAGCGGCTTCCTCGCTTTCCCACTCCGAAATCGCGACAACCTCGCCATCATCGGCGGTGAAGCTTTTGAACGACAGGTAGCCGGGTTGCTGCCGGGCCAATATTTCCATCGCATCGGCAGCCTGCGAATAGGCGGCGGCATCGATGCCTGAGCGTTTGCGATTGCGGAAAACGACAAGGTACATTTGGGCTTTCCTAACCGGCCAAGTGGACAAATCAATCATTCTCGGCAAAAGCGCCTTCATGTCTGTAAACAGCTTCGGCCGCCTTTTCCGTTTCACCACCTGGGGCGAGAGCCATGGGCCGGCGATTGGTGCGGTGGTTGATGGCTGCCCGCCGGGACTGGCCTTGTCTGAAGCGGACCTTCAGCCGTTCCTTGATGCACGCCGTCCGGGGCAGAATAAATACACCACCCAGCGGCAGGAACCTGACGCGGTGCGCATCTTGTCTGGCGTGTTTGAGGGCCGCACCACCGGCACTCCTATCAGCCTGATGATCGACAATGTTGACCAGCGATCAAAGGACTATTCCGAGGTTGCCAAGGCCTATCGCCCCGGCCACGCCGACTATGCCTATGATGCCAAGTACGGCTTTCGCGATTATCGCGGCGGCGGGCGATCATCGGCGCGTGAGACGGCGAGCCGGGTTGCGGCGGGCGGGGTTGCCAGGCTGGTGATCCCAGAGGTTTCGATCCGCGGCTGGGTTTCCGAGATTGGCGGCGATGCGATTGATCCCGCCAATTTTGATCTCGCCGAAATTGCCAACAACCCGTTCTTCTGCCCCGATGCCAAAGCGGCGGCGCGGTGGGAGAAAATTGTCGATGGTGCGCGGCTTGCGGGCTCGTCGGTCGGTGCCGTGGTCGAATGCGAGGCGAATGGCATTCCAACAGGCTGGGGCGCGCCGCTCTATGCCAAGCTCGATGCCGAACTGGCGGGCGCGATGATGGGGATCAACGCGGTCAAAGGCGTGGAGATTGGCGATGGCTTTGCCGCCGCGCGGCTCTCGGGCGAGGGCAATGCTGACCCGATGCGGCCAGGTGCGGGTGGCCCTGATTTCCTCGCCAACCATGCGGGCGGGATCGCCGGGGGAATTTCGACCGGGCAACCGATACGCGTGCGGGTGGCTTTCAAGCCGACATCATCAATCCTCACGCCGGTCGAAACCATTACGCGTGAGGGCGAGGCCAGTGCGATCAGGACCAAGGGCCGCCACGATCCCTGCGTCGGCATTCGCGGGGTTCCGGTGGTTGAGGCGATGATGGCCTTGGTTCTGGCGGATCATAAATTGCTGCACCGGGGGCAGTGCGGATAGCGTCTTTGCGACTGAGACTTATCTGACCCGCTTCAACACCACATAAACCGCCCCCGCCCCGCCGTGCCGCGGATGCGCGCCTCTCACCGCCGCAATCTTGGAAGCGTGGCTCCCCGATACCAGCCAGTCCATCAACTTCGCCCGGATGGCCCCGCGCTGGCGGCCTCGGTCAGCAGCTTCGACAGGGCGCGGCCTTCCGGTGATGACCAGCACCAGCCGCGCATCCTGTTGCTGCGCGAGCGTGAGGCCGTGTTCGAGGCGGCCCCATGCGGCATCGAGCGAATCGCCGTGAAGATCGAGGGTGAAATCGGGGGTGACTTCGCCTTTGCCGAGGCGCCGGTCCCACGTAGCGTCGAGGGTGTTTTGGCTTTCTATGCCCCGCCTTTTTGGCGGAGAGGTTGGGGCGACGTCTGTCCGCTGGGTCAGCGGTGCAGGCCCCAACCCACTGCGACCAGGCGGCACGCCGCCGATTCTTCGTAAGTCCTCCCCTGAAGAGAAGGGGAGCTCCGCCTCCAGCATCGGCTTGACTGTCGCCGCAACGCGCGCCCACAGCACGGCGTCCTCGCCGCTCAATCCTTTCGACTTGCGCACTTACTGGCTGCCCAGCCGGGCGAGCGTTCCCTTCGGCAGGAGCAGCAGGGCATCGCCGCGCGCAGACATGCCGCCCGCGATCAGCCGCGCGGTCGGCCCTGCACCCCAGAACGAATCGAAGCGGTTGGCGCCCTTGATTGCGCCGCCGGTATCCTGCGCGATCCACAGCCCGCTGGTTTCGCTGCGGTCAACCGACAGCCAGACCGGCGCGCCGAGCGGCACATATTGCGGATCGGTGGCAACCGAGCTTTGCCCGCGCACCGGCACGCCGATTGCGCCGTAAGGCCCGTCACCGATCACCTCGCGGAAGAACACATAGCTCGGATTTTCGCGCATGATTGCCACACCTTCGGCCGGATGCTCGCGCAGCCAGGCCATGATCCCTTGCATCGACGTTGGGTAAGCTGTGCCCTCACCTATCAGCCCGCGCTGACGCATGATCGAGCCGATGCCACTGTATTCGCGCCCGTTCTGCCCGGCAAAGCCGATCCGCATCATAGTGCCATCGGGCGAAAGCAGACGGCCCGAACCCTGAATTTGCAGGAAGAAAAACTCGATTCCATCGGCCGCCCAGCCCAGTTCGAGGCCTTTGCCCGCAAGCGCCCCATCATCAATCGCACCGCGATCATAATAGGCAACAAACTTGCCACTCTCATCGATCCGCCCGAGCGGCGGGGTGCCGGTGCGCTGTTCGATCGGAACTTCATCGGGCCAGCCGCGCGTCAGATCGGGCGGGACGGCATAGACCGGCACCGCAAAACCCGGCTGGCGCAGATGGACTCCGGCGATTTCAGGTTCGAAATAGCCGGTGACAAAGGTTTTGCCGTCCGAAACCCGGTCCGCCTCAAAATAGCGCGCGAAAAATGCCGGGGCATCGGCGGGCGCCCAGGCCGGTGCAGCGGTGCAGGCTTCGATCCAGTCGCCTGAACGGGTGAGCCCGCTGGCATCCGCCCGTGTGGTCAGCTTGGGGCAGCTTTCGATAAACGAACGCAGCGCGCCGGTCGCGCGGCCTGCGGCGAGCGGCAGCGATTCGATTGCCGGTCCGGCATGGACGCCGAGCAACAGCGCTGTGGGCGGCGGTGGGGGCGGGGGCGCAGGTGTCTGGTTGACCGGTGGATAGCCAGACGGCGATTGCGCCTTGGGAATAATCGCGCAACCCGAAAGCGCAGCGATGCCGAGCAACGCGGCGGCAATCCGGCGCATCGCGCTCATTGCAAAATCAGGCCTCGTCGGTTTCGTCGAGCAGCCAGTCAGGCGCGTTGGACTTGAGGTTGCGGCTGAAGGTCCACAGATCGTGCGCCTCCACCGCGTCGGTCAGCGATCCGGCGATGACATTGCCGCTGGCATCGCGCGTGATCGAGGCGATGTCTGCGGTGAACCGCACGGTTATCCGCGCGATCGGCGCATCATAGCTGGCACTGGTGATCGTCGCGTCCTCGATGCGGACAAGGCGGTTTTGCAGCACCTCACCGGCAGCAATGCGGGCATCGATCGCCGCGACGAAACCTTCATAGACGTCCGAATCGCACAGCTGCGCCAGTTCAACCTTGTCCCCGCGCCAGAATGCCTCAAGCACCATCCGATAGGCACCTTGCGCGCCCTGCAGGAACGCCAGAATATCAAACCGCCGGTCAATCGCGGCAATTTCGCGCAGTGAACGTTCGGCCACAGGCAGCGATCCGGGGGGATCGCGTGAGGGAATTGGTAGAGCTTGCTGGCCGCGCGGCAGCGGCGGAACGGGGTCAGTCTTGGGATCAAACCGGCTCGGGACAATCTCCTCCTCGTGCTCGGCGCGGCGACCAAGAACCGAATAGAGCCGGAGGCCAAGAAAGGCCGCGATCAAGGCGAAGATTACGATTGGTACCGTCACACCCAAGGTTTCCGTTACTGCCGCAAGGCGCGGCGCATTGCCAATGTGCACTAGATAGGTAGCAATGACAAATGAACAACGCGTGAGTGTCGCCATAGCGCGGTTTTTTCGCGGCAGAATGATAGTTAATCGGTTTAGTTCGGCTTGGCTGAACGTCGGCCCCCATCGCGCTTGCCGCACCAATCTCGTCATTGCTCCCCGCCCGGCCCGGTGCTAGGCGCGCCTGCAACCTTGATTTAAGTACCAAACACCAATCGCAGAAAGACGACAGCAATGGCCGATGATGGCAACGTGATCACCAATCTCAACCTCGATGCGCCTGCTTCCAACGGCGAAGATACCGGCCCGGCTGCGGGTATTATTTCGCAATATATCAAGGATCTGTCGGTCGAAAATCCCAATGCGCCGGCATCGTTCCAGTGGACCGACGCGCCCGAGATTGACGTGCAGTTCAACATTGCCTCGAAGCAGGTGGAAAACGAGCTGCACGAGGTTGAGCTCAAGATTTCGCTCAATTCGAAGTCTGCGGCGGGCACCGCATTCATCGTCGAACTGGCCTATTGCGGGCTGATCGGCATGCGCGGGCTTGAGCCCGAACAGATGCACATGTTCACCTATGCCGAAGCGCCGCGCCTGCTGTTCCCTTACGCGCGCCGGGTGATCTCGGATGCAGTGCGCGATGCAGGGTTCCCGCCGTTCATGCTCGAACCGATTGATTTCAACGGGCTTTACCTCTCGCAGTTGCAATCGCGGCAGGAAGAAGTTGGCGAGCCGGTCGGCACCGCCTGATTAGCCGATGAACCTCACCAAGGCCCTCGGCACGGTTGGCGGGCTGACGCTCGTCAGCCGGGTGCTGGGGCTGGTGCGCGATAGCCTGTTCGCCCGGTTCATCGGCGCGAGCTTTGCTTCCGACGCGTTTCTGGTGGCGTTTCGCCTGCCCAACATGTTCCGCGCTCTGTTTGCCGAAGGGGCATTCGCCGCGGCGTTTATCCCGATGTTCAACGCCCGGGTGGCCGACAAACAGGGCGAGGGTCTGCCCTCGGGGCTGGCCTTTGCCGAAGCGGCGCTCGCCATGTTGCTGCCGGTGCTGCTGGTGATGACCGTTCTGCTCGAAATTTTTGCCTGGCCGGTGACCTTCGCGCTGTCGGGCAAGTTCAACGGGGTAAGCGCCGATCATTTTGCTTTCGCGGTTACGCTCAGCCGCTGGCAGATCCCCTATCTGCTGTTCATCAGCCTGGTTTCGCTGCTCGGCGGCATCCTCAATTCGCTGCACAAGTTCTGGGTCAACGCCGCCGCGCCGATCCTGCTCAACCTGACGCTGATTGTGGCGCTGCTGGCGTTTCATAGTGTCGATCCGCTGGAAACGGCGCGCAACCAGTCGATTGCGGTTTCGGTTTCGGGGATGTTGCAGCTCGCGTGGCTGGCATGGTCGTGCAAGCGGCTGGGAGTAAGCCTCAAACTGCGCCGCCCGCGCCTGACGCCAGAAGTCAAGAAGCTGCTGGCGCTGATCTGGCCTGCGGCGATGGGGGCAGGCGCGGTGCAGATCAATCTGGTGATCTCAACCATGCTCGCCGCCTCGTTCCTCGCGCATGGTTCGGTGACCTACATTTACATGGCGGACCGGCTGAACCAGTTGCCGCTGGGGCTGATCGGCATCGGGCTTGGAACGGTGCTGCTGCCAATGATCTCGCGCCAGCTTGGTCAAGACGACGCCGCAGCGGCGATGGAAACGCAGAACCGCGGGCTGGAACTGGCGCTGCTGCTCACGCTTCCCGCAACGGTAGCACTTGTGATCTGCGGCGAACCGATCGCATCGGGGCTGTTCGGCTATGGCAAATACGGCGCGGCGGATGTGCGCCACACGGCGGAGGCGCTGGCGGCATTTTCGATCGGCCTGCCGAGTTACGTGCTGGTGAAGGTGCTGACGCCCGGATTCTACGCCCGGCACGATACCAGAACCCCGGTGCGGTTGGCGGTGATATCGGTGGTGGTGAACCTCGCGCTCAACCTTGCGCTGATTGTGCCCATGCAGCACATCGGCCCGCCGCTCGCCACGGCGATTGCCTCGTCGGTAAACGTCGCATTGCTTTACTGGGCATTGCGCAAGCGCGGGCATTTCGTCCTTGATGACCGCCTCCGCCGCCGTGCTCCCCGGCTGTTTCTTGCGGCGCTGGCGATGGGCGGGGTGCTGTGGACGGCGCAGGATCAACTGACGCCATACCTCCACGCGACGTGGCTGGTGCGCATGGCCGCACTTGGCCTGTTGGTATCGGCGGGCGCGCTGGTCTATGGGGTGGCGACCTTCGTGCTCGGGGCCTTCACCCTTGACGATCTGAAATTCCTTCGGCGCAAGCGCGCCAGTTCAACCGAGTAGCATCCATGCGCATCGTTTCCGGCATCCAGCCGACCGGCAATCTCCACCTCGGCAATTACTTGGGCGCGATCCGCAACTGGGTCCGGATGCAGGACGATGCGGCAGCGAGCGGCGGCGAGAGCCTCTATTTCCTCGCCGATCTGCACGCGATTTCGATGCCGCATGTCCCCGCGGATCTTGCTGCCAGCACCCGCGAGATGGTGGCGGCCTTGGTCGCCTGCGGGATTGATCCAGGCCGCTCGGTGCTGTTCAACCAGGCGCAGGTTCCCCAGCACGCCGAGCTGCAATGGCTGCTCAGTGGCACCGCGCGGATGGGCTGGCTTAATCGCATGACGCAGTGGAAGGACAAGGCTGGCAAGAACCGCGAGGGTGCCTCGATCGCGCTGTTCACCTATCCGGTACTGCAAGCGGCCGACGTGCTGCTCTATCAGGCGACGCACGTTCCTGTGGGCGAGGACCAGAAGCAGCATCTGGAGCTGGCGCGCGACATTGCCCAGAAGTTCAACAACGATTTCGCTTCTGAAGACGCGCCGGTTTTCACCCTGCCCGAGCCGATCATCCCGCCCGAGGCCGCGCGGGTCATGTCCTTGCGCGATGGCCGTGCGAAGATGTCGAAGTCCGATCCTTCGGACCAGAGCCGGATCAACCTGACCGATGATGCCGATACCATCATGGCGAAAGTCCGGAAGGCGAAGACCGACCCCGAACCTCTGCCATCGGCCAAGGCAGACCTTGCAGCCCGCCCCGAAGCAGCCAACCTTGTCGGCATTTACGCGGCGATGGCGGGGATGAGTGCTGATGCGGTGCTTGGGCAATTCGGCGGCGAGGGGTTCGGCAAATTCAAGCCCGCGCTTGGGCAGCTGCTGGTTGAAAAACTCGCGCCAATAAATGCCCGGTTCAATGATCTGCGCCAGGATCACGCCGCGCTCGATGCCATCCTGCGCAAAGGCGCGGAGCGGGCGCGGGGGCTGGCAGTGCCGACGCTGGAAAAAGCTTACGGGGCGCTGGGGCTGGTGCGCGGCTGAGGCGCGTATTGGGCGTTCTGGTACGATTGGATTGGCGAAACGGGGGCTTGCAACGTCCTCGCAAGCCATGCGTTTACCAGCATCATAGATGCCGGGTCGCACCAAAGTGGTATTCAACCCCTGTTCAGAGGGTTATGGATAAGCGCCGTCATGTAACGTCTGCCAGAGATGCATGACATTCGGGCAGCTTGAATTTGAGGACTGACCATGACCGGTACCCTGCTTAACCGATTTGCTGCCGTTCTGGCGCCGCTGGCGCTGCTTTCCGTTTCGGCCTGCACCCAAACCTTTGATGCCAAAGTGAAACGCTTTGAAGCTGGCCTGCCTGCACCGGCCGGGCAGTCTTTCGCCATCGTTTCGGATGATCCGGCGCTCGCCGGCGGGATTGAATTCAGCCAGTATGCCCGGCTGGTCGATGCGCAGATGGTCCGGCTTGGCTATACGCCGAGCGACACGGCCCACGCGCAGATGATCGTGCGGTTTGACTACGGCGTCGACAAGGGCCGCGAACATGTCACACCCGGCTTTCGCTCTGATCCGTTTTACAGCCCGTGGTACGGCTATCGCCCGATCGGCTATTATGGCGGATATGGTCGCGGCTTTGGCGGCGGATATGGCGGCGGCTATTACGGGCACGGGTTTGGCCAGCGCGCCTGGGGTTACGGCTGGTACGATCCGTTCTTTGACAGCGGCTATGACAGCTACACGGTCTATACCAGCGGCGTGACCTTGAAGATTGACCGCAAGGATGATGGCAAGCGGCTGTTTGAAGGCAAGGCTGAAGCGGCATCGACCTCAAACCGTCTGCAATATCTGGTGCCCAATCTGGTCGAGGCGATGTTCACCGATTTTCCGGGACACAACGGCGAGACTGTGCGGATCACCGTGGCACCTGAGAAGAAGCGGAACTGACCCCTATTCCGCGTGAGCCGGGAGGTCATCGGGCGCTGGCTGCGCCAAGCCTTCTTTCGGCCGGCGCATGAGAAATACCAGTGGCGCTGCCACGATCCCCAGCACCCCAAGCATCCAGAAAGTATCAATATAGGATACCATCAAGGCCTGCCGCGCGGTTTCACCAACCGCGCGGGCAGCGCCTTCAGCCGCGCCGAGATCGACATCGGGCCGCAACCAGTTCCAGATCGGATTATCCGGCGTCAAGCCCTCGGTGAGCCGCGACTGGACCTTTGCTTCGTTGCGCGTGGTGACAACCTGAACGACCGAAATCGCCGCAGCGGAACCCATGTAGCGGATCAAGGTGCCAACCGTCGAAGCCTCGTTGTAATAGCGGCGCGGCAGGGTGGCGAAGGCAGTGGTGGACATCGGCACGAAGACAAAGCTCATCGCAAAACCGTTGATGAAGCCTGACGTCATCACCATCGCGGTGTCCGATTGCAGCGACAATGTGCTGAGTGCCAGCGAAGACAGCCCGCAGCCGAACAGCCCGAAGAACAACAGGTAGCGAATATCGACCTTGCCGATCAGCCTCCCGACCACCAGCGTGGCGCAGAAAGTGCCGGCGCCGCGCGGCGCCATGGCAATTCCGACATCGATGATCGGCTCGCCGTATAGCCCGGCAAGCATCGGCGGCAGCAGCGAAATCGTGCCGAACATGATCACGCCCAGGTCCAGCCCCACCAGCGTGCTGACGGCGAAATTGCGATCACGGAAGATGGCGAAGCGGACGAACGGGTGCCTGGTGGTCAGCGTGTGAACCGCAAACAGGAATAGCCCGAGCGCCGCCAGCCCCGCTTCTACGCTGATCTCGGTCGAATGGAACCAGTCGAGCGTCTGGCCGCGATCGAGCACCATCTGGAATGCCCCCAGCCCCAGCGCCAGCAGCGCGAAACCGAACAGGTCAAATGGGCGCGGGTTTTCATCGCGCGTTTCGGGAAGGAATGTAGTGATACCGGCAAAGGCTGCCACGCCAACCGGCAGATTGATCAGAAATACCCAGTGCCACGAGAAATTCTCGGTCAGCCAGCCGCCGAGCAGCGGGCCGATCAGCGGCCCCAGGATAAAGCCCAGCCCGAAGATCGCCATCGAGCGGCCGCGCTCCTCCGGCGGATTGAGGTCCATCAGAATCACTTGCGCAATCGGAATCATCGACGCGCCGAACATACCTTGTAAAAAGCGGAAAACGACCAGTTCATCGAGCCGCACTGAAATCCCGCAGAGCCCCGAAACCACCGTGAACCCCACCACCGAAACCAGCAGCAATCGCTTGCGGCCATAGCGGTCGGCGAGCCAGCCGGTGAGCGGCGTGGTAATGGCCATCGCCAGGATATAGCTGGTCAGCACCCAGGTGATCTGATCGCGTGAGGCCGAAGTCGTGCCCTGCATATGCGGCAGTGCGACGTTGGCGATGGTCGTATCGACCTGATTCATCACCGCCGCCGCCATGATCGACAAGGTGATCATCGTGCGCGTTTCGCGGGGGAGGTATTGCTGGGTCATCTAAATCAGGGTTCACGGCGTGAGCGCGGCGTGTCCACCCGTTGAGCCAAAACCGCCGGTGCCCCGTGCGGTATCATCGAGTTCATCGACGAGCGCCCAGCTTGCGCGCACCACCGGGGCCAGCACCAGCTGGGCGATACGGTCACCGCGCCGCACTGCGAACACCTCGCTGCCGTGGTTGATCAGGATCACCTTGAGCTCGCCGCGATAATCGGAATCGATTGTTCCGGGGGTGTTTGGCACCGAAATGCCATGCTTGAGCGCCAGCCCCGAACGCGGGCGCACCTGAATTTCGAAGCCCGGAGGAATAGCGAGCGCCAGCCCGGTGGCCACCGCGTGGCGCGCGGCGGGGGCAAGATCGATGTCCTCCGCCGAAAGGACGTCCATTCCAGCCGCGCCGGTTGTCGCATAGGCAGGAAGGCTCAGCCCCTCGCCATGCGGCAGGACCCTGACCTCTACCGGGACAGCATCAGTGCTGGGGTTTGGCGTCGGCTGCGAGCGAGACGAGGGCATCGGCGATCCTTTCCATCAAGGCCATGGCGACATCGCTCTTCGGCATCAATGGCAAAGATTCAACCCCGGCAGCGGTGACGATGTGCACCTGATTCATCTCACCGCCCATCACGTCTTTCGATACGTCATTGGCGACGATCCAGTCCGCCCCCTTGCGCGTGCGTTTTTCCCCCGCGTGCTTGAGGACATCGCTGGTTTCAGCGGCAAAACCGACCAGCAGTTTCGGTTTCAACTGCGCGGCGGCGACCGAAGTGAGGATATCGGGGTTCTCGGTAAGCAGCAGCACCGGCGGGGCTGACCCGCGCTTCTTGATCTTGCCTGCCGAGACTTCCTTTGATCGCCAGTCAGCTACTGCGGCGACCATGACCGCGCAGTCAGCGGGCAAGGCTGCCTTCACCGCCGCCGCCATTTCCTGCGCGGTTTCCACATCGATCCGGTCAACGCCCGGCGGCGTTTTCAGGCTTACCGGGCCTGACACCAGCGTCACCTGCGCCCCGAGCCGCGCGGCGGCGGCGGCGATGGCATAGCCCTGCTTGCCCGAGGAACGGTTGGCGATGTAACGCACCGGGTCGATCGGTTCATGCGTCGGCCCGGCGGTAATCAGCACGTGCCTGCCCTGGAGCGGGCCATCGGCGGCGAGCGGATCAGAGCCCCAATCGCCGCCCTCTACCACCACCGGTTGCAGATCCCCGGCGATCGGCTGCGGTGCAGACTGGCGATCGGTGACGGTGTGGTTGATCGCCTGCGGGTCAGTGGGCGGAGCGGCCTTGGCGCGGCCCTTGCGCGCCGTGACGCCTGCGCTTGCCGGAACCGGCACTTCCTCCATTCCGGGTGTGGGCACTTCGGGCGGCACGAAATCGGAGGTTTCAGACAGGTACACGTCATCAAAGCTCGCGCCATCATCAAGCGACGGGGCTTTGCGCGACGAGCTGCGCGCGATCAGCGATCCCATCATCCCGGAAATGTCCATGCCGTCATCGTCATAGTCCTCACCGGCTCTGACCGGTCCAAGCATCGGCAAGGCATCAGGGCCGGTGAACAGGTGCTCGATATGCTCCCAGATTACAGCAGGTTCGGGCAAGCGACCGGGGCCGAATTCGCCGCAAGCCATCTCGCCGTCATCGGGTTCGACCACCAGACAGCCCGCTTCTCGCAGCGTGACCACATTGCGCTGGGTGGCGGCGTGCTGCCACATCCGCACGTTCATTGCGGGCACGGCCATCACCGGCTTGTCGGTCGCCAGCATCAGCGTTGTCGCGAGATCGTCGGCGATGCCGGCCGCCATCCGCGCCAGCAGATCAGCCGTGGCCGGGCAGACCACCACCAGATCGGATTCGCGGCTGAGCCGGATATGGCCCATCTCGCTTTCGTTGCGCAGGTCCCACAGCGTGGTGTGAACGGCGTTCTCGGACAGCGCGGCAAGGCTCATCGCGGTGACAAATTGCGATCCGCCTTCGGTGAGCACGCAGGTGACCGAACCCCCGCCCTTGCGGATCAGCCGCACCAGCTCGCAAGCCTTGTAGGCCGAGATGCCGCCGCCGACGATCAGCAGGATACGGGGACAGAACATGCAGTTAGGTCTGCTCCAAGGCGGGCGCAGTTGCAAGCGGGCTGTTCCCGCGCGCCGCGCTCCATAGCCCTTTCGCGGCCATCGGCACCAGCGCCAGCCCCACCCACATCGCGGGCGCCACGGTCATTCCCCAATACCAGTTATCGGGCCGCCCGGCGATCATGAAGGCGAGGCCGTAGCCCAGGAACAGCAGCGTCGCGAATGCACCCAAAGAGCTGCGCCAGCCAGCCCAGCCGAACAGCATCAGGATCATCAGCGGGCCGGCCAGAAAGGTCGGCAGGAAGCGCAGGTTGCTCGACAGCACGATCATCGACATCCAGCCCGATAGCCCGCGCGCGGTCAGCCAGGATGCGCCTTGCGGGTCGTCAGGCCGGGTCAGACCGGCGACGATGTGGAGGTGCCAGGCCATCACGGCGAGGAACACCAGCACCAGCGCAGTCCACGCCGCTGCCTCGCGCCAGCGCCGGTGCCAGGCGGCAAAAGCCACCATCAGCAGGACAAACGGCAGCGCATGTTCGCGGATCGCCAGCGCGGCGGCAGCAGCAAACAGCGCGCCTTTCCACTTGCCCTGTTCTGGCCGGTGCAGCGCCATGGCCAGCGCCAGCAAAGCCCCGGCCCACAATTCGTGGAGCACGAAAAAGTAGCCTATCGTGCCGATCTGCGCGCCTGCGAACAGCGCCGCAGCGGCATAGGGGCGCAAGCGCCGCATCCCCGGTTCGCCCCCCAACCTGCGCCACCAAGCGACCATTATCGCGATCAGCAGTGCGGCGGCGATCAGCGCCTCAACTTTGCCGCCTTTGGCAGGATCGACAGGTGCGGGCAGCTGCGCCTCAATCCACGCCAGTGTCGGCAGGCGCACCGAAAGGCCGGGGCGCAACGGATAGTGCGCCGCGCGGTGCTCGATGGCGACGGCCTGATAATAGCTTTCACCGCGGGCCAGACGGTCAGTGATGCGGTCATAAAGCTTCAGGTCATCATCGCGTTCGTGCTTGTCCTTGAGCACCACCTTGCCGCCCGCGATAAGCGACGTGTGCACGCCTTCGCTCGAAACTATCGGGGTGATTGCCGACAGGACGAGCATGACCAGCAGCACGGCCAAGGCCGCCCGGGCGGGCAGGCGCGGCCAGTGGGCGAAGCGGTTCCACGCAGCGCGCGGCGCGAGGTCAACCATGCGAAGCCATTCCAATCGCTCGCTGCCACAGCGATTTCGCGGCAAACGGCGTCATCGCCAGCCCCATGAACAGGATCGGCGTGATGATCACCCCCCAGTAAAAATTGTTGTCCCGACCGGCGATCATGAATGCCAGAGCATAGCCGAAAGTCAGCAGCGTGGCGAAATTGCCCATCGGGCTTTTCCACCCCGTCCAGCCGAACAGCGCGAGAATCACCGCAGGGCCAGCGATGATTGTGGGCAGCATATTGAGGCTGCTCGAATTGATCACCTTGTAAAGGAAGCCTTGCAAGCCTCCCATCACCAGCCACGAAGGCGAAATCGGATCGCCCGGCCGGATCTGTGCTTCGGCAAGATGAACGTGGAGCGCCAGCGCAACCGCGAACACTGCGACCAGAGCCGCCCAAGCCGCGCCCTCGCGCCAGCGCTGGTGCCACAGCGCCCATGCGCCCATCAGCAGAACGAGCGGCAAGGCCGTTTCGCGCACCGCCAACGCAGCAGCAGCAGCGATCAGCGCGCCGAACCACTTGCCCTTTGCAGGGCGGTGCAGGGCAAAGGACAGCGCCATAAATTCCGCCGCCCAAACCTCGTGCAGCACCAGATAGCTTGGATGGGTCGAAGTCGCGAGACCGACGAACAGCAGCACCACACCGAACAGGCGGAATGTCTCCCCTCCCGGCTCATCTGAAAACCGGCGATGCATGGTCAGCAGCACCGCCGCAAGCAGCGCCAGAGCAACGATGGCCACCCCAATCGGGCCAAGGAAAACCGCGGCATAGGCCAGCGTCGGCAAGCGAACCGTCAGCCCCGGCGCAACCGGATAGGCATTCGCACGCTGCGATTCGGTGGCCGCGACGTAGTAATTATCGCCGCGCTTCACCCGTTCGATTATCAGCCGATAAAGCCGCAAATCGTTGTCCTTGCCGTCGTTACCGGGCGCGGCACTTGACGCGGGTGCCCCCGATGAAACAACGGAAATCGGCGGATGAACATTCGGAACTTCGCTCGGCTTGGCAGGCATCCCCGGCGCCCATGCGGCGAGCACGATGAACAGCGCCAGCAATGCCAGCGCCACCCGCGCCAGCCCGCGCGGCCAGACAGAATACCGGTCCCAAGCAGGAACCCCACCTGGAATCGGCCCTCGAACCGATGGGGCGTTCAGCCCGCTATTCCCCGCAGCAGTTGCCAATTCATCCCCATCCATACCAAGACCCCGCCTGCCAGCATTGCCGCCAGATAACGCGCCCAGCCCCAGCCACTTCTCCGGCGATCCCAGACCAGTTCGACCGGCGGCAAGGGTGCCTCTTGGGGCGCACCGCCGCGCGACGGAAACTGGTCTTCGATCCTCCGTACAAGTTCTGGTAGCCGCATTATGGTTTCAATATCCTTGCGAAGCCGGTCAGCGAGCAAGGCTTCCGGCCCCAATTCATCGCGGATCCAGCGCTGAACGAACGGCCCGGAGACGTCCCACATGTTGATCGCGGGGTGCAAGGAGGTCGCCAGCCCTTCAACCATCACCATGGTTTTCTGCAGCAGCAGCAGGTGCGGCTGGACAGCCATATCGAAATCGCGGGTGATCGCGAACAGCCCGTCGAGCATCGCCCCCACCGACAGTTCAGACACCGGCTTGCCGCGCATCGGCTCGCCCACCGCGCGCAAGGCGGTGGCAAATTCATCGACCGAATGGTGCGCGGGAACATATTGCGCCTCAAAATGTATCTCGGCGACGCGGCGATAATTGCCGGTGGTCAGCCCGTAAAGAATTTCCGCCAGCCACACCCGCGCGCGCCGGTCTATCCGCCCCATGATGCCGAAATCGATTGCGGCAATCGTGCCGTCGGGTTCGATGAACAGGTTGCCCTGGTGCATATCAGCATGGAAATATCCGGCGGAAATCGCCTGGGTGAGGAACGCCAGCACCAGCCGCGAGGCTATGTCGGAAAGATCGTGCCCAGCGGCCTTCAGCGCCTCGACATCGCTGATCTTGGTGCCGTCGACCCAGTCGATGGTCAGCACCGAACCGCTGGTGCGGTCCCAGTCGACTGCCGGCACACGGAATTTGGCAAAGCTCGCCATAGCTTCGGCGAGTTCTGAGGCCGAGGCCGCTTCGCGCCGCAGATCAAGCTCGCGCAGGGTCCAGCGTTTGAAATTGGCGATCACCGCGCGCGGGCGCAGCCGGGCCGCCTCGCCGCCGAGCCCTTCGAGCTGCGCGGCGGCCCATTCGTAAGTGTCGATATCGCGGCCGAAGCGTTCACGGATGCCGGGGCGAAGCACTTTTACCGCGACGTGGCGGCCGTCGGTTGTAATCGCACGATGCACCTGCGCCACCGAGGCCGAGCCGACCGCAACCGGATCGATCGAGACAAACAGGCTGGCGATGGGCTTGCCAAAGCTTGCCGCGATCTCGGCTTCGATCAGCGCAAAAGGCACAGGCGGAAGGCTGTCCTGCAGGCTCAGCAGATTGCGCGCGGCCTGCTCGCCCACCAGATCGGGCCGGGTGGCGAGTGTTTGCCCAAGCTTGATCGCCGCCGGGCCCACCGCCTGAAACGCGCCAGCATAGTCAGGCAGGCCAGGCTGCGCCGTGCCAAATCGCGCCAGCCGCAACAGGCGTCGCACCTGCGGCGGGGTGTTGCGATCCCGCTCCAGCCCTCGCAACGCGCCATGGCGGGCGAGCACGCGGCCCCAGCGCAGAAGGCGGAATATGTGGATAGTCGGCCTTGTCACGCGGTCAAATCTTCCACCCCGAATGGATCGCCACCAGCCCGCCCAGAATCGGCTCCACCTTGGTGCGGGCAAAACCCGCCGAGCGAATCATGCCCTCAAATTCGCGCATCGGCGGGAAGCGGCGGATTGATTCGACGAGGTAGCGATAACTCTCCTCGTCGCCGGCAATCAGCGATCCGAGTTTTGGCACCAGCCTGTGCGAATAGACATCATAGGCTTCCTTGAAACCCGGCCATTCGGTGGTCGAAAATTCAAGGCAGAAGAACCGCCCGCCGTGCTTCAGCACGCGGTATGCCTCGGCCAGCGCAAGATCGATGCGGGTGACATTGCGAATACCAAAAGCGATTGTGTAGGCATCGAACGCCCGGTCAGCGAAGGTCAGCGTCTCGGCATTCTGGCAAGACCAGACAAGGTCATCCAGCCCGCGCTGCTTCGCCCGCGCAATACCAACATCGAGCATGTCCTGGTTGATGTCGGAAACGGTAACCCTGGCCCCCTTCCCCGCCAGCCGGAACGCAATGTCTCCGGTCCCGCCCGCCATATCGAGGATGGCCTCGCCCCCGCGCGGCTTCACCCGGCGCACGAACTGGTTCTTCCACAGCCGGTGCATACCCCCCGACATGACATCATTCATCACATCATAGTTCTTCGCCACCGAGGAGAAAACCGCGCCTACGCGGCTCGTCTTCTCCTCAGGGCTGACTTCGGAATAGCCGAATGAAACCTGATCGTTCATGTGCGGCACCTTAGCTGCAACGGCAAATGTGTTCCAGCGAAAGCGTGCTGGGGCGCAGCCTTGCGCCAAAGCAAAGCAATCAATCCGTGGCCGGCGGGGCAAAGCTGTAGGGGCTGAGGTGCGCAAGAAAATCGAACTTGCCTATGCCAACGCCTTCTGCCCGTAGAATCGCGTAAACCATGCTGGCATGGAAGTAGAAATTCGGCAGGGCAAAGCCATCGAGGTAGGTCATCGCATCAAAGCGCATGCCGCCGCCGTTGGGGAACTTGAGTTCAATAGCGCGCGTCTCACCCGCTTCCAGCGCAGCGGGATCGATCGATTGCAGGTAGGCGATGGTTTTGTCACAGCGTTCCTTGAGCTCGGCAAAGCTGGCTTCGGTATCGGGCATGGCGGGGGCATCGGTGCCGGTAATTCGGGCAACAGTACTTTTCGCACTGTCCGAGGCGATTTGCACCTGGCGTGCGAGCGCAAACATATCGGGCGAAAGCCGGGCCTCGAACAGCCGGGCCTCGTCCTTCTGCGCCGCCGCCTTGTCGAGCCAGGCCTTGATATTGGTCAGCATGGCAACGAACGGCGGAACGGCGCTTTGATAAATGGAACGGGCCACAAACAGTCTCCATCGATGATGTCTTGGCTTGACCTTAGTCAAGGACCGCTAGCGCGCAATAGCCGCGCCGTGCGGGGCAGCGTGGACAAGTCCAACCCGCGCTGCTAACCCGCCCTCCTAACCCGTCCCCATGCCTGAGCGCCCCAATGCCTGAACTCCCCGAAGTTGAAACCACTGTGCGCGGCCTCGCGCGCTATCTCGAAGGCGAGCGTATCGCGCGCGTCACGCTCAACCGCGCTGACCTGCGCCGCCCCTTCCCCGAAGGTCTGGTCCAGGCGCTGACCGGAGCCAGGGTCACAGCTTTGAGCCGCCGCGCCAAATATGGCCTGATCCATACTGACCGCGACCTGACGATGGTCTTCCACCTCGGCATGTCTGGCCGCTGGCGAATCGATCCCGAGGTGCCGGACAAGCACGACCATCTTGTTCTCGAAACCGGGGCTGGCCATGCCCTTGCGCTCAACGATGCGCGGCGGTTTGGGTCGGTTGATCTGGTCGATACGGCGAAGCTTGACCGCTGGCCCGCCTTCGCCGCGCTTGGGCCTGAACCGCTCGAGGCGGGTCTCTCGGCAAAGCACCTCGCCGCCGCGTTCAAAGGGCGCGCCGCGCCGGTAAAGCCGCTGCTGCTCGATCAGCGGGTGGTCGCCGGGCTTGGCAATATCTATGTCTGCGAGGCGCTGTTCCGCGCGGGCATCCGGCCCGATCTTGCTGCTGGCAAGCTTTCGCGCAAGGCGATCGAACGGCTGGTGCCGATGATCAAGACGGTACTTTTAGAGGCCATAGAGGCTGGCGGATCAACGATACGCGACTATGCCCAGCCCAGCGGCGAGCTCGGCTATTTCGCCGCAAGCTGGCGCGTTTACGGGCGTGAGGGCCAAGCCTGCCCTGCCTGCCAAGTGCCAGTGCAAAGGTTGGTGCAAGGCGGCAGGTCCACTTTCTGGTGTGCAGTCTGCCAGAAATGAGCGGTTATTTTCCGCCTCACGGCAGAGTCACCAACCCAACAAACGAATTGACGATTCGCCAGCCCCTCGCTAAGGGCCGCGCTTCTCGCGAGGCAGCTTTGGCTGGACCACGTGATATTGCATGGGTTTTTGATAGACAAGTGCGGCCCCACGCGGTCGCCGGATGAAGGACGAAAATGGCCAATACGCCGCAAGCCAAGAAGCGCATCCGCCGCAATGATCGCCGCGCCGAAATCAACGGAGCGCGCGTTGGCCGTATCCGTACTTTCGTCAAGAAGGTCGAATCGGCGATTGCCGGTGGTGACAAGTCTGCCGCTGCCGATGCGCTGCGCGAAGCGCAGCCCGAAATGGCGCGCGGCATTGCGCGCGGCGTGATGCACAAGAACACCGTGGCGCGCAAAATGTCGCGGCTGACGAAAGCCGTTGCCGCTCTCTGATTCGCGGGGCATTGCTTGCCACCCGATTACAGCAAAAATCGCAAATGACCGGGGCAATGTCCCCGGTCTTTTTGTTTGTCCTGAGGCAGTCTTTGTTTGTTCTGGGGCAGGCTTTTTGCTTGTCCTGAGACCGCTAGACAACGGTTACCGCAAAGGTATTGAAATTACGTGATTCGTGCTTATTTCAGCTTTGAACCAATATATTTCAATCATTTAGCCTGTTAATAACGCGAAACCGCCACCAATTCAAAGTCAAGCCATATATTTCAGTTTTTTTACGGATAAGTCTCTTGCCCTCGCCCCCAACTCGGCTTCTAACTGCTGTTGCCCGAGGGGAGATTCTCTCGCCATGGGATCATTATTAGCAGACCGGATTTTGCGACTCAGACGGGGGGTTTGAGCGGCGGCTGGTTTGTGCGCGGTCAAATGGCGGCAGGGGAGCCATCGACCAAGCGCGGATTAGGGCGGGAGCAGGCCAGGTGAAGGATTTTCGGGTGGGGCAAGGTGCGCATTGCACGCGCAGGTCATTGGCTATTGAGTTGGAGACCGGCGCGTGAAGGGCAAGGCAGGCGAATCGCGACTTCCTGAAGATCAGGATGCGCTCGATCTGGCGGCGGACTGGGCTGATATCAGCCTGGGGTTGCGCAAGGATCTCGGCCATCAGCTTCACAGCCAGTGGATCAAGCCGGTTACTGTCGGCTCTTTCTGCAAGGACACCGGAACGCTCGATCTGTTCCTGCCAACCGAATTTTCCGCCAACTGGGTGGCAGACCGGTTCGCTGACAGGCTTTCGCTCGCGTGGAAGATCGCCCGCACCGAAGTGCGCCACGTGCGCATCTCGGTTCATCCGGGCCGTCGCGGGATGCCCGATCTGCGGCTTGGCGATTCCCGCCGCGCGGCCAATGACGGCGCCAGCTCGCTGTCTCTCACGCCGCAGTCGAGCCAGCTTTCGATGACCAGCGGCGATTTCGGCGGGATCGGCACCGATACCATTGGTCTTGGCACGATGGGGCTTGATCCCTCGCTGACCTTCGCGACTTTCGTTACCGGCACATCGAACGTGCTCGGCTGCAACGCAGCGCAGCGGATGGCTGCCATCGAAGCGCCGCAGTTCTCGCCGCTCTATCTCAAGGCCGCGACCGGACAGGGCAAGACCCACCTGCTCCACGCAATCGGCCACCTGTTCCTCGCCAACCACAGCCGCGCGCGGATTTTCTACTGCTCGGCAGAGCGCTTCATGGTCGAATTCGTCCAGGCGCTGCGGCAGGGCCAGATGATCGAGTTCAAGGCGCGGCTGCGCGGATTTGATCTGCTGATGGTCGATGACATCCAGTTCATCATCGGCAAGGCATCGGCGCAGGAAGAACTGCTCTACACAATCGACGCGCTGCTGGCCGAAGGCAAACGGCTGGTTTTCGCCGCTGATCGCGCGCCGCAAGCGCTTGACGGGGTGGAACAGCGCCTGCTTTCGCGGCTTTCTATGGGCCTGGTGGCAGATATCATGCCCGCCGACATCGAGCTGCGCCGCCAGATCCTCGAGCACCGCCTCGCGCGGTTTTCCTCGCCCACCGAAGTGCCATCCGATGTAATCGAATTCCTTTCACGCACGATCAACCGCAACGTGCGCGAACTGGTGGGCGGGCTCAACAAGCTCATCGCCTATGCACAGCTGACGGGCCAGGCGATTTCGCTCCAGCTGGCCGAGGAACAGCTCACCGATATTCTCTCGGCAAACCGCCGCCGCATCACCATCGACGAAATCCAGCGCACCGTCTGCCAGTTCTACCGGGTTGATCGCACCGAAATGTCGAGCAAACGCCGCGCCCGCGCAGTGGTCCGCCCGCGTCAGGTGGCGATGTATCTCGCCAAGGTCCTGACCCCGCGTTCCTACCCCGAGATCGGCCGCAAGTTCGGCGGGCGCGATCATTCCACCGTGATCCACGCGGTGCGGCTGATCGAAGACCTGCGCACAAGGGACGCCGACATGGATGGTGACGTGCGGAGTTTGCTGCGCCAGTTGGAGAGCTGATTCGCGCGCTGCGGACCGAGCGTGACCACCCTTCGACAAGATCAGGGTGAGCGGGCTTTGGGATCTTGCGCGTTTGGGCTATCTGGCCCCCTCCCCCCAACCCCGCTCAGGCTGAGCCTGTCGCAGCCCGCGCGCCAAGGCCCGCCCCACAATGCTCCCCCCCAACCGCCTTGACCGTTTCGCCCGCCACATCGTGCTCCCTGAACTGGGCGGCGCGGGGCAGGTGGCTTTGAGCAAGGCGCATGTGGTGCTGATCGGCTGCGGCGGGATTGGCTCACCGGCCTTGCAATACCTCGCCGCTGCCGGGATCGGCACATTGACGCTGATCGATGACGACGTCGTCGATGCCAGCAATCTTCAGCGGCAAACGATTTTCAGCGAAGCCGACATCGGCAAGCGCAAGGCCGAAGCGGCGGCGCAATGGGTGGCCCAGTTTGATCCCCGGATTGAGGCCCGCGCGGTCGTGATCAGGTTGGGGGGCGAAAACGCCGCGCGGGTCCTCGGGGGGGGCGTCACCGTGGTACTCGATGGTTGTGACAATTTCGCGACTCGCCTCGCGGTTTCCGACGCCTGCGTCGCCCTCCGCCTTCCGCTCACCAGCGCCGCGGTAGGGCGGTTCCAGGGGCAGGTCGGAAATTTCGCCGGGCACCTTGCCGCAGAGCCGTGTTACCGATGCTGGGTAGGCGATGCTTTTGACGCCGATGACTGCGACACTTGCGCTGTTGATGGCGTGCTAGGTGCCTTTGTGGGCCTTGTAGGTGCTTTTGCGGCGATGTCAGCCATACGTGTGATTGTGCAGGGCCACGCCGCGCTGGGAGATCCACAATGGGGGCAATTACAACTGTTTGATGGCCTCGCGCCCAGCCTGCGGACGATCAGGGTGCCCAAAGACGCTGACTGCAAGGCGTGCGGGTCACCATGACGCGCCATCGATCTGATTGATCGGCAGACCTGCCCGAAGTTCGGGATCGAACATCCTCAGGTTGATCGCCATCCGGCCGTAATCGGGATCAACGGGCGTCCAGTGGGTGGTGCAACCACAGGTTCGGCAGCGCCAGTTGGTCAGCGTCCGGTCACCCTGGATATAGCCGTCGCAGGCGCCGGTAACCTCGACAGCATCTGGCGCGCAGCTATGCCAAAGCCCGCCGATGCGGCGGCACAGCGAGCAGTTGCATTCTGTCATGGCGGCAGGATTTTCCAGCAAAGTCAGCTGGATGGCGCCGCAGTGGCAGGAACCTTTGTGCCGCGGTGTCATCCGATCATCTCCTCCACCCATGCCCGAACCACTTCGCTCGCCGGCCCCAGCCGGGTTTCGTGAAACCAGGCCGAACCCTTTGTCCGGTCCAGATTAAGCTCCAGCGTCTGCGCGCCCAGATCGCGCGCGGTGCGCACGAACCCCGCCGCCGGATAGACCGCGCCCGATGTGCCAATGGAAACGAACAGGTCGGCATCGCGCAGCGCCACCTCGATGCGGTCCATTTCGTAGGGCATCTCGCCAAACCACACGACATCGGGGCGCAGCGCGTTTTCCCCGCATTCGGGGCAAGCCGGGCGATCGATCAGGGTGCCGCTCCAGCGCGAGCGGCTATCGCAGGCGGTGCACCATGCGTTGAGGTGCTCGCCATGCATATGGAGCAAACGGCGCGCACCTGCCCGCTCGTGCAGGTCATCAACATTCTGCGTCACAATCAGCAGGTTGCCTGTCCATTCTTGATCGAGCCTGGCCAAGGCGAAATGCGCAGCGTTCGGTTCTTTGGTCTGAATCGCCGCACGGCGCATGTCATAGAATCGCAGCACCAGATCGGCATCGCGGGCAAAGGCCTCGGGCGTGGCGACGTCCTCGACCCGGTGCTGTTCCCACAGGCCGCCTTCGGATCGAAAGGTGTCAATCCCGCTTTCAGCGCTGACGCCGGCACCGGTGAGGATGACGATATTGCGGATTTCAGACACGACATCTCCCTTTCCCGTCCGTCCTGAGCTTGTCGAAGGACTGCTTTTCCTTCAAGCATTGCAAGAAGAAAAGCAGGGCTTCGACAAGCTCAGCCTGGACGGAGTTTAGGGTGCTGTGACGAAGATTGGCATAATCGGCAATGAAGGACGCATGGGACTTGCCTTGACAGCGGCCATCGCGGCGGCAGGCGAAACTTTGTCGGGCGGAATTGACTTTGGCGGTGATCCTTTGGCGCTGGCCAAGGCGAGCGATGTGCTGGTCGATTTCTCCAGCCCAAAGGCGCTTGAGGCGAACCTGGATGCAGCTGTGGCGGCGGGAATCCCGATCCTTGTCGGCACCACGGGCCTTGAGGAGCGCCACCACTGGCTCTGCGACCAGGCAGCGGAAAATACTGCGGTTCTGCAGACCGGCAACACCTCGCTCGGGGTCAATATGCTCGCCCATCTGGTACGCGAAGCAGCATCGCGGCTGGGCGAGGATTGGGATATCGAGATCGTCGAAACCCACCACCGGATGAAGGTGGATGCCCCTTCTGGCACCGCGCTGCTGCTGGGCGAGGCGGCGGCCAAGGGGCGCGGAATTTCTTTAGCAGAAAACAGTGCGCGCGGGCGGGACGGCATCACCGGCGCGCGGGCGGCGGGGAGCATCGGCTTCGCCAGTTTGCGCGGCGGTGAGGTGGCGGGAGATCACACCGTGCAGTTCTTCTCCGATTTTGAACATCTCACCCTATCGCACCACGCCGAGAACCGAATGATCTTCGCGCAGGGCGCGGTGAAGGCGGCGCAGTGGTTGCTGGGCCGGGGGGCTGGAAGGTATAGGATGGGTGAGGTGCTGGGATTGTAGCTTGACTTTGTTCCGAATGTTGTACATATAAATGTCATGAATATTGTCACTTACTCCGAAGCGCGCAACAACCTGAAGTCGGTGCTCGACAAGGTGATTGCTGACAGCATGCACACGGTAATCTTTCGCCAGAATGGCGGAAGTGTGGTGCTTGTGCCCAAGGACGACTATGATTCGTGGGCTGAGACCAACTATCTGCTGTCCAGCCCGGCTAATGCTGAGCGACTGCGCAAAGCCATCGCAGATATGGACGCGGGCCTTGGCGAAGAGCATGATCTGCTCGAGCTGTGAACCGCAGCTTCCATCCGCAAGCATGGGCGGACTATATTTATTGGCATGAAGCCGAGGCAAATGTGTTTCGCAAGATCAATGCACTGATCAAGGACTGTTCGCGCAGTCCGTTCACGGGGTTGGGTAAGCCCGAACCGCTAAAAGGCGAATTTGCCGGAAAATGGTCCCGCCGGATCGATGACGAACACCGTATGATCTACCGGGTGACTGGCAGCGGCGATACACAGACGTTGGAAATTCTCCAGTTGCGCTATCACTATCGGCGATGAACCGCACCCAAACCTTCGAATTTTTCCGTCGCCTCGCCGAGCTTAACCCCTCGCCCGAAACCGAGCTGCGATTCGGCAATACCTACCAGCTCCTCGTCGCCGTCGTGCTTTCGGCGCAATCGACTGACGTTGGCGTCAACAAGGCGACGCGGGCGCTGTTTCGTGATGTGACCACGCCGCAAGCGATGGTCGATCTCGGCGAAGAGGGGCTGAAGGCGCATATCAAGACCATCGGTCTGTTCAACACCAAGGCCAAGAACGTCATCGCGCTTTCAGCAATCCTTGTGCGCGATCACGGTGGCGAGGTTCCGGCGGACCGTGATGTGTTGACCACGCTGCCCGGGGTGGGCCGCAAGACCGCCAATGTCGTGATGAACTGCGCCTTCGGGGCGGAGACCTTTGCCGTCGATACGCATATCTTCCGGGTGGGAAACCGCACCGGGCTGGCCAAGGGCAAAACCCCGCTGGCGGTCGAGAAGAAGCTCGAAAAAGCCGTTCTGCAGCCGTTCCGGGTGGGCGCGCACCACTGGCTGATCCTGCATGGGCGCTATGTCTGCTAGGCCAGGACGCCCGAATGCTGGCGCTGCTGCTTGGCGGACTTGTGCGAATTCAAAGCAAAGGTGCTGGAGAAGAAAAAGTAGATTTCGCGCGAAGGCGCGGAGATCGCGGAGAAGAATCTTTGAGCCAACGGCTCAGTTGTCGATGCGACATTTGCGCCAGTGCAACCGTTCGATTGAAGGGCGGCTTCGCCACAATCACTACATCTCCGCGATCTCCGCGCCTCCGCGCGAGTCAATTTTGCCAAAACCCTACCCCAGATGTAGCCCCTTCTTGCCGTGCTCGGGCGTATCGGCAGGCGCGCGGGGATCATCAGCGTCTGCGCCGATTGGCGGCTGGAGCATACCCTCCCACTTGGTGATCACCGCCGTCGCCACCGAATTGCCCAGCACGTTGGTGGCGGTGCGGCCCATGTCGAGGAACTGGTCGATCGCCAGCACCAGCGCCACGCCTTCAACCGGCAGATCAAACATCGCCAGCGTCGCGGTGATCACCACCAGGCTGGCGCGCGGCACCGCGGCGATGCCCTTTGAACTGATCATCAGTGTCAGCAGGATCAGCACCTGTGTCGTCCAATCGAGGTGGATGCCATAGGCCTGCGCGATGAAGATCGTCGCAAAGCTCGCATACATCATCGAACCATCGAGGTTGAACGAATAGCCGAGCGGCACCATCAGCCCCGATATGCGGCGCGGCACACCGAAGCGGTCAAGCTGCTCGAACAGCTTGGGCATCGCCGCCTCGCTCGATGCTGTGGAGAAGGCGATCAGCACCGGCTCGCGAACATAGCGGACGAGGCTGAAAACCTTTGCCCGCAGGAATAGCCAGCCAATCCCGATCAGCAGCGACCACAGCAACAACAGCGACAGGTAAAATTCACCCAGCAGCGCGGCGTAAGTGCCGAGAATACCCAGCCCGTTTTCCGCCACAACCTTTGCCAGTGCGCCGAACACCGCGACGGGGGCATAGCGCATGACATAGCCGGTAATCTGCAACATCAGATCGGCGAGCGCCACCGCGGCTTTGACCAGCGGCGCGCCCTTCTCGCCAATCGCGGTGAGGCCGATCCCGGCGAACAGAGAGAACACGAGAATTTGCAGCACGTTGTTTTCGGCCAGTGCGGCGAACAGGTTTTTGGGGAACACGTGTTCGATGAATTCGAACAGATCGAGCTTCTTGACCTCGCCCAGCGGCTTGGCCGCCGCGTGAAGATCAACCCCGACGCCTGGCTGGAAAAGATTGACCATGACCAGGCCGAGGCTGATCGAGATGAAGCTGGCGATAACAAACCAGCTGATCGCGCGGAAGCCGATCCGGCCGATGGCGGCACTGTCGTTCATATGAGCAATGCCCGAAACGATCGTGGCAAGCACCAGCGGTGCGACCAGCATCTTGATAAGATTGAGAAAAATCGCCGAGAGCAGGCCGAATGCTTTGGTCCAATAGGTGAAGGCGGCGGCTTCCTTGGGCAGCGACATACCCACCAGCTCGCCCGCGACCACACCGAGCGCCATGCCGAGAAGGATGTAGAGTGTGAGACGCCTGTTCATGTCATTCCCGCCCTTGGTTTGCCCGCCCTTGGTTTGGTGAAGGCTAACAGGGGAAACCGCACTGGGCAATGTTGTGCGACATCCTTCGGCAAGCACTTGGGCCATCGTGCGAAAACTCTGAACCACCCGTCATCCCGGCGCAGGCCGGGACCCAGCCCTACACACAAACGACGGCGCTTTGCGACGACACCATTTTCTGTGCTGGGTTCCGGCCTTCGCCGGAATGACGATTCATATTTTGCGCGGTTTGCTCTAGCTTGCCCCCAGCGCCGCCACAGCCACCCGCCAATAAATCCGCGCCAGGACATCAAGGTCCGCAATCGCCACCGCCTCATCGCGCTTGTGCATGGTGGCATTGCACAGCCCGAATTCGATTACCGGGCCAAGGCTTTTGAGGAACCGCGCATCTGATGTGCCCCCGGTCGTTGATGGCTGCGGGCTGCGTCCGGTTTCTGCTTCAACCGCTGCGGCAACGATTGCAGAGAACGCGCCCGGCTGGGTGAGAAACGCCTCGCCCGAGATCACCGGCCGTACCGTGCCGCCGTGCCGCGCGGCAATTTCGCTGACCTGTGCCGCCAGGTCGGGGCCGGTGTGGAGATCGTTGAACCGAATCGATATCCGTGCGGTGGCTTTTGCCGCGATGACGTTGGTCGCCGGGTTATCGATGGTGATCTGGGTAATCTCAATGTTGGAGGCCTGAAACCACTCAGTCCCCTCATCAAGCACCAGCGCGTCCAGCTCGGCCAGCAGCGCGACGAGGCGCGGGGCGGGGTTATCTGCCAGATGCGGATAGGCGACGTGGCCTTCCTGCCCGGGCACCTCAATCCACATGTTGACCGAACCGCGACGGCCGATTTTCATCATGTCACCCAGCTGGCCCGACGAACTGGGTTCGCCGACAAGACACAGATCGGGAACCGCGCCCACACTGCAGATATAGTCGATCAAGGCCAGCGTGCCGTATTTCGCCGGGCCTTCCTCGTCGCCGGTAATGATAAATGACAGCGTGCCTGCTTCGGCGGGGATCACGCTTACCGCAGCGACCATCGCGGCAATTGCCCCCTTCATATCGACCGCGCCGCGCCCATAGAGCAAGCCGCCGCGCTGTTCGGGCAGAAACGCGCCGGTGGTCCAGCCCTCACCCGGCGGCACGACATCGAGGTGCCCGGCGAAGGCAAAATGGCGCGAGCCTGCTGGTCCCTTGCGAATGGCAAACAGGTTTTCGACCGGGCCATCGGGTGCCTCGCCCGACATTGCGCGGTGCACGGCAAAACCAAGCGGGGCGAGCTGCCCCTCAAGGCAATCGAACACCAGCCCCATCGCGGGCGTTACGCTGGGGCAAGCGATCAGCGCTTCGGCGATCGGCAGGACCGGCGGCAGGACCGGCGGAAGAACCGGCGGCAGGACGGGAAGAATTTCGTTCATGACTGCCTGTTGGCATATGGGCTATAACAGTGCGACACAAGCAGGAGTGCAAAGGTGCCCAAGCTCGACCTTGAAGCCATCGAACAGAAGAACACCACCGGCTATCCACCGCCGTTCAATGCCGATGTTAGCGGGCGCTGGTTCCGCAGACTGGCCCCGGCGAGCGACCTGAGTGAATTCGGCGCGAGCCAGGTAACGCTGAAGCCGGGCGGATGGTCATCGCAGCGCCACTGGCACGGCGGTGAAGACGAGCTGCTGGTGATGATTACCGGCGAGGCGGTGCTGATCGAAGATGGGGGCCGGACTGTCTTGCGCGCAGGAGATATTTGCGCCTGGCCCAAAGGCGCCGAGAACGGCCACCATCTGATCAACGAGAGCGAAGCCGACTGCCTATTCGTTTGCATCAGTGGCGGGACCGATCACGGTGGATCCTATTCTGATATCGACATGATGTGGACGCCCGACGGCACCTACCGCCACAAGGACGGCACACCCTACCCTGC
>JANLOZ010000203.1:0-11617 GCA_031366845.1 Novosphingobium sp. | reverse complement strand
TTTGTAAGCGCGTTCGCAAATCTCGATCTTGCGCGCCTTGGTATCGGCCTGGCCCTTTTCATCGAAGGCCATCACCACCACTGCCGCGCCATAGGCCATGCACAGCCGCGCTTGTTCAAGGAACTGCGATTCGCCTTCCTTCATCGAGATGGAATTGACGATGGGTTTGCCCGAAACGCATTTCAGCCCGGCTTCGATCACAGTCCACTTCGACGAATCGATCATCACCGGCACCCGGGCGATGTCAGGCTCGGCGGCAATCAGCTTGAGGAAGGTGGTCATCGCATGGACCGCATCGAGCAGCCCTTCGTCCATATTGACATCGATCACCTGCGCGCCGTTCTCGACCTGCTGACGCGCGACTTCTACCGCCTTGGCGTAGTCGTCCGCAAGGATCAGCTTCTTGAACGCGGCGCTGCCGGTAACATTGGTGCGTTCGCCGATGTTGACGAAGCGGGCGGAACTTTTCGTATTCATTCAAATCTCCCTCTCCCCTTCAGGGGAGAGGGCCGGGGAGAGGGGGAGTCTCAACCGGCCAAAATGTTTGAAGTTAAGAGACTTCCCCGCTCCCAGGCCCTCTCCCCTGAAGAGGTGAGGGGACTAAGCCGCCAGCACCATCGGCTCCAACCCAGCCAACCGCGTCACCGGCTCCAGCACCGGCACCTTGCGCGGCTCCAAACCAGCAACCGCAGAGGCCATCGCCGCGATATGCGCAGGCGTTGATCCGCAGCAACCGCCAAGAATATTGACCTGTCCCGCCACCGCCCATTCTTTGACGAAGCCCGCCGTAGTCCCCGGCATCTCGTCATATTCGCCTAGTTCATTGGGCAGACCGGCATTGGGATAGATCATGATCAGCGTATCGGCGATCTCGCTGAGTGATTTCACATGCGGGCGCAGCTGGGTGGCACCGAAGCTGCAATTCAGCCCCACGGTCAACGGCTTCGCATGCCGCACCGCGTGCCAAAAGGCTTCGACCGTGTGGCCTGACAGGTTGCGCCCGGAAAGATCGGTGAGCGTCATCGACAGCATGATCGGCACTTCATGGCCGAGCTCCTGTTCAAGCTGCTTCACCGCCATGATCCCGGCCTTGGCGTTGAGCGTATCGAACACGGTTTCGATCAGGATGAAATCGGCGCCGCCTTCAACCAGCGCGGCGGCCTGCTCCTTGTATACATCGACCATGGTATCCCAATCGACCTCGCGGAAGCCGGGATCGTTGACATCGGGCGAGAGCGAGAGCGTCTTGTTGGTCGGGCCGATCGCGCCCGCAACAAAGCGCGGACGTATTATTCCATTTTTGGCATCCTTGGCCTGAAATTCATCCGCCACGGCCCTCGCCAATTGCGCCGAGGCAAGGTTGATTTCACGCACCAGATGCTCCGCACCGTAGTCGGCCTGGCTGATCCGGTTGGCCGAAAACGTGTTGGTCTCGGCAATGTCGGCGCCCGCTTCAAAATAGGCGCGGTGAATGGCCTCCAGAACCTCGGGCTTGGTCAGCGCGAGGATATCGTTGTTGCCTTTCGCATCCTTGGTCAGCCCCAGCGAACCGGCATAATCCGCCTCGGTCAGCTTGTAGTTCTGAATTTCGGTTCCGAACGCGCCGTCGGTGATCAGCACGCGCTTTGCCGCCTCGATGAGGAATTTTTCGCGGGCACTCATTCCATCATTCCTTCGTCATCCTGATAAATAGGGACTGTCCCTATTTATCCCTATTTATCGGCATCACTTGGGCCGCACGCCGAGCAGCTGGCAGATGGCATAGGCCTGATCAGCGCGGTTGAGCGTGTAAAAATGGAAATCGCGCACCCCGCCATCATAAAGGCGGCGGCATAGATCAGCCGCGACCACGGCGGAAACCAGCGCGCGCGGCCCCGGGCGATCATCGAGCCCTTCGAACATTGCCTCCATCCATGCCGGGATTTCAGTGTTGCCCGACATGCGCCTGATCGCGGCGAAATTGGTTACCGGCATGATCCCCGGCACGATCGGGGCCGCGATTCCCGCGGCGAGAACCTTGTCATTGAAGCGGAACCAGGCGTCGGTCGAATAGAAAAACTGGGTGATCGCGCGGCTTGCCCCGGCATCGAGCTTGCGCTTGAGGTTATCGAGATCTGCCTCAGCGCTCGCCGCATCGGGGTGCACTTCGGGATAGGCGGCGACCGAAATTTCGAACGGATGGAGCGCGGTGAGCCCGGCAACCAGTTCTGCCGCGCTGGCAAAACCTTGCGGGTGCGGCACGAAGCGCCCGCCATCGGCAGGCGGCGGATCACCGCGCAACGCGACGATATGCCGCACGCCAGCTAGCCAGTATTGGTCCGCCACCTCGGCAATCTCGGCCTTGCTTGCGGCAACACAGGTGAGGTGTGCGGCGGGGACGAGGCTCGTTTCCTGCACGATCCGCGCCACAGTGGCATGGGTGCGCTCGCGGGTTGAACCGCCCGCGCCATAAGTTACCGAGACAAAGCGGGGTTCGAGCGGAGCAAGCTGGGTGATCGCCTGCCACAGCTGCTCTTCCATCTTTTCGGTCTTGGGCGGGAAGAATTCGAACGAGACTGAGACGTCGCCCGGAAGCGTCACCAATTGCGGGAGATTGTTGGCGTTATGCATGCGTGCGCGCTCCTTTCGTCAGGCTTGGAGGCGGGGCGGCAAATCGGGCATTTCGCGTGGCCGTCCAGATCTTGACCGTGAGTTCGCGCCCCGGAAGCGCGGCGGCGGGCTGCGTGGCGAACCCGGCTTGGGAGAGCAGCGCCAGCATTTGTTCATCGGAAAATCCAAGCCGGGCGTGGGCGTGGCGAAGCCGCAGTTCCTCACGGTCATGCGCGGCGAAATCGACCACGGCGATGCGGCCCCCGGTTCGGGTAACCCGCGCGGCTTCGGCCAAAACCGCGCCCGGATCGAGCGCATAGTGCAGCACCTGATGCAGCGTGAGCGTGTCAAAAGTGGCATCGGCAAACGGCAGCGCGGCAAAATCGCCCTGGACCAGATCGGCCGCGCCACCGCCCAGACCGTGCAGCCGCGCTCGGGCGATCCGCAGCATTTCCGGGCTGTTATCAAGCGCCGTGACGTGCGCCGCTTTCGGTGCGAGCAGTTGGGCAATCCGCCCGGTGCCGGTGCCAACATCGAGCAACTCACCAAGATCATCCCCCAAGGCTTCCACCAACGCCGCCTCCACCGGGCCATCAGGGCTGTGGAGCGAGCGCAGCTGGTCCCACTCGCCAGCATGCCGGGCAAAGTAGGTGGCGGCGAGGTCTTCGCGGCCAGCGCGTATCGCGGCGAGGTGGCGGCGATCTTCGCTGCAGCGCGCGGCGAATTGGGCATCGTCCGCTTCAGCGGCGCAAAGCAGCCCCGCCACCGCCTCACCAATCGGCGGGGCACGGCCCTCGCCAATGGCGATCCGCAGAAACACCCAAGATCCCTCGCGCCGCCGTTCAGCCAGCCCGGCATCGCACAGAATGCGGACATGGCGCGAGACGCGCGGCTGGCTTTGGCCGAGCACCTGTGCGAGTTCACCCACCGCCAGCTCCATCGAGCTCAGCAGCCGCATGATGCGCAGCCGGGTGCTGTCAGCCAGCGCGCGCAAGGTGGGGTCGATCTTCATCACCGCGCATCATATAAAGAATTCTTTATATGACAGCAAGAGCTTGTAGAACTCCCGCCCAATCCGGCAATTGCGGGAAAATGCAAAGCGGGATTTGTAATGCCCGTGCCCTTTGGCTAGAACGGGGCAACGGCCCGGTCTAGGGCCTGACCTGACCTGACAGTATTTGCACAGGAACGCGCCATGAAGAAGCCTGCCCTCCCTAAACTGGCATTCGCCGCATTTGCCGCGATCGCTGCGCTCTCGCTTTCCGCTTGCGGCAAGTCGGACGATCCCAACGCAGTGGCCAGCGCCGACACCGCTGATATGCCCGCCGAAGAAGCGGTCAATTCGGCCGAAGCCAATGTGCAGCCCGTGCCAGACGCAGCGAGTGAAGCCGCTGGCGAGGGCAAGACTTCCCAGACCGAGAAGGACGCTGCGGCACAAACTGCCAAAGATTTCAATGATCTGGGCGTGGATGAAAAGGCTGCTGATGCCCCGGCGAAGCCCAATTGATCGCACGCGGCCGCGCATCAGCTCTCGCGCTGGCTCGGCCAATTTGGCCATGATCCGTTACGCTCTTCCGCTATTGCTCATCGCCGCGCTGACGGGCTGTGGGCGCAGCGATGATGCCCCCGGCGGGGTCACGCGCGGCGAGCAAAAGGCGCTCGATGATGCGGCGGAGATGATCGAAAAGCAGCAGCTGAATCCGGGCGCTATTCCGCCCGCACCTGCACAATCTTCGGCGCAGTCTCCGGCACAATCTTCGGCACAATCACCTGCAGCCAGCGCTTCAGGTCAATCAAACTGAACCTTGCCGCGCGCGGCTTTGACCGTGCCGCGCAGCTTCTTCCCCGCCAGCCGCTGTTCCTTCCCGACCCGGTTAAGCCGCGATTTTGCACGCTTTTCCGGCAGGTTATGCGCATCACGGATCAGTTCAGTGAGGCGAACGCGCGCATCCGACCGATTGGCCTCCTGCGTGCGGAACCGCCGCGCGGTGAGCACCACTTCGCCGCGCGAAGTCATCCTTGATCCGGCGAGCGTCTTGAACCGTGTGAACACTTCGGGCGCAAGCCGCAGGGCGTAGACATCGAGCCGCAATTGCACCGCAGTCGCCACCTTGTTGACGTTCTGCCCGCCGGGTCCAGCCGCGGCGATGAAACTTTCGCTCACACAGGCTAGCGCCCGCGCAACCGCCGCCTCAACACCGTCAGCCCCATCCTCAACCCCATCCTCAGGCATCGCTGAATCCCAGCTCGGCAAAATCTGCGGGGAGCGGTGCGACTGCGACAACCGGCGGTTTGCCCTCGCGCCCTACCTTTAATCCGGCGGCGTGCAGCATGGTCCGAGGTGCTCCGGTTCCATCCCCATAGATCGGATCGCCGAGCAGCGCGATGCCAAGCCCGTGCAGCGCGTGGACGCGGATCTGGTGGGTGCGGCCGGTTTCGGGGCGAAATTCGACCAGCGTCATGCCGCCGATTTCCGCGCATTTGCGCCAATGGGTGACCGCCACCTTGCCTTTTTTCGCCGGGATCATCCGCCAGCCTTCCGCCGCCGAGGATATCTTTGACAAGGAAAGCTCGATGGTCCCGGCATCATCGGGCAATGACCCGGCAACGATCCCGAGATAGCGCTTCTCCACCAGCCGCGCTTCAAAAGCGGCGGAAAACCGCTTCAAGGCCTTGGGATTGCGCGCCAGCAGCAGGCAGCCCGAAGTATCCCGATCAAGACGGTGAACCGGCATCGGCGCGCGTTGAAACCCGAGCCGCAGGTGTTCGAGATGATCGTCGAGACTTATCCCGCCAGCACGCGGGGTATCGAGCGGCAGGCCCGCGGGCTTGTCAATCACCAGCGCCTCGCCGTCCTCGAACAGAATGGGAAACAGGCTCATGCCAGGGCTCCTTTGATGCGGCGCAGCGCCGCTTCGAGTTTGGCTTCGTCAGCAGCGAACGAAATGCGGAAGCCGTCGCGGCTGCCAAAGGCCGAAGCTGGAACCACCGCAACGCCGTGTTCGAGCAGGTGGAGCGCGAGGGCCGAATCATCTTCGAAACGGCTTTGCAAACCCGTTGCATCGACCATGCAATAGAATGCGCCGTCAGGCACCGGGGTGGAAAGACCGGGCACGGCGTTGATTGCGGCGACCACGCGGTCACGCCGCGCGCGAAAACGTTCGCACCAATCCAGCAGAAAATCCTGCGGCCCTTCGAAGGCGGCGACCGCAGCGGCCTGGCTGATTGAACTGGGGTTGCCCGAATTGTGCGATTGGAGCGTCTCCATCGCGGCAATCAACCATGCCGGTCCAGCGGCGACGCCAATACGAAAACCCGTCATCGCGTGGCTTTTGGAAACGCCTGATATGGTGAGAACGCGAGGGGCGAGGTCCGGGCATTCGGCCGCGAGCGTTGCGTGGGCACCGGGGGTGTAGCGCAGCGGCGCGTAGATATCGTCGCTCATCACCAGCACGCGGGGGTGGGCGCGGAGCACTTCGCCGAGCGCCTGAAGGTCGGCAGCGGAATAGCAAGCGCCCGTGGGGTTGCCGGGGCTGTTGAGCAGCAGCCAGCGGGTGTTCGGCGTGATTACGGCGGCAAGCTGCGCGGGGGTGATGCGGAAGCCGCCTGCGGCGTGTGTTTCGAGCGGCACCACGCTGGCTCCGGCGAAGCGGACAATCTCGGGGTAACTTACCCACCACGGGCTGGGTATCAGCACCTCGTCGCCCTGATCGAGCGTGGCCAGCAGAGCATGAAAAATCGCTTGCTTGCCCCCGGCGCTGATTGTCACCTGGCTGGTGGGAACCTCGATCCCCAAATCACGCGCGAAATGCAGCGCGGCGGCGGATTTGAGGCGGGCGGTGCCGCCAACCGCGGTGTATTTGGTGTCGCCAGCATCAAGCGCCGCTTTCGCCGCTGCCACGACATGGGCAGGGGTGGCGAAGTCCGGCTCGCCCACCGAAAGCGAAATTATATCGCGGCCTTCGGCGCGCAGCGCGATGGCGCGGTCGGTCATCGCGGTGGTTTGCGAAGGCTGGATGCGGGCCAGGGCATCTGAAAGCCCCCTACCTTCAGCAGAAGGGTTGGGGTGGGAACTGTCCATCCAAGGTGACGTTGCGCTCATAAGACAGCCCCCACCCCCAGCCCCTTTGCTGAAGGAGCTAGCCCCACTGCTGAAGGAGAGGGTCGATCAGTAAGAAGCCGCGCCGCCAACAGCCCGCGCAAGGCGTTGCCAATGAAGAAACCGTCTGCCAGATCATCGAGCGTCAGTTCGCACTCCTCGGCCCTGCCCGCATCGATCAGCGAACGCCGCAGAACGCCGGGAAGAAGCCCAAGCGCGATTGGCGGGGTGAGCAGTTTACCCGCTCGCTCGATGAAAATGTTGGTGAAGCTGCCCTCGGTAACCAGTCCATCATCACGCAGCAGCAGTGCCTCGCCGGCTCCCGCAGCTTTCGCCACGTCGAGAGCATCGGTATAAAACTGGCGGTCGCTGGTCTTGTGCCGCAGCCGCCAGTCACCGCTATCGACCGGCAGGCGCAGCACAGCGCAGATCACCGGATCACAGGAAACCGCAGGCATCGGCGAAACTTCGAGGCAATGGGCGCCGTGATGCGACACGCAGAGCCGCACTTTTGATGGCGCATCGGCCTCAAAACACAGCGCCTGAATAGCATTGCGCACCGCATGGCGATCGAACGAAAAGCCCAGCTCGCCTGCGCTCGCCTTGGCGCGTTCGAGGTGCAGTTCGAGCAGCGGGATACCGCTTTCAGGGGTGAAAGCCATGGTCTCGATCAGATCGAAACCGCCGGCAGATGCGCGCACGAAACCCCCTTTGACCAGCCCTTCGCGCCATTCGCCAAGCCATTCTGAATCGGCAACCACCGCCGATCCCACACCCAAAATTGCCGTGCCGCGCCCGTTTTCGCCAGCCACCAGCTTCATCGTTCGGATTGCCACATTGAAGGCGGATTCACCAGTAGGGTCAATCCGGCCAATCGCCCCACAATAGGCCCCGCGTGCATCGCGTTCAACCGCATGGATCAGTTCCATCGCCCGAATTTTCGGCGCGCCGGTGATCGATCCGCAGGGAAACAGCGCGCGGACCAGATCGAGCACCTGCTTGCCCCCCACGAGCTCAGCGCGCACGGTGGTGGTCATTTGGTGGACAGTCGGATAGCTTTCGACCGCGAAAGGCCGCTCGACCCGTACAGAACCCGGGACCGCGACGCGCGAAAGATCATTGCGCAACAGATCGACGATCATCAGGTTCTCGGCCCGGTCTTTTTCCGATGCGGCAAGTTCGGCCGAAAGCGCGGCGTCGTCCGCCGCGTTGCGTCCGCGTGGGCGGGTCCCCTTCATCGGCTTGACCGTTGCCGCGCCCTCTTTCAGCGCGACGAACAGCTCGGGCGAAAAACTCGCCAGCCACTGCGCACCATCGAAGATCAGCCCGCCATAGCCCGCGCCCGCCGCAGGCCGGATCGCGGCATAGAGCGCCAATGGATCGCCGTGGAAGGCGCCCGTCAGCGGGAAAGTCAGGTTCGCCTGATAGATATCGCCTGCGGTGATCGCGTTCTGGATCGAGACAAATGCCCGGGCATAGCCGCCGGGGGACAGCGCGGGATCGAGTGGGCCGACATCGGCCCCCCCCCGGCCTTCGCCATCAGCATTCCCGGCGAGCCATGCGAGGACATCTGCGGCCGCGATCTCGCGGTAGGTGGCAAAAGCGGCGAACCATATCAACGGCCCCGCCGCACCGACGCGCGCATCGGCAAGCGGCGTCAGGCGCGGTTCGAGCGCCAGCCCTGCTTCATAGGCGATCCACCCGGCGAGGTGATGTCCTGCCTCATGCAGCGCCCCGATCCGGGCCAGCGCGGCCGCCACTTCACCGGCGCGGCGGGCAATCACGATCTCCAGCGGGCGCTGATAAAGCCGGGCCGGGCTTGCGCCCTGCGCCCGAGCATCGTCAAGCAGGATGAAGGGATCGCGCATTGCCGAGCGCCTTAGGGACGAATGCGCTTGCGGGGAAGCGCCGCCGCCTTATTGCCCGCTCCTCCTCTAGCTTCTTGTTCAGCCCTGCTCAGTCCGACTCTGACCCTCGTCGGCGCCGGTTGCCGTTTTATCGAGTAGGGGGCGTGCTTCGGTCACAAGGCGTGCCAAGCGACGAGCAACTGTTTCTTTAGGAGAATTCATGCGTCAGACCTTGGCTGCCGTCAGCGCGATTGCCTTGTCATTGGCAATCCAGTTTCCCGCCATCGCGCAAACCGCAGCAAGCGGTGTTGCGCCCACCCCGCCGGTTTCTTTTATCCTGCCCGAAGCGCCCGCAGGCAAGCTCGGCGACGCGGTTACTCCCATCGCCTACCGGCTGGACCTTAGCGTCGATCCTGCGAAGGAGCGCTTTTCCGGCCATGTGGAAATCGACGCGCGCCTGAAGCAGGCCAGTGACCGGGTGTTCCTGCACGGGCGAAATTTCAAGATTCACAGCGTCACCGCTGTGGCGCAAGGCAAGACCTATTCGCCCGTCTGGCACCAGCTCGCTGATGGCGACAGCGCCGTGCTGGAAATGCGTGGGGAAGTCCCCGCTGGCCCGGTGACCTTCATCTTCGATTACGATGCGCCGTTCGGATCAGGCCCGGCAGGCATGTTCCGCGTTCACGTCGGCGACGAATGGTATTCGTGGACCCAGCACGAATCGATCGATGCTCGCGCAAGCTTTCCCGGGTTTGACGAACCCGGCTTCAAGACGCCCTTTACCGTTACCCTGCGCACGCCAAAAGGGCTGAAGGCGGTCAGCAACGCACCCGAGGTTTCCACCCAGGAAGAGTCCGGGCTCGACGTCCACCGCTTTGCCCCGACGCTGCCGCTGCCAACCTATCTGGTGGCGATGATGGTGGGCCCGTTCGCCTCGGTGGCGGGGACTGTGCCGCCCACCCCGCAGCGCGCCACGCCCCTGCCGCTGCGCGTTATTTCGCCTGCGCCAAATGCCGCGAAACTTGCCTTCGCGCTCGAAAACTCCAAACCGATTGTCGCGCTGCTCGAGGACTATTTTGGCCAGCCGTTCCCCTATCCCAAGCTCGACCAGATCACCTCACCAATCATGCCCGGCGCGATGGAGAATGCCGGGGCGGACCTCTATGCCGACAATATCATCGTGCTCGATGGCAAGAGTTCGATCGCCACCAAGCGCGGCTTCGGCATGGTGGTGTCGCACGAACTGGCGCATCAGTGGTTTGGCGATCTGGTGACTCCGGCGTGGTGGGACGATATCTGGCTCAATGAGAGTTTCGCCAACTGGATGGGCTATCATATCGCCAACAAGTGGCGACCCGACCTCCACATCGGTTCCGGTGCCAATGCCGAAGGCTTTGCGGCGATGAACACTGATGCGCTGATCGCCGGACGACCGATCCACCAGACAATCGCGCGCAACAGCCAGATTGATGCCGCCTTTGACACCATCACCTATGGCAAGGGTGGCCACGTAATCGCAATGATCGCCGCTTTCATGGGTGACACCCGGTTCCGCGACGGGGTGCGCGCCTATATGGCGGCGCACAAATACGGCAACGCTACCAGCGCTGAATTTTTTGGCGCGATGGCGCAGGTTGCCGGCGATCCGCGGATTCTGCCGGCCATGCGCAGCTTCACTGACCAGCAGGGCGTGCCGCTGGTGACTTTCGCACATGATGGCGCCGGTTGGCGGGTTAGCCAGCAGCGCTATGCCCGGTTCGGTTCGACTGCACCCCCGACGCTGTGGGGTGTGCCGCTGTGCATAAGGCAGGGTAAGGCTCGCAGCTGCACTTTGTTCGACAAGCCCGAATCAATCATCGCCTCACCCGGCAAGGGCGCGCTGATGCCCAATGCGGGAGGCACCGGCTATTACCGCTTCGAGCTACCAAAAACCGACTGGGACGCATTGATCGCGCGCGGCAACTCGCTTTCGGGCGATGAGGCGCTGGCAACGGCGGATAGCCTGCGCGCAAGCTACCTCGCCGGGCGTTCGAGCGTTGCGCAGATGGCCGCGCTGACGCGGCGCCTGGCCATAAATCCTGACAGCCATGCGGCGAGTGTCGCTCTTGACGGGCTGGAAACACTGCGCAGCGCCGATCTGTTCAGCGCTGCGGCGACCAAATCGTACCGCAGTTTTGTCGCGCGCACCTATTTGCCGATCCTGCGCTCGCTGGGTTTGAACCTGGGCGCGGGGGCCTATGCCAACGAAGCGCCCGAACGCACGCAGCGGCGGATATCGGTAGTGTCCGCTCTGGCGAGGGCAGCCAAGATCAGCGCGGTCAAGGCGCAGCTGGTCGCGGGCGCTTCGGCCTATCTCGCCGGCAACACCGCGGCGCTCGATCCGATGTGGTATCAACCGGCGCTTTCGGCGTGGCTCGAGGGCAAGGGCGTTGCTGGCGCGATGGACCTTTATGGCCGGGCGCTGGCGACCCAGGATTCGTCGATCCGCCCGGTGCTGCTCGGCGCGGTTGGTGGCAGCGGTAACAAGGTGATCGCCAAATGGGTGCTTGATGAGGCGAAAGACAAGCGGCTGCGAGCGAGCGAGCGGCTGGGCCTTGTGCGCGGGGTGATTTCCACCACCGGCACGCGCGAGATGGGCTACGACTGGATGAAGCTGCACCTCGATGATCTGCTCGGGGGCTCGGGCGGCATCTTCTTCGCCTCCAAGCTGCCAACGATGCTCAACGGCTACTGCTCGTTGGCGCGCGCCGATGCGATTGCCGCTGACCTGCGGCCAAGGCTCGCCGGCAAGACCGCCGAGCTGGAGCTGGAGCGGACGGTTGAACGGGTGCGCGCTTGCGGGTTGCTCAGTGCGGCAAGGAAGGCCGAAGCTAGCAAGCAAATGGCGGCGATTAAATAAGGCGACGCTTAGATTCTGTTTCAGTTACACTGAAACAGGCGGGGGAGCGGACCGGTGCCGATTCCCCGTGAGTTGAATAGAATTTAAAGCAGGATGAGATTAGATTAAATCACCTCGTCATTGCGAGCGAAGCGACCCGAAGGGGACCGCAGGTCAACCAACCCAGAGCGTCATGCCCTGCGC
>JANLOZ010000197.1:0-3839 GCA_031366845.1 Novosphingobium sp. | reverse complement strand
TTGGCTGAAGCTGGCAAAAAGCGTTGTCTCAGGCGTGGGTTTGAAGGTGATCGTTGCTTTCGGCGTAAACTTCTTGAAGCTTTGATTGCCACGGAAATTGGTGCTGGCACTAAAAAAAGGCGTTCCCGCACCGCCGAAAGTTGGCGAGCCGCCGCCGGTATAGTTCTGGCGCAGGATATAAGCGTCGCGCCGATCCCAAGTGTAGCGTCCTCCGACTGAAATGCTGAGCTGGTCGGTCAAATCGTAACTCATATCAGCGAAGCCGGCCATGGTGTCGGTGCGTATGTCGGCGTTGGTGTAAGCGGCAAGGCCCGCAATGGTGGTGAAGAGCCGCACGTCGAACTGGGTCAGCGCTGATGCGTTGAGATAGTAGAAGCCGAGAAGCCCGTGGAACTTGCCCTTGTCGACCAGCACTTGCAGCTCTTGGCTGGTCTGATTGTTGCGATAGATGCCCGGCACGTCAACATCTACGGCGGGCAGAGCGTCGAAATCGATAGGCGTGGTGGTGTCATCCTTGCGGTAGGCGGTGATCGAACGGAATGTCAGCCAATCGGTAGGCCGGGCTTCCATGAACAGGGAAACCCCCCAGGCCTTGACATCTTGCAGCGGAGAATTGAGCCCACCCTGCGTATCGAAGACATTGGCCAGCGTTGGAGTCGCGGTCTGGAGCGAGGGGATCAGACGCGAGCCACCACGCGGCGCCGACTTGTCGTGTGCATAATCGGCGGAGATACGCGCATAGAAATCGGTCCCATGAACCTCGATCGTGCCGCGCCCAGCCCACAGATTTTTGTTGTAATTTGGCAAGCCCGTGGTGAGATTCGTACCGAACCCGCCGCGGGTCAACCGGGCGACCGAACCGCCAATCCGCAGCACGCCGTCCGATGTAACCGGCGCACTTGCAGTCATCACGCCGTCGGCCTGGTTATAGCTGCCATAGGTCCCGCGCAGTTTCAGCATCGGGCTATCTGACAGCTTCTTGGATACGTACTTGACCGCTCCGCCCACGGTGTTGCGCCCATAGAGCGTGCCCTGCGGCCCGCGCAGCACTTCGATCCGGTCAACGTCGTAGATGTCGAGAACCGCAGCCTGAGGACGATTGAGATAAACGTCATCGAGATAGATCCCGACGCCTTGTTCAAAGCCTGAAACCGGGTCCTGCTGGCCGACGCCCCGGATGAATGCCGTAAGGGTCGAATTGGTTCCGCGCGAAGGCTCAAGTGTGACGTTGGGTATTTCGTCGGCAAGCGCAGTGATATCGGCCGCACCCTTCATTGCCAGTTGCTCGCCCGTTAGCGCGGTGATCGACAGCGGTACATTGAGCAGGCTTTCCTCCCGGCGACGCGCTGTAACGATGATCGTGCCGTCCTCGGCAGAATTGCTCACCGAGTCATTGGCTGGTGGGGTGTTCTGCGCAACGGCAGGCGCGGCAAAGGCTGTGAGCGCGGTTGCGGCGAGAAGCGCGCGTATGGTGCGGCCTGTTTTCAAATTCGAGGTCATCCGGAATCTCCCCTGCGACACCTCTTGCGCCGCTTGATGAATCACTCAATATTGAAAGATGAACCACCTTTCAACTTTTGATTGGCGAAATGGCCAATTAATGATAAGGCGTGGCAGGACGGCAACAGGTGTGCGCTGGAAATGCGCGCCCTGCCGAGTGGGAAGGGAACAAGCGTGCCGGAACAGGCAGCTAAAGCCAGGAATGCTCCGGCTAGCCCCGGAAAAGAACCCCGCACGGCGCGCGGACGGGAGACTTTGCGCCGCCTTCTGGATGCCGCTGCAGCGGAATTTGGCGAGCGCGGTTTCCACGAAGCGTCGGTGAGCGGCATTACCCGCCGGGCCGGGACAGCTTTGGGCAGTTTTTACACCTATTTCGATTCCAAGGATGCGATCTTTTCCGCGCTTGTGAAGGACATGAGCGCATCGGTTGCCCGAGCGGCAGCGGCCGAGGTTTCGGCGGGTAGCACCGGATTGCAGCGAGAACGTGAAGCCTTAACCGGTTTCCTTGCCTTCGCGCGCGAGCACAAAGAGCTCTACCGGATCATCGATGAAGCAGAATTTGCTGACCCGGAGAGCTATCGCGCCCATTACCACGGCACGGCAGCCCGTATTGCCGGCCGCATTGATGACAGCGTCGCAGCTGGGGCCATGACCCCCGGCGACAGCGAAGTACGTGCCTGGGCGATTATGGGAATGAACGTCTTTCTTGGCTTGCGCTTTGGCATTTGGGGCGAAGAGCACAGTGTCAAAGAGGTCGCCGCCGAAGCAGAAAGGTTGCTGCGCGATGGCTTGGGGGTTGGCGGCTAGGTGCCAGATCACTTTGGCGAAAACCGTCCGCCCCACACCACCAGCGGGATCAGCGTGAGCAGAAACGCCGCGTGATACCAAAGCGGCATCTTGTCGAACTCGATTATGTGGATCGGCAGGAACAGCAAGAGCAGCACGATGCCCGTGATCAGCGGAGCCCGCGTTTCCGGGGCAATTCTCGCCGCACCATGATCTTTCTCCCCTTACCCTCAGATCCCTGCCCACCACTGATAGCCGCGCGAATCCTCCCAGAAACCGCCCTTGCCGCCGTAAAGTCCGGCTAGGCTCGATCGCGCCTCGATGCGCATGACATATTTCGCATGCTTGTAGCCAAGCTGGCGTTCGCTGCGCATGCGGATCGGCGCACCGTGATCGACCGGGAGCGCCATGCCGTTCATTTGCCAGGCAAGGATCGTCTGCGGGTGGTGCGCCTCTATCAGATCGAGCGATTCGTAATAGGGCTTGCCCTCATAGAGATCAGCGCAGTGGAACACGATAAAGCGCGCGGCGGGAAGCAGCCCGGCGGAACCCAGGATATTCGAAAGCTGCGGCCCCTGCCATTTACCGATCGCACTCCAGCCTTCCACACAATCGTGGCGGGTAATCTGCACGCGCTGCGGCATGGCTTTGAGCGCATCGAGCGACAGATCGAGCGGGCGCAGCACGAGGCCATCCAGCCTGAGCTTCCAGTCCTTGAAGTTCGTCGCAGAATGGGCAGACCAATCGGCATTGGCCGCGCCGGTGCGGCTACCGTTGGCGCGGAAATTGGGCGACATGTCGGCCGCGCTGAATTCGCGCGCGAGCGCGCCGCCCATCAGCGCGCGATCGGCGCCGAAATGCAGATTGTCCATGGCTTCGAGCATCGAGCGGAATGGCCCGGGCTTGGTCAGCTTGTCACAGCCGGCAAGCATCAGGCTGCCTGCACCGAGCGCTCCGGCGCAAAGCAGACGGCGGCGCGAAAGGTGCTCAATCATCGCCGCTCTCCGCCTTCGCTTTTGGTCTGTCCGGCTTCAATCGATACCAGCCCGTGATCATCGAACGCACCTCATTGATCGGCCCGGCAAGCACCACCATGATGATGTGGACGATGAAAAACGCGACCAGCCCCGCCGCACAAAGAAAATGCAGCGAGCGCGCCGATTGCCGCCCGCCGAGCAGATCGGGCAGCCAGGGAAATGCGGCGTCAATCGCCGGGGACATCGCCATTCCGGTGAGGACGATCCCAGGCAGCAGCACGAATAGCACGCCGCCATAGCTCAGCTTTTGCAGGATATTATAGGCCAGCGCCGCCTCGCCCGTGGGAAAGCGCAGCGCGGCATGGTCCTTGATATCCTGCCACAGATGGGCAGGTGCCAGCTCTTTCAGCTTTGGCCACAGATCGCGGCGGATATGGCCGTTGACCAGCGACCAGATCAAATACAGCACAATCGCCCCGCCGAGCACCCAGGCAAAGGCCAGATGCCAGACGCGGGCATCAGCCAGGCTGTAAGTGGAGGGGATCGTTGCCCAGCCGGGGAAATCGGGCAATTCGA
>JANLOZ010000192.1:0-18173 GCA_031366845.1 Novosphingobium sp. | reverse complement strand
GATAGAAAGCCTGCGCGCAGAGATGGCTTCGGCCGGGGTGCGGCACACGATCACCACCTTTGGCGAGGCGGCGCATGGGTTTACCGATCCGGCGGCGGATGGACTGGGGCGGGCTGGAATTGCCTACAATGCCTTGGCGGATCGGCTTTCCTGGGCGGGGACAGTGGCTTTGCTGGAGGAGGTGCTGAAGGCGTGAGTGGGTGCGCCGCCAGACCCACTTATCCGCCAAGCCCCACTTACCCGTCAGGCTGCCGCACCCGCAGTGGCCGCTGATAGCTCACATCACTGCGATCGCGCGAAACCGGTTTTTCACCCGGGCCATAGGCTGGCGGCATCCCCGCCGTTGCCGCAGCGGGCATCAGATCAAATGTCCCATCAACAATCGTCACCCGGTTGCGGATGCGCCATTCGCCGCCGCGCTTTTCAAAGTGATCGAGATACCGCCCGGTCGACATGAAATGCGGCGGCGCGGCGGCGGTAGCAGTGAAAATATAATAGGTCTCGCAATGTGCCTCAGCCCCCGCCAGATCGCAATTGTGGGTGAGCAGACCGTGCTGGCAGCTTTCGAAACTCAACGTCATCCGGTCTGCATATTGAACGAAGCCTTCGGGCGTTCCGACGAAATGATTGTGATCGTCGATCGCGCCGGGCCAATAGCACGACAGCACCAGATCATTGTCCACCCGGTCAAGCCCGCGCGCCATACGCTGGATCACCGCCCAGATTGCTTGCCGATCAAGCAAATCGCGCATCTGCGCTTCGAAATTGGCGTCCATCGGTCAGCCCTTCAGGAAATCGAGCACCGCAGGCGCGATTCTCGGCCAGCGTTCAAACCGGCCCCGACGATTGGCGGTATCAATCGGGAATGTTGAAACATAGTTCCATTCCTGATCGCCCCACGGCGGCTCGAAAAGCTGCGAATTGGGCAACAACCTGTGCACCCATTCAGAGGTTTCGCGCGTGTGCGCCATGTCGCTGTGACCCGAACGGAACACCTGCACCGGCACCGTCAGCCGGGCGAAATCGGCGGCGCTCATCCCCGGCACCGGGCTGTCATCCGAATAGGCGAAGGCCTTGCCCCATTGTTGCATCGTGGCGATGAACTGGTCGGGATTTTGCGCTAACAGGATGTCGCGCAGGCGCGGGTTGCGCGCGATCTGATCGGCCCAGCTTGGCAGTGCGGTGACTGCCTCCATCCCGCCTTTGGAGGCCGCCATGATCTGATCGCCGCAATAAAACCACGCGAGGCCAGCCAAGCCGACCGGCCCGCCGCTGATCCACCAGATCGAGACCTTGCGGACATTTTCCACCATCCGCACCGCCGCCATCAGCGTGATTCGCGATCCCCCCGATCCGCCGACCAGTGTTACATCCCTCAAACCCAGTTTTTCGACTAGGCCAACGAGCGCATTGGCATTCATCACCGACTCGCTTGGCGCGGTGAAGGCGATATCCGATGCGCCGCAACCGGGCCGGTCCCACAGCAGCACGCGGTAGCCGCTGTCGGCGAAAATGGCCCCCAGTTCCGGCACCCCTGCCGTATCGCGCGGGAAACGACCACCGGGCGTAATCACCAGCGGCGGGGCTCCTTTCGGCCCGATCAGTTCGTAATCAAGGTCGAGCCCGTCAACCGCAATGCGCGCCATTTCGCCCCCTCAAACCGTCGTCTCAGACAAAATCCCGCCCCCCGCCGCGCCATCTTCAAAGCGGCCCAAACCATAATCACCCTTGATCGTCGTGCGCTGCATGCGGCGATCAACCGTGGGGCTGTTGCCCGAAACCGAGTGCAGCATCCGGGTGTTATCCCAGATCACCATATCGCTCGGCAGCCACTTGTGGTGGTACGAGCACGAGGCGGACAGTGCGTTGATCGTCTGGCAAACCTCGGCGAGCAAGGCATCGCCCTCGGCATCCTCACGGCCAGCAATCCCCTCGGCCATCCACGGCGAGACGTGCAGCACTTTCTCGCCGCTCTCCCGCGTCCAGACGGCAGGATGAATCGCGCGCGGCATCGCCTGCGCCTGCTCCGCAAATCCCGGCGGAGTAGGCTTGCGCTGGATTACCGAGAACTGCGGCGGCAGGCCGAACTTCATCCCTTCATACTGCACGTTGAGCGTGTAGAGAATTTTTTCGCCTTCAATCCGGGCGAGCAGGTCGGTGGGGAAGGCATTGTACAGCGCCACGCCATCGGCAAACCCGGTCAGACCACCCTCGGCAACAATCTCTGTGGCGCGCAGCACGCCTGCATAGTTCAGCTCATCGTTATAGCAGTGATCGAAATGCCACGGCAGCCAGTGCGACAGCCGGGTGCCGCCAATATCGACCACCCCGCCCTCGCCCGCCAGCGCATTGATCGCCACCACCCCGGGCAGCGAATTGGCATCAACCCGCGCTATGGACTTGACCGGATGTTCCTTCAGTGGCCCGAAAATTTCGCTGAGCGCCACCTGCATGGCATCGCTGGCCTCCACCCCCTCGAACACGATCATGCCGTGCCGTCTGAATGCAGCGCTGATCTTTTCGCGCACCACCGGTCTTTGCGAATTCGTAGCCGTTACGCCGCCAACCCGCACCCCGAACGACAGGTCTTCGCGCAATGGTGAGATGGTGATTTCAGACATCGAGCAGCCTCTCGTCGTCGCAGTCCTGCGGCGGTTTCCTTGCGCGATTGTGCCGTATCGCAATCGCTGCGGTCAACGCCCAAACAGCCCCATGGCCCCGCACAGGCGATAGTGTGCCGTTCAGCGCCGGAAAGCGATTGCCCTAGCCTCACGCCGGTGCGAAAATGCGCATTAATCGCTGAAAAGGACTCCGGATCATGGCTGAAGCCGACACCGCCGAACTCGCAACCTCTGCGCGCAAATATTGGTCAGCCGCAGGCTACACCGAAGGCGGCATCATTCGCGAGGTGGACTATTCAACCCAGTCCGGCGGGCTCGATCCGATGTTCGAAGGTATCAAGATCATCGATACCGATACCCACATCACCGAAGCGCCCGACCTGTTCACCAGCCGCGCACCAGCGAAATACAAGGACAAGGTGCCCTATGTAAAATGCGATGCCGACGGGGTTGAGCGCTGGTATGTGGGGGATCGCAACTTCGGATCGATGGGCGGCAACGTTATCCGCAAGGATAACAACAAGCTGCTCGGACGACTGGCCTTCCCCAAGCTCGAACAGGCGCATCCCGGCGGCCACCTGATGAAGGAACGTATGCAAGCGATGGACGACATGGGCATCTATGCCCAGATTTGTTACCAGAATTCGGGCGTGACCCAGGCCGGTTCGCTGATGACACTTGGCGATCCTGATCTGGCGCTGGCGATCATCCAGATGTTCAATGATGCCAGCGTTGAATATCAGCACGTCTCGGGCAATCGCATCTTCAATATGGCCCACCTGCCCTTCTGGGATCAGAAGGCGATGGAAGTGGAGGCGCGGCGCTGCATTGATATGGGGCTGAAAGGCTTTGTCCTGCCCGATACGCCCGAGCGGGTTGGCATGCCGAGCTTCATGCACGAATACTGGACCCCGTTCCTTGAGATGTGTGAAGCGACCGGCATGCCGCTCAATTTTCACCTCAATTCCGGCTTGGATGCCAATTCGCTGTCCTGGGAAGGCTTTGCCTTTGAACAGCAGCTTGCAGTGGTGGCGACGATGTTCTCGATCGGCAATGCCGCGACGCTGGGCAACTGGATGGTTTCGGGGCGGCTTGATCGCCATCCCAGGCTCAAGATCGGGCTGATCGAAAGCGGCGCCGGCTGGATTCCCTTTGCGGTCGAGGCGCTCGAGCATCAGTTCCAGGAAATGCTCGCGGGCAAGCGCAAGGAGCTGTCAAAGGAGCCTTGGGACTATTTCCGCGATCATTTCATGTGCACCTTCTGGTTCGAAAAAACCGCGCCGAAGCTGCTGCTCGAAACCATCGGGGTGAACAACGTGATGTTCGAAACCGATTTCCCACACCCGACCTCGCTCTATCCCGGCGTGCAGGCGCACCTCAAGGACGTGATGGGCGGCCACAGCCGCGAGGTTCAGGAAAAAGTCCTCCAGCACAACGCGGTGCGGTTTTACCAGTTGCCTATCTGACCTGCGCACCAAATAAGCAGCTGACGAGCCGGCGCAGGCGCGTTTGAATTGGGCGTTGTGCAAACTGATCGGTTTTGGCAGTTAGTGTTTGTGCAAAGCCATATGGAAAAACCCAAACCCGCAAACTATACACGCCATCGCAGCCCTGGCCGCCCAACCGCCAGCCATGCCGAGGCGCGCAATCGCGAATTGCTCAATGTGGCGCTCGATCTGTTTCTTGAACACGGGTTTGAACGCACGACGATTGAGGCGATTACTTCGGCGGTCGGCATGGCCAAGCGCACGGTTTATGCGCGCTATGGTGACAAGGCGACGCTGTTCCGCAACGCGCTGGAACGCGCAATCGACGATTTCGTGGTGCCGGTAGAAAGGCTCCGCGCGGCGGAGACCGAGGATTTTGCCGAAAGCCTGAACGCCGTCGGCCACATCCTCGTCGCCAACATTCTCACCCGCGAAGGGCTGCGGCTGCTGCGGATCACCAATGCAGAATCGGGGCGGATGCCGGAAATTGGTGAATATACGCTCACCCGCGGCACCGGCCCAACACTCGCCTATCTCGCAGACCTGTTCCACCGCCGCCTGCCGAAGCGGTTTGGCAGCGCTGAAAAAGCGCAGGATATTGCCTATGGATTCCTCAATCTCGTGGTCGGCGGCCCGGCCAACCGGGTCGCCTGGGGGGTCAAGCTAAACGACGATCAGATCGAACGCCAGACCCAGGCCAATGTCCGCCTGTTCCTCTATGGCGTGCTGGATTGACCCCTTGATCGACGCGCCGGTGGACATCTGCCGAAAATGCGGGTGACATGGGCGCGAACTTGTCGCATCATCCCGCCGTTGCGTGATTTTATTCAAGACCAAGGGGGATACAATGGCCAAGTTTTTCGGAAACCTGCACCTGGTGCTGGCGGTGGGCCTTGTGCTCGCGGTTGGGGTGATGATTCAATTTTCGGGCGATACCAGTGCGGGCGCGCCGGTTGATCTCAATGCTATCCTGCACTGGGCGCACACCTTTCTCGGCATTCTGTGGATCGGACTGCTGTACTATCTGAACTTCGTGCAGGTGCCGACGATGCCGACCGTCCCCGCCGAACTGAAAAAAGGCGTAACCGGCTATATCGCGCCGAAGGTGTTCTTCTTCTTCCGTTATGCGGCGCTGCTGACAGTGATAACCGGGGTGTGGATCGCCATCAACGGCGGCTGGGCGCATCAAGCCTTTACGCTGAGCGGTGGCGGCAAGTTCCGGCTGATCGGGCTTGGCATGTATATCGCGCTGCTCATGGCGTTCAACGTATGGTTCCTCATCTGGCCCGCTCAGAAGAAGATCCTCGGGCTGGTTGAAGCCACCGACGAGGAAAAGGCCAAGGCCGCGCCGATTGCTCTGGCTGCCAGCCGGACCAACGTGTTGCTGTCGCTGCCAATGATTTACTGCATGGTCGCAGCGAACATCAGCTAACGATACCGCACATTGACGCGCATTGAAAAGGCGCGGTGCCCTTGGCGGGTGCCGCGCCTTTTCGTTTGGGGATGGGCGGCTGTAATTACACCTCATACCAACCGTCCGATGAAATGACCGCTTTTCTCTCTCCCCTTCAGGGGAGAGATACGCAGGCTTGGCAGCTTGCTGCTTAGCCGCAGTAGAGAGGGGCACTGCGGCGACGGCCCCCTCTCCCAACCCTCTCCCCTGAGACGAAGTCGAGCGTAGCTCAACGGGAGAGGGCTTAAAAGAGTCATTTCATTGGGCGGTTGGTATCATACCAAATCTCGGTGACATTGACTCATAGCGCCCCCCGTCGGGGAGGGGCTGCGGGTGGGGGAGCGAGCCCGGCAGGGCTCGCATCCACGCAGGCGTGGGAGCCCCCACCCCGCTGCGACTAGGCAGCAAGCTGCCAAGTCTCGCTGCCCCTCCCCCACGGGGAGGGGTGGGATGGGTTCATATTAGTGCAAGTTGGTATCAGTCCCAGAGCGAAGGCCCGGAGCCCAAGCTCAAATCTCGATCTGGCTGCCCAGTTCAACCACGCGGTTGGTCGGCAGGCGGAAGAATTCCATCGCGCTCGCGGCGTTGCGCAGCATCCAGGCGAACAGCTTTTCGCGCCAGATCGCCATGCCGGGCTTCGACGAGGCGATCAGCGTCTGGCGCGAAAGGAAGAAACTGGTCCTGAGCATCTCGAACGGTTCGCCGCAGACGGTCACATTCCTGAGCGCGGCAGGAACATCCGTTTCTTCAAGGAAACCATAGCGCAGCGTCAGCCGATAAAACCCCTCGCCGAATTTCTTCGATGTCGCCCGCTCGGCGGGATCGACATAGGGCACATCCTGAATCGCCACTGTCAGAACGATCACCCGTTCATGCAGCACCTTGTTGTGCTTGATATTATGCAACAGCGCCGAAGGTACGCCACTCGCCGCCGAAGCCATGAATACCGCAGTTCCGGGCACGCGCTGTGCGCTTGAATGGGCGCTTTTGGCGAAGACCTCGAACGGGATCGTGCCTTCGGCCATGTTCTGGCGCATCAATGTGCGGCCCTTTGCCCAGGTCGTCAGCATGGTGAAGATCACCAGCCCCATGGCGAGCGGCACCCAGCCGCCATCGGGTATCTTGGTGATATTTGCGGCGAGGTAAGCGGTATCGAGCAGGAAGAACAGCCCGAGCAGCGGGATCGCCGCCCACGGCTTCCACTTCCACACCGCGAACAGCATCACAGCCAGCAGGAAGTTGTCGATCAGCATCGCCCCGGTAACCGCGATGCCATAGGCTGCGGTCAGTTTGCTCGAATGCTTGAACACCAGCACCAGCACGATCACCGCGACCATCAGCGCCCAGTTGATCGCCGGAATATAGATTTGCCCGGCGGTATGGCTGGTGTGCTTGATCGAAAGCCGCGGCATGAAACCCAGCTGGATGGCCTGCTGCGTGACCGAAAAAGCGCCGGTGATTACCGCCTGACTGGCGATGATCGCCGCAGCGCTGGCAATGATCAGAAGCGGCCACTGGAACCAGTCTGGCGCCAGCAGATAAAACGGACTTTCAAGCGCGGGATGGCCAAAGCGCAGCAGCAACGAAGCTTGCCCCAGGTAGTTGAGCACCAGCGCAGGCAGCACCAAAACCAGCCACGACACGCGGATTGGCGGGCGGCCAAAGTGGCCCATGTCAGCGTAAAGCGCCTCCGCCCCGGTAACCGCCAGCACCGCCGAACCCATCGCGAGGAAACCGCGCAGCGGGTCTGTCGCGAACAGGACAACCGCGTGGTGCGGGCTGAGTGCGCCAATAACCTCGGGAAATGCGGCGATGCTGACCGCGCCGAGGACGGCAATTGTCGCGAAATAGAGCAGCATGATCGGGCCGAAGAAGGCGGCGACCTTTTCGGTCCCACGGCTCTGGATGAAGAACAGGCAGATCAGGATTGCCACCACCATGGGGACAATCAAGCTGGCCATGTGCGGCTGATAAACCGCGAGGCCTTCGATCGCGCTCATCACCGAAATGGCGGGCGTTATCATCGAATCGCCATAGAACAGCGCGGTGGCAAACACCCCGAGCAGGATAATCCCCGATGACCACTTTCGCCCCGACGTATTCTGGTTGATCAGCGCCAGCAGCGCCAGGCTGCCGCCCTCGCCCTTGTTGTCCGCGCGCATGATCACCGAAACGTATTTGAGCGTAACGATGATCATCATCGACCAGAACATCAGGCTGACTATGCCGAACACGTGCATCGCATCGAGCGGCAGGCGGTGATGCCCGGCAAAGGTATCACGCATCGCGTAAAGCGGGCTGGTGCCGATATCGCCGAACACCACGCCCAGCGCGCCAACCGCCATTTTGAGCGGGCCGTTGTGGCGGATTCCGGTATGCGGTGAAAAGGGCGCGGGCGCGCCGCCATCGGCAATCCCCGCGTCGGCACTCGGTTGACTCATGCTGATCCCTGCTACCCCAGACTCGGCCAATTCGCCGCGTGGCAATCCCAGCGTTAGCAAGAGCGGAGCCATGCCGCAATGCTACGAATTAACGTCTAATTTCCAGTTGTTAACCCGTTTTGCCGACCGATGAAGGCGTCAAGTTCGGCCAGCCTCGCGCGCAGATCGGCGCGCCAGGGGGCATCGGCGGGGCTGCGCGCCAAGAGCGCCGCCCAGATCGCCCGGCCCTCGGCCAAGCGTCCGGACTGCGCCAGCGCCAGCCCGAGGAAGAAGGGTGGGCCGGGATTTGCCGGATCGGCGCTCTCGGCGCGGTTAAAGGCATAGAGCGCGGCGGGGGAAAGATTCCCCTCAGAATGCTGCACTAGCGCATTGGCCAAGGCCAGCCACGCAGCCGCGTTTCCGGGGTTTTTCGCCACCGCACCGCGCAAGATTTCGGCGGCATCGGCGAACTGGCCGTGGCGGGCAAAGGCATCGGCGGTGACCAGATTGGCGTCCTGTCCCGGCCGCGCGCCGTTCAGCTTGTCGCGTTCGGCAATTGCCGCAGCGGAATTGCGGGTCGAAGCCTTTTCGGCGGGTTCGCGCGGCGCTCCGGGTTCGCGCGGGTTGCCCTGGAGGAAATAGCCGGCCGCCCCGAGCACAAGCGCCGCGCCGGCCGCCTCCCACCCCTTGCGCGGCAAACGGAACACAGCCGTCAGCAGGCCAAAGCTCACGAGCGCGAGTGCGGCGGCGATGATCCAGCCGTTCATCGGGCGCTTCTTTTGAACCGGCGGCGCAGCAGCAGTCCGGCGAGCAGCAACAGCACTATCGGCGCGGCAAACAGGGGCCATGTAATCGCGGTGAGCCGCGGAGAATAGGTGATGTAATCGCCATACCGTGCGATCAGCCATGCGCGGATCGCCTCAGGCTCTTCCCCCGCCGCGATGCGCTGGCGGATCTGGTTGCGCATGTCGCCCGCAAGCGAGGCATCAGAATCGGCTATCGACTGGCTTTGGCAGGTGAGGCAGCGGATCGTTTCCATCAGCGCCTGCGCTTTTGCCTCCATCGCCGGATTTGCCAACTGCTGATAGGCATAAGGCGCGGGCGGCATGGCATCATCGGCGTGGAGCGGTGCGGCGAAAAGCAGCGCCAGCAGGATGAACAGCGCCCTCATTTCCCTGCCTCCGCCAGTTTCGCCAGGATCATCGGCACCTGATCGGGGCGGATATCGCCGATGTGCTGGTAACGGATCACCCCCTTGCCATCGATGACAAACGTCTCAGGCACGCCTGACGAGCCAATGCCCATCTGCACAGAACTGACATCATCGGCGCCTATTCGGGTGAAGGGATTGCCGTTGCGCGCGAGAAATTCGGCGAGGTCCGCCTTGCGGTCGCGCACCGCGATGCCATCAACTTCGGCCCCGGCGGCGGCGAGTTGGGCGAGTTGCGGAGCCTCGGCGGCGCAGGGCACGCACCATGAGGCGAAGACGTTGAGCAGGCGCGGCTTGCCATCGGCCATGTCGCCGCGCGACAGGCCGGGGCGGCCATCGGCGGCAGGGGCCAGGTTGAAAGCGGGCAATGGCTGGCCAACAAAGCGGCTGGGCACATCCTTGCTCGCGGGCCGGATCAGGTTGAAGGCCACCAGCGCAACGAAGCCGGCAAACATCGCCAGGGGGAGCCACAGAGCCCAGCGCGGGGCCTTTGGTTGCGAACCGCCGCTCACCGCGCCGCGCCCTCACGCCGGTCAGCAATTTTGCCGCGCGCAACAATCCGGCGCAGGTCGCTGACCACGCGGCCAAGCAGCGACAGCATCCCGCCAAACGCGATCAGGATTCCGCCGAGCCAGATCATCGGCACGAACGGCTTCCACCACAGTCGCAATTGCCAGCGCCCATCAGCGGTCTGATCGCCGAGCACGGTGTAAAGCTGGCCATTCCACCGGGTGAGCAGCGCGCTCTCGTTGGTCTGCTGCGGTGGCGTCCAGAAACTGCGCGATTGCGGGTGGAGTCCATGCGCAGCACCGCCATTGTAACTGGCTTGCAAATCAGCCTCGAGCGCGGTCCAGTTTGGCCCGGCGACCGGCTCGATCGAAGCCAGGGTCACCCGCCATGGGCCGACAGCCGCCGCCTCGCCGGTATGGACCGCAACCAGCTTTTCGCTGGTGAAGGCCGAATCGCTCGCCATCCCGAACAGCGCCACCGCCACGCCAAAGTGAGCGATGACCATGCCCCATGTTGGCAGCTTAACCCTCCGGATTTCGCGTCCCCGCAGCGGCATCAGCGAGGCAATTGCCAGCGGCGGCGCGAGCGCAAGGCCGATGATCGGCAGCACTTTGCCCGGCGCAAGCACGGCGGCAACCACCGTCGCCATCACCAGGCCCGCCGCCGGAACCACTAGGCTCATCCGCACCCGGGCCAGATTATCAGCCCGCCAGCGCAGCAGCGGCCCGACCATCAGCACCAGCAACATCGGCACGACAAACACCGCGGCCATCGGATTGAAATAGGGCGGGCCGACGGAAACCTTCTCGCCCATCGCCTCGGTAACCAGCGGATAGAGCGTGCCCATCAGCACGATGCCGAGAATCGATGTCAGCATCACATTGTTGAACACCAGCGCCGATTCGCGACTGGTAACGGCAAACCGCTCGCCTTCGGTTACGCTCGCGGCGCGCAAGGCAAACAGCAGCAAAGCGCCGCCGATGTAGATTGCCAGCAGCACCAGAATAAACGCCCCGCGCCTGGGATCGACCGCAAAAGCGTGAACGCTGGTGAGCAGCCCGGATCGCACAATAAATGTGCCGACCATCGACATCGAAAAGGCGATCACGCCGAGCATGATCGTCCAGGCCCGAAGCGCGTTGCGCGCCGCCAGCACGCCCGCCGAATGGAGCAGCGCGGTGGCCGCCAGCCACGGCATCAGCGATGCGTTTTCAACCGGATCCCAGAACCACCAGCCGCCCCAGCCGAGCTCGTAATAGGCCCAGAACGATCCCGCGGTGATGCCGAGCGTCAGGAAGGTCCAGGCCCCCAGCACCCAGGGCCGCATCGCGCGGGCAAAGGCCGGCGAGACCTCGCGGGTGATCAGCGCGCCGATGGCAAAGCTGAAGGCAATCGAAAGCCCGACATAGCCGACATAAAGCGTCGGCGGATGAAACACGAGGCCGGGGTCCTGCAACAGCGGATTGAGCCCGTTGCCCTCAACCGGCGGGTCTGCCAGCCGCGCAAAGGGGTTCGAGGCGAGCAGCAGGAAGGCGTAAAAACCAAGGCTGACAAAGGCCTGCCCAGCGAGCGTCGCCAGCATCGTGCGCTCTGGCAGGCGGCGCTCAACCAGCGCGACGAAGCCGCCCGCGAGCCCCATGATCGTCACCCACAGCAGCATCGAGCCTTCATGGTTTCCCCAGGCCCCGGCGATCTTGTAGAGCATCGGTTTGGCCGAATGCGAGTTTTCGACCACCAGCTTCACCGAAAGATCGGTGCGCATGAACACCACGATCAGCGCGATCAGCGCGGTGAGCGCCAGCAGCCCCTGCACTGCCGCCGCTGGCCGCACGATCACGCCGAAGCCCTTGCCGCGCTGCGTCAATGACAGCGCCCCTGCGAAGAGCTGCAGCGCCGCCAGCGCCGCCGCGAGCCAAAGCGCAGCGAGGCCAAATTCGGCGATCATCGTGTTTGCTTGACCGTTTGCCGCGCCTGCGCCTCGGACATATCCTTCATCTCGCGCGGCACGTATTTTTCGTCATGCTTGGCGAGCAGGTTGGTGGCGAAGAAGTTGCCATTGGCATCGACAGAGCCTTCGGCGACAACACCAGAACCTTCTTTGAACAGATCGGGCACGATACCACGGAAGGTCACCGGAACACGGGCCTTGCCGTCGGAAACGGTAAAGAAGATCGTCACCCCATCGGGTCCTTTGCCGATCGAACCCTTCTCCACCATGCCGCCCAGCCGCACAGCGCGTCCCGGTTCGGGCGGCTTGGCGGCGATGTCGGCGGGCAGGTAGAAGTAGCTCGCCTGGTTGCGGAGTGCCCATGCCGCGAGCAGTCCGGCGGCAATCAGCGCAGCCAAAGCGATGAGCACGAGGATCAGCCGCTGATGTTTGGCTTTGATCGCGCTCATTTGCCGCGGCTCCTGTCGCGGCGCGCTTCGGCGCTGCGCATCGCCAGCCAGCTGGAAATCACCAGCGCCAGCGTTCCGCCCACGCCGATGACATAGGCGCCGATGACGAAACTCCACGGGTTGAGGTTTTCATGCATCAGGCGGCATCCTCGCTCCCGCAATCTTCACTCATGGCCTTGCGCCGCAGCCGCGCCTCGGCCTGTGCATGGGCGAGGATCGCGCGCATCCGGGCGAGGACCACGCCGCCGAACAGCAGCGAGAAGCCGAGTGTCGCAGTCAGCAGCGGAATCAGGAATTCTGCCGCCATCGCGCTCTTGCCCATGGTGATGCTTGGTGGCTGGTGCAGGCTGTTCCACCACAGCACCGAATAGTGGATGATGGGAATATTGACCGCGCCGACCAGCCCGAAGATTGCCGGAATACGGCTGTCGCCCTGCCCGTCGGCATCGGCGGCAGAGGCGAGCGCCATATAGCCGAAATAGAGAAACAGCAGCACGAGCATCGAGGTTAGCCGCCCATCCCACACCCACCACGCGCCCCAGGCGGGTCTGCCCCACAGCGATCCCGTGGCGAGGCAGATCGCTGAAAAAACCGCACCGGGCAGCGCAGATGCGCGTGCGGCAATCCCGGCGAGCGGGTGCCTCCAGACCAGCTCCATCAGGCTGGCCACGGCAATTGCCATCCAGCCTGCCATCCCGAGCCATGCGGTCGGCACATGCAGATAGACGATCCGCACCGTGTCACCCTGAAGTTCGTCTGCGGGCGCCTGAAACACGCCCCACCACAGCGCCGCTCCGGCCAGGATCAGGCCCGACACCAGCAACAACGGCGTAAGCCAGCGAGCGATGCGCAGGAACCGGGCGGGATTGGCAAAGCCGTGCATTATGGAAGCGATCCGAGAGGTTGTCTGGGCGGGTGGCCGAGCCGCCATTTGGCAGGGCAAAGCCCTTGCGGCAAGGGGAACCTTGGTCGCCCAGCAAGGGGATCCTTGGCCGCCCGGCAAGGCTGGGCCCTGATCCATCAATTCGGAGGAAAATGGGGCGACCGAGGGGGTTCGAACCCCCGACCTCCGGTACCACAAACCGGCGCTCTAACCAACTGAGCTACGATCGCCATAGCCGCCTGATGGCAGCATCCCGTGCGGGTGCGGCCATTTGCACAGCGGGGCCGGATTGGAAAGCGGAATCTGCGCGTCGCCGGTTCCCAAGCCATCAAACCCGCGATATCGCTGGCGATATGATCTTCACCGCCGATTCTTCTGCAGCGCGGCTGGCCAGCTTTCCCGGTATGCTGCGCGTGCCCTCACCGAAGCTTGAACTGTTCACCTGCCGGAATTTTCTCACGTCCGCTGACTGCACGGCGCTGATGGCAATGATCGATGCGAAAAGCCGCCCTTCGACCATTGCCGATGCCAATGGCGATTATGCTTTCCGCACCAGTGAAACCTGCGATCTTGATGCTGCGGAACCGCAGGTCGCGGCCCTCGCGGCGCGGCTCGCCGAACTTGGCGGGATCAATCGCGTCTATGCCGAACCGATGCAGGGTCAGCGCTATTCGCCGGGGCAGGAATTCAAGCCGCACACCGATTATTTCGAACCGCATGGTGCGGACTACGCAAAATACTGCTCGGTTGCGGGCCAGCGCACCTGGACAATCATGCTCTACCTCAATGCGGTCGAGGCGGGCGGTGCCACGCGTTTCAAACACATTGACAAGATCGTCCAGCCCGAGGCCGGAAAGCTACTCGCGTGGAACAACCGCCTGCCCGGCGGCCACATCAATCCCGCCACGCTTCATCACGGCATGAAGGTGCGCAAAGGCATGAAATACGTGATAACCCAATGGTTTCGGGAACGCGCCTGGGGGTAGTGTATTTTCAGATCGCCTAATTTTTCGCACATGCAGCATAACCCCTTGGCAAGTCACCAGCAATGCGGCATCACATTCGCCTCAGGGAGCAGCAATGCCGTCAGCATCCGCCGCAACATTTGATGAAATGTTTGACGCCTCTGGCGGCGTGCGGCCTGCCTATGAGGGCTTTTGCGGCTGGTTCAACGAGCAGGACGCGAGCTGGCTCAAGCGCCAGAATGTCGAGGCGGAGCGGTTCTTTCGCCAGACAGGGATCACCTTCAACGTCTATGGCGACAATGCCGGCGAAGAACGGCTGATCCCGTTTGACATGATCCCGCGGATCATCACCGCCGCCGAATGGCGCAAGCTGACGCGCGGGATTGAACAGCGGGTTCGCGCGCTCAATGCATTCCTGCACGATCTCTACCACCGGCAGGAAATTGTCCGGTCGGGCCGCTTGCCGCGCCGCTTGCTGGAGAATAACAGCGCGTTCCTGCCGCAAATGGTCGGTTTCACCCCGCCCGGCGGGATTTACACGCACATCGTCGGCATCGATCTGGTTCGCACCGGGCCAGAAGACTTCATGGTGCTCGAAGACAATGCCCGCACACCCAGCGGCGTTTCCTATATGCTGGAAAACCGCGAAACGATGATGGCAATGTTCCCGGAACTGTTCACCCGGGTGCCGGTGCGGACGGTGCAGGACTATCCGCGCCGCCTCGCACGCAGCCTCGCGTCCTGCGCCCCCACCTGTGCGGGCGACCGCCCGGTTACCGCAGTGCTCACCCCCGGCATCCACAATTCGGCCTATTTCGAACACGCCTTCCTCGCCGATCAGATGGGAGCGGAACTGGTTGAGGGCAGCGATCTGCGCGTGGTCGATGGCCGCATCGCCATGCGAACAACCTGCGGCTATCAGCCGATTGATGTGCTCTATCGCCGGGTGGACGATGATTTTCTCGATCCGCTGACGTTCAATCCCACCAGCGTGCTCGGCGTTGCCGGGATCATGGACATCTACCGCGCGGGCCGGATCACCATCGCCAATGCCCCCGGCACCGGTATCGCCGATGACAAGGCGATCTACAGTTTCATGCCCGAAATCGTCGAGTTTTACACCGGCGAGAAGCCCATCCTGCAGAACGTGCCAACCTGGCGCTGCGCCGAGCCCGATTCGCTCAAATACGTGCTCGACAACCTGAAGGAACTGGTGGTCAAGGAAGTGCATGGATCAGGCGGCTATGGCATGCTGATCGGGCCCACTTCATCGACCAAAGAGATTGAGGCGTTTTCAAAGAAGCTGCGGGCAAGGCCGAACAACTATATCGCCCAGCCAACGCTGGCGCTTTCCACCGCACCGATCTTCACCAAGGCCGGGCTCGCCCCGCGCCACGTCGATCTGCGGCCTTTCGTGCTGGTTTCACCCGACGGGATTGATATCACCCCCGGCGGGCTGACGCGGGTGGCGCTGAAAAAAGGATCGCTGGTGGTGAATTCGTCGCAAGGCGGCGGCACCAAGGATTCGTGGGTGCTCGAAGAGTGATCGCCGGAGCCAAGCCATGCTAGGCCGCACCGCCAACGGTGTGTTCTGGATGTTCCGCTATCTTGAGCGGGCGGAAAACACTGCGCGTCTGCTCGATGCGGGGTTTCGCCTCGCGCTGACCCACGGCCAGTCCAAGGCCAATGTCGAATGGAAATCGGTGCTCGAAACCATCGGCCAGAAGAGCGAATTCGCAGGCAAGCGCGGGGATTTTTCCGGGCCGGCGGTGACCAACTGGGTGCTGCGCGACAAGGATAATTCAGGCTCGGTGCTGGCGATGATCGAGAATGCCCGCACCTCGGCCCGCGCGGTGCGCACCGCACTCACCCGCGAGGTTTGGGAGGCGACCAACGAAAGCTGGATGGTGCTGCGCGACGCGCTGGCGCGGCCGGTCAAGCCCACCAATCTGGGCGCTGTGCTCGCCACCATCCGCCGCCATGCCACGCTGGTGCGCGGCGCGATGGACGGCACGATGCTGCGCAACGAGATTTTCAACTTCGCCCGGATCGGCACGTTTATCGAGCGCGCCGACAACACCGCGCGCATCCTTGACGTCAAATACTACGTGCTACTCCCGGCGGTCAGTCTGGTCGGATCGAAGTTCGATAACGCGCAGTGGGAAATGGTGCTGCGCTCGGTCTCGGGAGAGCGGGCCTATCGCTGGCTGTTCGGCGCCAATATGGACGCGCGCGGCATCGCCAGCTTCCTCATGCTCGACAACCGCTTCCCGCGCAGCCTCGCCTCCTGTTACGCTAAGGTGAGCAGCAACATGCTCGGGCTTTCGGGAGAATACGGCTGCGAATCGCCCGCGCACGAAGTCCTGCGCGCCACCAATGCCCGGCTGCTCGATCACAACATCGATCAGATCATCGAAAAAGGATTGCACCAGTTCATTGGCAATTTCCTTAAGGATAACCGCGAAATGGCGGGAGCCATCGCCCAGGCCTATCGGTTCACTGACTGATGCGGATCACGATAAAGCACACCACGCATTATGCCTTCAGCAAGGCGGTCGCACACGGCCTCCAGCGGCTACGGATGCACCCCAAGGAGACACAGGGGCAGCGCGTGATCAACTGGCAGACCGAACTTGAGGGCCTCACCCGCGAAGCCGCCTATGAAGATCAGCATCACAACCAGACCATGCTGGTATCGGTTCAGCCCGGCGCCAGGGCGGTGAGCATCAAGTGCTTCGGCACGGTGGAAACGTCTGAAACTGCGGGGATCATCGGCCAGCATTCGGGCCATATGCCGCTGTGGGCTTTCGTCAATCAGACCCCGCTGACCCGCCCCGGTCCGGCGATGCGGGCAATCATCACCGCAATCGATGCCGATCGGGAAAACCGGCTGGCTTTGCTCCACGGGTTATCGCGTTCTGTGCTGGCGGCGATGCGCTATGAAATCGGTAGCACCGACGTGCGCACCAACGGCGAAGATGCGGCGGCAGCGGGCCATGGCGTCTGCCAGGATCACGCGCATGTATTTGTCGGCTGCGCGCGGGCGCTGGGCGTGCCTGCGCGGTATGTCAGCGGCTACCTTATGATGAATGACCGGATTGACCAGGAAGCCGGGCACGCCTGGGCCGAGGCGCATATTGAAAACATCGGCTGGGTGGGATTCGACGTTTCCAACGCCATCAGCCCCGATGAACGCTATATCCGCGTGGCAACCGGCTGCGATTATCGCGACGCTGCGCCGGTAACCGGAATTTCTTGGGGAGATGGCGAGATTGCCCTCGCTGTCAGTCTTGCAGTTGAGCAACAAACTGTCGAACAGTAAGCACAACGAGTCGGGGACACATTTTGACTTATTGCTGCGGCATGCTGCTCGATTCTGGGCTGGTGATGATGAGCGACACCCGCACCAATGCGGGGGTCGATAACGTATCGGTGTTCCGCAAGATGTTTCACTGGGAACTGCCCGGTGAGCGGCTGATCACGCTGATGACCGCTGGTAACCTTGCCACCACCCAATCGGTGATCAGCCAGCTAGAAGAGCGCAACAAGACCCCCGAGGAGCGGCACAATTCGCTGCTTGAGGCGGCGACGATGTTTCAGGTGGCGCAGGGCGTTGGCCGGTTGCTCAACGATACGATCCTGCTTCAGCGCGAAGAAAGCGGCCCCGAAAGCGCCGACAAATTCACCGCCTCGATTATCGTATCAGGCCAGATCAAGGGCATGGAGCAGCGCCTCTTCCTGGTTTACCCCGAAGGCAATTTTATCGAGGCGACGTTCGATACGCCGTTCTTCCAGATCGGTGAAACCAAGTACGGCCGCCCAATTCTGGTGCGCGGCTATTCGCGTGACATGAGTTTTGAAGACGCGATCAAACTGATGATGGTAAGTTTCGATTCAACGATCAAGGCGAACCTGTCGGTCGGCCTGCCGCTCGATCTGCTGGTGGTGGAAAAGGACAAGTTCACGCCCTTGCACGAACGGCGGATCATGTCGGATGACGTCTATTACCACGCGGTTTCCGCCGGCTGGGGCGCGGCACTGAAAAAGGCGTTTCATGATCTGCCGGATTATCAGTTTTAGTGGTTTTGCACTGACGTGGAGACGACACCAGCCCGCTCCCCCCTCCGGCCACCCTTAGTTTACTAATGTCGGGTAGCTGGACGGGGGAGCAGGCTGGTGCTGCTGTGTTTCAATCATTCTGATTCGCTGTGGATTCCGGACAGGCAG
>JANLOZ010000154.1:0-20461 GCA_031366845.1 Novosphingobium sp. | reverse complement strand
TTGCCTTGGGGCGTCCGCCCCTATTTCTTCCGAACGGCAGCAGGAGCGGAGGTCGATCTGGTTCTGGAATTCCCCGATCTTTCTGTTTGGCTGATCGAGATCAAGCGCAGCCTGTCGGGTCGAATTGATCGGGGCTTCGTCCAGGCACGGGCAGACCTGAAGCCCACACGCAGCTTCGTCGTCCATGCCGGCGATGATCGATATCCCATGCGTGACGGGGTTGAGGCTATTGACCTAAACGGTCTGGCAAAACTTCTCACCGAGAAGTGAGCACGCGCCGGTGGGCATTTGGATGTGCAAAACCCCGTATGCCGTTTGGAATCGTTAGAAGCGCAGAAAACCGGCAATTTCTGAGCGCGGAGCGTATTTTGTGTTAGCGAGCTAACACAAGAATGGCCGATTCAGGGGAAAATGGCAAAATCGCTAACACAGATTCTAACACATGAGCACAAGATTAGAACAAATATACAATAATATCAATAGTATAATATATGCGCCTTCCAACGCATAACCTGAAGGTCGCAGGTTCAAATCCTGCCCCCGCAACCAACAACAACCCCGCCTCGGCGGGGTTTTTTGTTGTCTGTCGTGTGGGTAAAATTCGCGTCAATTCAACCTATGACCGGAACGACATAGTTCAACCCCAGCCGCCCGCCATCGGCATAGATGGTCTGACCGGTGATGTAGGAAGACTGATCGCTGGCGAGGAACAGCGCGATGGCAGCTACCTCCTCAGGTTCACCGCATCGGCCGAGCGGCGTGCGGCTCATCACCTTGCGGGTCTGTTCGGCATCGGCGAGGATCGCCCGGCCCATATCGGTGAGGATCGTTCCGGGACCGATGGCATTGACCCGAATTCCGCGGGCAGCGAGCGACAGCGACGCCACGGTGGTCAGCTGCGAAATTCCGCCCTTGGAAATCGCATAAGGTATCTGGTTGGGGATCGCCAGCACGGCGTTGACCGAGCTCATGTTGATCACCGATCCGCCGCGTTCCATCAATCGCGCGCCGATCTGGGTGCCGAACACCGCCGACTTCAGATTGATCGACAGCACCCGGTCAAAATTTTCTTCGGTAAGATCATCGAGTTCGGCGGCGTGGGTTACGCCGGCATTGTTCACCAGAATATCGATGCTACCCCACAGCCGCGCGGCCTCAGCGAACAACATTTCAAGATCAGCAACGCGCGAAACGTCCGTTTGCGCCGCGTTCTGCCCGAGCCGGCCCGCGATTTCGGTCAGCGCCGGGCCATCGATGTCCGCGAGGAGCACTTGCGCCCCCTCAGCTACGAACCGTTCAGCAATCGCCGCGCCAATGCCTTTTGCCGCCCCGGTAACCACCGCCTTCTTGCCCGCCAGCGCGCCCATGCCCGTGTGGGCCGACATTCCAGTATTGGCCATCACGCGTCTTTCAAATTTGGCGTGCGTTTGGTGAGGAACGCATCGACCGCTTCATGATGGTCGTCGGTATGGTGCGACAGCGCCTGAAACGCGGCGGCCATGTGCATCAGGGTGTCGAACTTCATGTCCTGCCCTTCGCGCATCAGCCGCTTGGCCATGCGGGTGGCATGGCCGGGATTGGCGGCGATGCGCGCTGCGAGTTGGTGCGCGCGGGCGAGCAGCCCCGCCGCAGGCACAACCTCTGCCACCAGCCCATATTCGAGCGCCTTGGCGGCATCAATCGCATCACCGGTCAGCGTCATCAACGCCGCGCGCTGCGGGCCGATCAGCCGCGGCAACAGCCAGGCACCGCCGCCGCCCGGAATGATTCCCAATTTTACATAGCTTTCCGCCACTACCGCGCTGTCGGCGATCAGCCGGATGTCGCAGGCGCAGGCGATATCGAGCCCGAGGCCGATCGCCGAACCGTTGATCGCGGCAATCACCGGAACTTCGAGTTCGTTCAGCGCCGGGGCAATCTGCTGCACCGACGCACGGTAATTGTTGCGGATCTGGTAAGCCGAGCCTTCGAACAGGCCGGCGCGCTGTTGCAGGTGCTTGACGTTTCCGCCCGCGCAGAACGCTGGACCTGCCCCGGTGAGGACAATCGCCCGCACAGACCTGTCACGCGCCATCGCCTGGCAAAAGTCAGCGATTTCATCGCTATAGGCGGCCTCGGAAATGGCATTTCGCTCATCGGGCCGGTTGAAAGTGGCGGTGACGACCGGTCCGTCACGGTCAATCAGCAGAAAAGGATCCATGTTCCGGGTGTCTCCATAAGGCGCGGCGAACAACGCGGTCGCCGCGCCCGATCAGTAGGGCTTCGCTCGGCTGAATCAATCGTGCAGATTGCCATCTGCCGGGTTGCTTGTCGGTGCACTGGCGCTGCCGCGTCTAAGGGCAATGTTAACTATAATTTCAGCAGTCGCGATGCAGATAAGCGCGATGCTTCGCTGGGCGCTTTCAATTCTGGGTTTTGGCGTGGTCTATTTCGTGGCCGCTGCGGTGCCGATTGTGCTGACACGGTTCGAGGGCGGCGTCGCCGTGGTTTGGGTCGCAACCGCCCTGCTCACAGCCAGATTGCTGACTGTGCCGGTCGAACGTCGGCCTGCGCTGTGTCTGATGGCGCTCATCAGCGGCATCTGCGCCACCGGGATGTTTGGCCTCGGCTGGCGGGTGGCGCTGCCGCTGGCGGCGGTAAATGTCGGTGAAGCGCTGCTCGCTGCTACCATCATGCACAGGCTCGAAACGCGCCATGGCGCAACAGCCTGGTCTTTCGCCCGGTTTTTGATCGTGTCCTGCGTGCTGTGCCCGGCACTTTCCGCAGGGCCCGGCGCTTGGCTTGTCGATGCTGCGAGCCACACCGGGTTTCTCAGCAATGTCAAAGGCTGGTTCCTGGGCCGCAGCCTTGGCATGCTGATCTTTGCCCCGGTGAGCGTGCATCTGCTGCGCGGCGACATCGGCAAGTGGTTCGGAAGTGCTTTTCAGCGCCGGGATCTGGGCGATTTCGCTTTGCTGGGGCTGGCCATTTTCATGATGATCGGCACCTTTTCGCAGAATTCGTATCCATTGTTGTTTTTGCCGGTGCTTGCCCTCGTCGGCTTCACCCTGCGCGCAGGCTATGTCGGCGCATCGATTGGCAATATGTTGCTGGCCTGCATCGGCGGCTATTTCACAATGAAGGGTTGGGGCCCAATCGCGCTGTTGCATGGGTCGCCCGCTGCGGCGACCCAGTTCATGCAGCTTTATCTGGGTGCCACCGCGCTCACGATGCTGCCGGTTGCGACAATCCTGCTTGAACAAAAGCGGGCGTCCGTTCTGCTCACTGATAGCGAAGAGCGCTATCGCATGCTCGCCGACAACGTTACCGACATCGTTATCACCATGGACCTGAATGGTATGGTGACCTATGTTTCGCCATCTATCCGGCAGTATGGAGGATACTCTGCCGAAGAACTGATTGGTCAGTCAGCGCTGATACTGATTGACCCCGGCTTTCATGACATCGTGCGCGAAACCCACGTTCGCATGGTCAAGGCGCAAACCACGCCGGTGGTTGTCGAATATGTCGGCATGACCCGCGATGGCAAATGCCGCTGGTTTGAGACCATTGGCCGGTCGCTGCGCGATGATTCCGGTATGGTGATCGGGGTTGTCGGCACGGTTCGCGAGACCACGGGCCGCAGGCACCTTGAGAACGAACTGTCGATTGCCGCGCAAAGCGATGTGCTGACCGGGCTGCCAAACCGGCGGGCGTTTTTCGATGTTGCGCGGAACTTTGAGGCGCTGAATGAAACCGGATGCCTTGCGCTGATCGACCTTGATCACTTCAAGCGCGTCAATGACAGTCACGGCCATGCCGCAGGCGACAAGGTTTTGCGGCTGTTCGCCCAGATTGGTGAGGAAGCGATCCGTTCAACCGATATGCTGGCCCGCCTCGGCGGCGAGGAATTTGCCCTGATTTTGCCCGGCGCGTCGATTGCGCAGGCGCAAGTAATTTGCCAGCGCATCCTCGACGATCTTGCCCATGCGACAATGATGCAAGGGGGGATCAAATTTCACGTCACCGCCAGCGCCGGGATCGCTCTGTTCGCCGGGACCATCGATGACGTTCTGCAAAAGGCCGACACCGCGCTGTATCAGGCGAAAGGTCAGGGCAGGGCAAGGCTGGCGCTCGCCGCCTGATCAATCGCGCGCGAGCAGCAATGCCGCCGCGAGTGGTCCTCCGCCCGATGTCGCCACCGCTACCTTGGGATCGCCGGGTATCTGGCGCTCCCCGCCCATCCCGCGCAGCTGGGTCACCGCTTCATGCGCGAAGCCGAAGCCGTGCAGCCGCCCTGCGCCGATCTGGCCGCCGCCGGTATTGAGCGGCAGTTCTCCGTCGCGTGCAATCCGCGTGCCGCCTTCGATAAACTTGTGGCCTTCACCCACCTCGCAGAAACCCAATGCTTCGAGCCAGGTGATCGGGAAGAAGGCAAAACCATCATAGAATTGCACCGTATCAACGTCCTTTACCGTGTAATCGGATTTCGCCCAGAGGTCTGGCCCGGTGGCATAGCTCGCCATCCATTCGGGCTGATCCCACGAATAACGGTGCACCGCGCCGGCGCTCGCGGCGATCCGCACCGGCGTGCTCCTGACCTCATCGAGCGCATCGGCGGCGGAGACGATGATCACCGTCGAGCAGTCGGTATAACGATCGCAATCATGAAGACAGAACGGCGTGGTGATCATCCGCGCCGCCATGTATTCATCGAGCGTCAGCGGCTTTTTGGTGATCGCGCGGGCATTGGGATTGAGTAGCGCGTTGCGGTTGGCGTTGAGCGAGACCTGCGCCAGCTGCTCGCGCGTCATGCCATAGCGCTGCATGTGGCGCATGGCATATTGCGCGACCCAGCAGGCCGCCGATAGGGCGAAAAAGGGCGCGGTCCATTGCGATCCGCCATCCACCGTATCGCGCCGCAACGCCGGGAATTCATCAGGCCGGGCCATAGCGGCGGCCTCATAAACCGTGCGGAAGCAGATAATGTGCCGCGCCTGGCCCGTCTTGATCGCGTTGGCCGCCTCGGCAATTGCCGAAAGCTGCGCCGGGATTTCACCGCCGCCCATGTGCCAGCGCGCCTTGATCCCGCAGGTTTCGATCACCTCGTCACAGCCGATTGGCGAGAACCCGAGATAGCCGCCCATCCGCCCCGGATAGGTCGAAACGCCGTCGATCTGATCAAAGGTCAGCCCGGCATCATCGAGCGCCTGACGGATCGCGTCCATCGTCAGGCCCATCGGTGAGCGCGTGAGGCGAATGCCGACCTCGGACTGGCCGACCCCGGTGATATAGGCTTCGATCAGCTTTGCCATGTCGTCAGCCCTCCCGCGCAAACAGCGGGAACCAGACACCGTCCTGTTCCTCGAATGTGACTTTCACCCGGTCCTCAAAACGCACTTCGTCGACCGGCGATCCAACGATATTGGTGGTGAGAACAACGCCCGGCACGCCATCAAGCCGCACCCGCGCAATCACGAAGGGCACTTTCAGCCCGGGCATCCAGGCCTGATGGTTGACCGTCAGCGTATCGATCGCCCCGGTTCCCGGCACTGCTTGCGGCCCGACGTTTTCCGATTGACAATGGCGGCAGAATTCGCGCGGTGGGTGGGTCCACTCGCCGCAATCGCGGCAATGGGTGATGAACAGCTTGCCCCCGTCATTCGCGGGATCACCGCCGGTCCAGAACGGCCGGTTGACCGCGTCCAGTTTGGGGAGCGGGCGTTTGGGAGGAGGCGGGGCTTTGAGTTCAGACATGGTTGCAGCTCACATTGCTTCTCCGCATAAAACGTGGACTTTGGTTTCGCTGTTGGCCTCGCGGAGCATGGCCATCGTATCGGGCAGCGCGATCAGCCCGACGGTGCGCGTGATTATCGTTTTGGCATCGACGTGGCCTTTATCCATCTGATCCGCGATGTACAAAAATTCGTCCATCGTATAGCCGACGAGGAACTGGATCGTCGCGCATTTATAGGCGGCCATAGCCGGCATCACCGGATCGGGGCTGGTGCAGAATCCCAGGCTGACGATCTTGCCATAGATGCCGATATGGCTGACCGCGCGGGCCATCATGCCTTCGGCCCCGGCGCATTCGTAAACCATATCGGCTGGCCCGCCTAGCGCGGCGATCACTGCGCCATTTTCATCCGGACCGAAGGGCACGAAAGCATCGGCCCCCATCGCCAGACACAGGTCCCGCCGCCGATCAGACCGCGACATGGCGACGATTTTTCCTGCGCCCATGTGCTTCGCCCAGTAGATTGCGTAAAGCGCGACGGTTCCGCCGCCCAGTATGACCACCTTTGCGCCTTTATTGAGCCGTGATTGGCGTAGACCATAAAGGCTCACCGCGAGCGGCTCGATCAATGCGCCATCGGCCATCGATAGGGTGTCAGGCAGCGGCACCGCGAGCCTGGCATCGAACCGGGCGAACTCGGCAAAGCCCAGCGCGGCGCTGTCGCTGCTGCGGCACATCACATGATTGCCGCCCGCACAGCCGGCACAATCGCCGCAGGCACCCGATGGGTTGACCGCCAGCTTCTGCCCAAGCCGCAGCCCCTCAACGCCTTTGCCAAGCGCGACAACCTCACCGGCATATTCATGGCCGAACTGGGCGTTCGCGCCGTAGTCCCACATCGCGCCCTTGGTCATCGAAAGATCGGTGCCGCAAATCCCGCAGCGATCGACGCGGATGACCACCTCGCCTTCGCGCGGGGCGGGATCGGGCAGCGTTTCGATCACCACGGGCGCGCCCTTGCCGGGATAGATCGCCGCCCTCATGCCCGTGCCTCAACCAGATCAAAACGGCGGGCATAATCGCCAAACCGCGCGCGCACGCCCTCGGCAGTCAGCCCGAACGCGGCGAGCGAATAGGCGTGCGCGCCGTGCGCCAGTTCGGGCTTTTCCGCAATCCGCAGCACCATGCTTGCGCGCGTATCGTCGGACAGATCGAGCCCGGCAAAGGCATAAATGCGTTCAACCGTCTCCATCGGATCACGATGAAAGTCGGTGTGAGCAACATCAAGCACATGGCCCGAATGCGCCTGTCGCACCGGCTCCGCGCGGCGAATTGCCCGCGCCCATTTTTCCGTCTCGCGCGTGCCCATCTGCCAGGCGCGCTCGTCCAAGCGCCCTTCCTCGAACAGCGCATGGTTGCCGATCAGCAGCGCGCAGAGCGAAGGGATTGCCTTGGCCGGATCGCGGTGGGTGTGGATGACTTTCGCATCAGGAAAAGTGGCAAAAAGCGCGTCCAGGTTCTCGATATGCCCGGGATTCTTGAGCAGCCAGCGCTTGCCCGGCTCGTTGCTCCCAACCAGCCGCAGCACGCGTTCGAAGTGGGCGTAGCAATGCGCCTCGCTTTGCTCCTGCCGCCACAGGTCATATGTCGCAGCCGACCAGCCGCAGGTCCACAGGTTGGAAACAAATCCCTGTCGCAGCACCAGACAGCATTCGTCGACCTCGTCCGCCGCCATGGCATGGGCGGCGAGGGCTGCGGGCTTGTCCTGATGGCGGCGCGCCATCTCCGCGACGGTGCGCTGGAACTGCGGATTCGCTTCCCAGGTTTCGCGCGGCGGACGCGGTTGCGGCGCGCTGGTCAGCCAGGTTTGCAGCCCCTGAAACTGCGGATCGACCGCAAGCAGCCTGTGCAGCGCTGTGGTGCCCGTTCGCGGGATGCCGGTGATGACAATGGGCCCGCGGATCGGCGCGGCGTGCAGGCTTGGGCTCTGCGCCATTGAGCGGATCGCGTGGCCGCGCGCTGCGAGCACAGCGACCAGCCCAGACCACGCACGCGCGCGCCCGGACTCGCTCCATCGCGGATCGTAATCCATTGAATTCAGCAGAACTTCCAGCCCGCGCAGATAGTCCCCCGCGCCAAAATCAACCCAGCCGCCCAGCCTGGCCGATGCCGCAGCGTGCAGCTGTTCGCCGCCATCAGCAAACCGGACAGGGGGCTGCATCAGGTCAGGCATCGACGTCGATCATGCCCTTGATTTGCGGCCCGCCGCCAACGGTGAGCGTCTCGCCGGTGATGTAGCTCGCGGCATCGCTCGCCATGAACAGCACCGCCTGCGCAGCTTCTTCAGGCTCGCCGGGACGGCGCAGCGGGAAGGCCTCGCAGGCCCCCGTGGCGTCGAACCCGGTTTTGGCCCAGTTCGCCCGTGCCAGCGGCGTCGCGATCATCCCGCAGGCGACCGCGTTGACGCGAATGCCGTGCGGTCCCCATTCGGCGCTCGCCACACGCGTGAGCATTTGCAACCCCGCTTTCGCCGCCGAATAGGCGCCGACGCCCATCGTCCCGTTGACCCCGGCGAGCGAAGAAATGTTGACAATCGCTGCGTTCCCGGCGGCCTTGAGGTGGCGATAGGCAGCCTGCGAACAGAAGAACGCTGCGTTGAGATTGAGCCCGATGTCGCGGTTCCACGCTTCCGCCGTCATCGATCGCAACGGCGCGTGCCAGCCGCCCCCGGCGTTGTTGATCAGCACGTCAAGCCTGCCATAGTGCGCCACTACAGCTTCGACCAGCGCCTGACATTGTTCCTGCACGCGCACATCGGCCGGCACGCAGAGCACTTCGCCGCCAGTCTCAGCCCGCATTTTCACCGCCGCCACCGCTAGCCGATCCACCTTCCGCCCGGCAATCGCGACCCTCGCCCCGGCGCGCAAAAACGCCGTCGCCGTCACTTCGCCAATGCCTGATCCGCCGCCGGTAATTACCACCACTCTGCCGGAAAAATCGAAACTCGCGCCCATGGCTGCCCGCGCCTCTTACAATCTGCTGTGCGACGCATGATCATCATGGCAGGCACGATGGCAACCAATTCGAGGGCCGCCTGCAAATGGCATCGCCGGGGCGGGCCTCGCGCGCCTTGCCAGCCATGGGGGCTTGGGGAATTAGCAGGCCTCGTGAGCTTCAACGGCGGGGGATAGGAATGGCGGGCGTCTGACGCCGCCGGCTGGATCACCGGCCAAGCCTATCCGGTCAACGGCGGATAGTCTTTTGCAATCTAAGGATGCCTGAAATGGATGTGCAAACCATCATTGCCAATGCCCGCGCGGCGACCAGGCTTGAGGATATGGGCGGGCTCGAGGATCTGGGCGATCCCGCAACGCTCGAAGGGCTCGCCGTGCTGGTTGCCGCTTCGAACGACGAAGCGCGTCTGTCCGAGCGCGGCGCAGCCATGTGGGAGGGCAGCATCACCGCTTACCTGATAAATCGCATGAAGGTGACAGACTACCTGAAAAAGCATCCTGAACTGCTCGATGCACCTGTTGAAAATCCCACCTTCGTTTTCGGACTGCCACGCACCGGCACCACCATGACGATCAACCTGCTTTCCTCCGATCCCGCGCGCCGCTGCTATCGCCGGTGGGAGGCGCTTTCATCGGTTCCGCCGGTCAAGGTGGGCGAAGAGCGCACCGATCCGCGCTACCTCGCCGAAGTCGCCAAGGGGGAAATGGCGCTCAAATATATGCCGCAAATCGCTGCGATTCATTGGGAGGATGCCGACAGCCCTAGCGAAGACCAATATGCCATGGCGCAGTCATTCTGCTCGCAGATATACGATTCGCAGGTGCATATCCCGAGCTATCGTGACTGGTTTTTCGCCGCTGATTACGTGCCGGTGTTCGCTTTCCAGAAGCGCATCCTCCAGCTTTTGCAGCAGAACGTCGGCGGCAAGTGGACGCTCAAGAACCCGTGGCATCCGCTGTTCCTCGATGCGCTCACCACGGTCTATCCCGATGCCGAACTGGTGATGACCCACCGCGATCCGGTCGATGTTGTCGGCTCGGCGTGCAGTCTGCTCAAAGCCGTGCGGCCGATTTACACCGATGATATGCGCCCCGGCGAAATTGCCGAGTGCCTGCTGCAAACCTTTGATCACATGATCGCCCGCCAGAACGCCTTCCGCGACAAGCACGGCGAGCAGGCGATCCATGACATTCAATATGCCGCACAAATCGCCGATCCGCTGGGCACCATGCGCGCGCTTTACGAGCGCTTCGGCACGCCGTTCACGCAAAAGGCGCAAGCGGGAATGGAGGCGATGATGGCCTATAATCCGCAAGGGAAACACGGGAAGCACGAATATACGCTCGAGGAATTCGGCCTCTCAGCGAAATGGGTGCGCGATCATTTCAAGGACTATACTGATCGGTTCAGCATCCCGGTGAAGGCGGTTTGACCATGGAACTTTCCCCCGCCAACCACGCCTTCATCACCGGCGGTGCGAGCGGCATCGGGCTGGGCATTGCCGACGCGCTGGTCAGGCGCGGGGTGCGGGTGACGATCGCCGATATCAACGCCGATGCGCTCGCCGAAGTGCTGGCCATGCGCGGCAACGCCCTGCGCGGGGTGCTGCTCGATGTGCGCGATCGGGAGCAATGGCAGGCGGCCAAGACCAGTGCCGAGGCGGCGTTCGGTCCGGTCGATGTGCTGGTCAACAACGCCGGGATCGCGCCCGATGGCTTGGAACTCGCCGATTCGCTGCCCGAAAGCTTTGAACGGATCATCGCCATCAATATGATGGGGGTGTATAATGGCATCGTCACCTTCGGCGCGGGCATTCGCGCGCTGGGGCAGGGGCATGTGCTTAACGTTTCATCGATGGCGGGCCTGACCAGTGAACGCGCCACCGCCGGGGCTTACAGCGCGAGCAAATATGCCGTGGTCAGCATGAGCGAAACCCTGCGCGTTGAAATGGCCCCGCATGGCGTGGGGGTTTCGGTGATGTGCCCCGGCCTGGTTCAAACCAACCTTCCTGAAAACACCGCCCGCATCGGTGGCAATCTGCGCCCGGGCGGCAAAATGCCGGGCGGGCTTGATCCGGCAATCGCCGGTGAAATGGCGGTGCGCGGAATGGAGCGGGGGCGCTTCTATATCCTCACCAGCTTTGACCGCGATGGGCCAATCCGGCGACGGTTTGACGAGCAACTCGCGGCATTTGCGGCCGGGATGGACGCGGATCTGGCTCAGACCTGAACGCGTGCCTGAACGCGTGCCTGAACGCGTGGGCGCATGCTTTTGCTGGGCAGAACCACGACATTGCTCGCCTGCCGCTGCAGCCGGTTCCAGGCATCGAGCGCCGCCACCTTGTAGGCCTCGGCCAGGGTCGGGTAATTGAAGCAATTGTCGACGAAGTAGTCGATTGTACCGCCCAGATTGATCACCGCCTGGCCGATGTGGATCAGCTCGCTCGCGCCCTCGCCAATGATGTGGACGCCGAGCACTTTGCGGCTGGCGCGCTCACAGATCAGTTTGAGCATTCCGGCTTCGACCCCCATGATGTGCCCGCGCGAAGTCTCGCGAAAGCGGGCGACGCCGCATTCGTAAGCAAGGCCAGCGGCGCGCACCTCGTCTTCGGTGAGGCCGACCGAGGAGAGTTCCGGCACCGCGTAAATGCCATAGGGCCAGGCGCTCCCCGCCGATGGCAGCGGCTGGCCAAAGGCATGGCAGGCGGCGGCGCGGCCCTGTTCCATCGAGGTTGAGGCGAGGCTGGGGAAGCCGATGACGTCGCCGGCGGCATAGATGTGGCTCTGTGCGGTTTGATAGGTGAGCGGGTTGACTGCCAGCCGCCCGCGCGCATCGGCGCTGAGCCCGCAGGCATCGAGGCACAGGTCCGCGGTCGCGCCGATCCGGCCTGAAGCGAAAAGTACCATGTCGCTCGCCACCTGACGGCCATCAGCCAGTTCGCAAACCGGCGAGCCATCGGCAGCGAAGCGCACCGTTTCTACCGAGCCGCCCAGCCGCAAGGCAATCCCGCGATCACGCATCAGGTGGACAAGGTAATCGACCACCTCGCGGTCCATGAATTCGAGCAGCCGTTCGCGTGGTTCGATCAGCGTTACCGGCACGTCGAGCGTCGAAAAGATGGTCGCATATTCAAGGCCGATCACCCCGCCGCCGACGACGGTGAGGCTGCGCGGCAGGCGCGGGTTCTCGATGAAATCATCGCTATCAAGCACGCGGACGCCGTCAAAAGGGATGCCTTCGGGCCGCCACGGCCTGGTGCCGGTGGCGATCAGCACTTTGCCGGCTTCCACCTCTTGCTCGATCATTCGGTCACCGTCGCAGCGCGAAATCGCCAGCCTGTGCGGACCGATGAAGCGCGCTTCGCCGACGCGGGTCTGCACGCCGTTGCGGGCGAACTGGTTTTCCAGCACCGCAATTTCATGGTCGAGCGTCTTGGTCATGCGGGCGCAAAGATCGGTGACGCCTATCTGCGCCTTGACCCGGTATGAACTGCCGTAAAACCCGCGCTCGCGCCATCCGGAAAGGTTCAGCGCGGTTTCGCGCAGCGTCTTTGACGGGATCGTGCCGGTGTGCACTGAAACCCCGCCCACCCGCGCGCGGTTATCGATTACCAGGACCGATCGCCCGAGCTTCGCCGCCTGAATTGCCGCGCGCCTGCCAGCCGGGCCAGCGCCGAGGACAACCAGATCATAGCGTGCCATTGATTGCTCCTGCCCCCTGAACTGACCTGAATTGAACTGAACTGACCTGAACTGATCAGAACGGCAGCAAGCCCCTTGCGCTTAACCCGCGCCGCGCCGATTTCGCCGGGGCGTCGATCATCGCGGTTGCGTGAGGGCGGGGGCGCTATACAGTCGCACAGCATTCAAAACACCACGCGATGGGAGTCCTAAATGGCCGAGACCAGGCAAGTTCCGTTCAAAGTTACCGATCCCGAACGGATCGATTCCCGCCGCTATTTTGACCCCGCGTTCTATCAGGCAGAGGTCGATCATCTGTGGCCGCACGTCTGGCAGATGGCCTGCCGGCTCGAACAGATCGCCGAGGTGGGGGACTGGATCGAGTATTCAAACCTCGGCAAATCGGTGATCGTTGTGCGCGCGAAAGATGGCATCAAGGCCTATCACAACGCCTGCCGCCATCGCGGCGTGCCGCTGGTGGAAAGCAACGGCCACGGCAATTGCAAGGGCAAGGGCTTCATCTGTCCGTTCCACGGCTGGCGCTGGAACACCGATGGGCAGAACACTTTCGTTTACGGCAAACACCTGTTTGACGCGCGTCAGCTTGATGCGGGCGAGATCGCGCTGCGCGCCTGCCGGGTCGAAACCTGGGGCGGCTGCGCCTTTATCAACCACGATCCTGATGCGCCCTCGCTGCACGACACGCTGGGGCCGGTGCTCAAGGCCTTGACCGCGCACGGGCAGGATGGCCAGCGCGCCGAATGGTGTGTCGGCGTGCATCTTCCCGCCAACTGGAAGGTCGCGCTCGAGGCCTTCATGGAAGGCTACCACGTGATGCGCACCCATCCGCAGCTCCAGAAAGCGTCGCCGGTTCTGTACAACACCATGTACGGACATGACACCGGCGGGATTGGCGATCAGGTCAATCCTGACTGGACCAAGGAGCAGAATGTGGCAGCGCAGATGCGCAGCCTCGAACTGCTCAGCGAGGGCATGAACGGCATGGTCCACGCCAAAGAGGTCGAGATCGCGCGCGGCGTTACCGCCGATATGGTTCCCGACGATCCCGAGCAGATGGTGATGGTGTGGTTCGGCACGGTGATGCACATGATCAGCGCAACCCTGAAAGCGCGCGGCGAGGACGTGCCCGATCTGCCAGCGGTTGCGGTGTCTGATCCGGTCAATGCGGTCGAATATCTGTTCCCCAACTACATGCTGCTGCCGTTCTTCACCAGCACATCAGCCTATCGCATCCGGCCAACCGGGCCTGAATCGTGCTTCTTCGAGCTGTGGTCGCTCACCCATTTCGCCCCGGGCACCGAGCCACCGGTGGTGATGGAACCGGTGATCGTGCCCTACGACAGCAAGGATATCCCGCCGATCCCGCAGCAGGACTATGCGAATATTCCGATCCAGCAAAAGGGCATGCACGCCACCGGGTTCGATTTCATGCGCCTGTCAAAGGACAAGGAAGGCATGATCAGCAATTACAACCGCATTCTTGACGGCCACCTTGAGGGCAAGGATCCGCGCAAGCTGGCAGCGGCAACGCACAAACTGGGCGGCAATTTTGATGGGCCGATTTTGGAGCTGGATATTTGATGGGGGGCTTTGTGCGTTGAATGGCGCGTGTCAGGATGCCCCGGGGGTTTAGTTATGGGTTAAGTTTAGCGGTTAGGGAAAGTGCACTTAATTCACTTAGCCCCTCCCCCTTGAGGGGGAGGTTGGGTGGGGGTGTACCACCCTCACGATAGGGCGGACCACCCCTCGCCAACTGCGGCTAGTTCGCTGCGCTCCCAAGCCTTCATATCCTCTCCCCTGAAGGTGAGAGGGGAAGGTGACGGTCAACCCCGAAACTCTGCCCATAACCACACCATCAAATGGGGACACGCAATAGCATGTCTCCGCGTGTTGCGGAAAAACCACTTTCCTACACGTCACCAATCCCGGTGAGACTCTAACCAACCTCCAATCTCCCGTCACCGCGGGCTTGACCCGGGGTCCCGCCTGGAATTCCGCCATTTTGGGCGGGGTGTTGCGGGGCAAAGTAGCGGGACCCCGGATCAAGTCCGGGGTGACGGTGGGGTGCGTCATCCTGAACTCGTTTCAGGACCCATCATGCCGAAAGCCCAGTGCAAGCAGGATAGGCGCAGATTGCGAGGGCTTTCCTGCCAAACAGAGCTTCGGCTTGTGTTGAGAAATGGGTCCTGAAACGAGTTCAGGATGACGAAATTGGATGGTGGTGGGTCGATGAATGGACGGCAAATGGGGAAACAGAAACCCGTGTCCCAGCGTGTCGCGAAAAAACCACTTTCCTACAGCCCCGCGATTCGCATATCCCCCAGCCGTCCGCCGTGCTGCAGCTCTGCGGATGGACCTTCCCTCGGTCTGTGCCGTCCGGCGCAGAGGCGCGGGAGATGACTGGCGCGGGCGTCTCGGTGGCTACAAGCCGAACGTTCGCAATGGCTAGATCACCATGCCGGAACCCCTCCGTCGCCTCTTGCTGGAGGTAGGGCCCGCAGCCGGTGGCATAAATCTCGTCGCGACCCCAAGTATCCTCAAATACCAAAAGCGTCGTCGAGTCCGGGCACAAAACGCGGCAACCCCGCGCCGGTCATCAGTTCTTCTTCGCCTACCCCGGCAGCGTTTAGCTGGCCGGGCCTTGGGTGCGTCCGGAAAAGAGAAGAAGGGGGTTCACGCGGAGGCGCGGAGACGCGGAGGAGAAGATTGTTCACGCAAAGGCGCAAAGGCGCGAAGGGGTTATTTATGGGGCGAAGCCCCCCTTGCATCTCGCAGACTTTTCCTAACAGTAACAGCGCGCTGAAAGTGAAAGGCCTGCGGCGCTGACAACACCTTTGCGCCTTTGCGTGAACAACCCTTTCCTGCCTTCTCCTCCGCCCCCCCGCGCCTCCGCGCGAACGCCTTTCGCAACCGCGCCGAAAACCACGCCCCCCGTTTCGCCCCACCCGCATAGCTATTCCGCCTTCCCCTCGCAGCGCCGCGCGCCTAACCATACCTGCATGATCGCCCAAACCATCCAGCTCGCGCTTGCCCCGGTCTTTGTGTTGGTGGCGATTGGCAATATCCTCAACATTCTGTCGGCGCGGATGGGGCGGGTGGTTGATCGCTCGCGGCATTTGCAGGGGCGGCACGGCGCAACATCAGGCCGCGAGCACGATCTGGTGGTGACCGAAATCCGGGCGCTCGACAGGCGCATTCACTTGATCGGCCGCGCCATCAGGCTGCTGGTGATCGGCTGCATCTCGATCGGCATGACCGTGGCCGTGCTGTTTTTTGAGGAATTTGTTCAGGTCTCGCTGCAGCGCGTGGCCGGGGCATTTTTCCTCGTCGCTATCGCTCTGCTGATGTGGGGGTTGACGCTGTTCCTGCGCGAGACACAGATATCGGCGGCGATCCTGCGAATCCCGCGCGACCTGCTGGAACTCGACCGGGATATTTAGGCTTTGGCCCCTCCCCTGAAGGGCAGGGCTTAATCCTGCCCCTCATCCAGCGCATCGCCATACTTGTAATCGAGATAGCGCGTCTTGATCGCCAGATCGTCAATCGCACCGCTGGCCAGCTGCCGCGTCACTGAATCGATCTCGCCGCTGATCAGCCCGAGCGAATCCATGAACTGCTTGTTGGGGTTCGATCCGCCGCGCTCTTCATAGCGCAGGTGGTCGGGGATCTTGCGGTAGCCTGCGATCACGCCGGGCAGATGTTCACCCACCAGTTGCCGCACGTCCCTGATCGCCGGGTGCAGCGGATCAACGTCTTTCAATTGCAGCCCCAGCGCATCGAGCTGGACGCCGATGTGGTTGACCAGCTTGACCGCAGGCGGCGGCAGCGCGCGGCGCTGGCCTTCGAGCCACATCTCGGTGCGGCCAACCAGCGATTTGACATCACCGGTGTTGATCGTGCCGAGGCTGGGCACTTCCAGCCGCGGATAGCGGGTGAACACGGCAAGCGCGATCAGGCTCGCCAGCACCGCGAGGATAATCCCGGTCCAGCCGATGCCGCCAATAATCAGGCCGATCACGCTCGCAGCAAACCACAGTCCGCCAATCGCCAGCAGCAAGCGCCCGAGTTTCTTGAGCTTGTGCCCGCGCTTGAGCGCGCGTGACTGGGTGCCGATCGAGCCAAACCGCCGCCCGCCGCCGCGTTGCAGCGCAAGGCTCTGGCTGGCCGAGGCCATGATGCGGTCAGCTTGCCTAGTGGTGTCTGCCATGGCCTGCGCGCTCAACTTTCAAGCGACAGCAGGCTGGGCGCATCGTTGCGAACTGCGCCTTGCGCTGCGCCTTCGGACCGGGCGATATAGCCGCGCGATTTTTCAACCTCGGATGATAGCGTCGTCACCGTCTGCTTCATGCTTTCGAGCGCCTTCACCTTGAAGGTGTCGATATTGTCCATCGTGTCATAGATGTTCTGGAACGCGCGCTGGAGCACCTCGATCGGTATGGTCGAGCTCGCCGCCTGCTCGTGGATCGTCGCGGTCTGGCTTTTGAGCAGCGCGCCGGTCGAATCGATGATCCCGGCGGTGGTCTGGTTGAGCGCGGTGATCTGCTGCAGCACCAGCCGCTGGTTGGTCATCGCCTGCGCCACGGTAACCGCAGTGCGCAGCGCGCCGACGGTGGTGGTGCTGGCGCGATCAACGCCTTTGACCAGCTCGACATTGTTCTTCTTGACCAGATCGAGCGCGAGATAGCCCTGCACCGTCACCGCCATCTGGGTGAGCAGATCCTGCGCGCGCTGGCGGGTATAGAACAGCGCGGTCTCGCGGATAGCCTTGGCCTTGGCGGGTTCGCTGTGATCGAGGTCAGCGGCGGTTTCCTCGAGCCGCTGGTCGAGCGTCTTGGCGATCAGGATCATCTGTTCGAGATTGCCCATCGCCTCCCACAGCTTGGTCCGCTCAACATCAATCGCCGCATTGTCCATCAGCAGCTCGTCCTTGCCCGAGCCGAGGTGGCCGAGGATCGACTGGATGTGCCCCTGTGCCGATTGGTACGACTGGAAGTAGCGCTTCACCGGGTTGCCGAACGGGATAATCCCGAGGATCTTGCGGCGCTTTGACAGCTGGCCATTGCGGCCGGGATCAAGGCTTTCGACCGTCTTGCGCAGCTCGGACAAGTTCGCGCCGACCCCTGAATCCTTGTCCATTGCCCGCACCGGGCGATCAAGGAAGCGGTTCGACATGCCCGCCGCCGTGGCAATCTCCTTGCGTCCCATCGCGGTGAGCTGATCGACGCGCTTGCCAAATTCAGGGCTGGCGGCATCCTGCGCCACCAGATCGGCGATAAACGCATCGACCTTCGCTGTGAGCTTGGCCTTGTTCGCTTCCGCCACCGGAACCAGCCCGGAGGCCTGCGCGGCGCTGACCACGGGCACCGGATCGGGCGCGGTGAGGGTGATGGCAGGCTCTTCAGTAATTGTCGCGGTTGGCGTGGTGGCCATGGTCGTGGTCTTCCCGAATGTTCAGCTGCCAAGATGGGGGCATTGCGGCGGCAGTCAAGCTGTATTATAGATATAAGACACGGTGGCGGCAAGCGGCGCGCTACCTTTGCATAAACTGCAATTGAATCCCACTTGTTTGCCTGAAGGTTCGAGCCAAAGCTGCAAATCACTGGTGGGCAGTGTTTGCCAAGCAGGTTAGGCTGCGCCGATGCAGCCCGGAACGCCGCCTTCATTTGCCGAACTGGTCCGGCTTTCGGCGCGGATCGGCTGCCTGAGTTTTGGCGGACCGGCCGGGCAGATTGCGCTGATGCATCGTGAAATCGTCGAGCAGCGCGGCTGGATCGATGAGCAACAGTACTTGCAGGCGCTCAACCTGTGCCATTTGCTCCCCGGCCCCGAAGCACAGCAACTGGCGACGTGGATCGGCTGGAAGTTGCACGGGATCAAAGGCGGGCTGGCGGCAGGCATTCTCTTTGTTCTGCCCGGCTCAGGCGTGATGTTGCTGCTGTCGATGGTCTATGCGGCAGCCGGGCAGCTCGGCTGGTTCGCCGCGCTGTTCCTGGGGATCAAGGCGGCGGTGCTGGGGATTGTAGTTCAGGCATTGCTGCGCGTCGCGGGCCGCGCGCTCGATACCCGGTTCAAGCGGGTGCTGGCGGTGATTGCCTTTATCGCGCTGTCGCTGCTTTCGCTGCCATTCCCGCTGGTTGTGCTGAGCGCCGGCCTGGCTGGCGCGCTGGCTGCGGCGTGGCGGGCAGACTGGCTGGCGCTCAAACCGGCCCTAAATCCGGCTGGCGGGCCGCCTGCAGCATTTGCGCCAAGGCCGTGGCGGACAAGCTTCAGCGCCCTGGCCTTGGGCGGCGCGCTGTGGGCAGCGCCGCTGCTGGCGATCTTGCTGACGCTGGGGCGCGGCCATGTGCTGTGGCAGATCGGCCTGTTTTTCTCCAAACTGGCGGTGGTGACATTCGGCGGCGCCTATGCGGTGCTGGCCTATATGGCGCAGCAGGCGGTGCAGGGTTACGGCTGGCTGGGCGCTGGCGAAATGGCCGACGGGCTGGGCCTGGCAGAAACAACCCCCGGCCCGCTGATCATGGTCACGCAGTTTGTCGGCTATCTCGCCGCCGCCCGCGCGCCGCTGCCGTTTTCGCCAATGATCGCCGGAATAGTCGGTGCTGCGCTTACCACCTGGGTTACCTTTGTCCCGTGCTTCATGTGGATCTTCGCGCTCGCGCCGTGGATGGAGCGGATGGCGGGTGCGCAGCGGTTGAAGGGCGCGCTGGCCGCGATAACCGCAGCGGTCGTCGGCGTGATCGCCAACCTGTCGCTGTGGTTCGCGCTGCATGTCCTGTTCAAGCGTGGAGCAATCGTTGCGGCTGGCCCGCTGCGGCTGGCCCTGCCCGATCCCGCCAGTTTTGATTGGCGCGCGGGGATCCTCGCGGCAATCGCCGCTCTGCTGCTATTCGGCCTGCGCTGGGGCGTGATGCGCGTACTGGCAGCGGCGGCGATAGGCGGGCTGCTGCTCGCGCAGATAGGCTGAGACTCAAGCCGCCTGAAGCAATTTGAACGGCTCGATCTCACCCGACAAATAGAGTTTCTTCGCCTTCGCCCGGCTCAATTTGCCCGAACTTGTCCGTGGCAGGGTCCGTGGCGGGACCAGTTCGACAACGCAGTTCATGCCGGTGATTGAACGCACCTTGTCGCGGATCTGGGTGTGCAGGCGCACCCGTTCCTCTGGATCGGAAACACGGCAGTGGACCAGCACTGCGGGTACTTCCTCGCCGCCATCGGTTTCCATCGAGAAGGCGGCGATGTCACCGTGGTTGAAGCCGGGCAGCTGTTCAACCGCCCATTCGATATCCTGCGGCCAGTGGTTTTTGCCGTTGATGATGATCATGTCCTTCGCGCGTCCGACGATGAACAGATAACCATCGACCATATAGCCCATGTCGCCGGTATCGAGCCAGGCCCCCTTGCCATCTTCACTTGGGACCAGGCATTCGGCAGTCGCTTCAGGATCGCGGAAATACGAGTGCATCACCGATGGCCCGCGGCACCAGACCTTGCCGATGTGGTGATCAGCCAGGGCGGTGCCGGTTTCGCCGCGAATTTCAAGGTCCATGTCGCGCACAGCTTTGCCGCAATTGACGATAGCGCGGTAGCGCGCCGGGCGGTTGAGATTGCGCGGGGTGCCCGAAAGACGCTCTTCCTCGACCAGTTCGACCCGGATACCTTCGCCCGGCGGCATGATGGTGACCGCGAGCGTCGCTTCGGCAAGGCCGTAGCTTGGCATGAATGCGCTGGCCCTGAAGCCTGCTTCCGCAAAGGCGTTGACGAAGCCCTGCATCACATCGGGCCGGATCATATCCGCGCCGTTGCCGGCAATCCGCCAGCGTGAAAGGTCAAAGCGTTCGGCAACATGGCTCTGGCTGGAGATGCGCCGCGCGCAGATATCATAGCCGAATGTTGGCGAGTACGAGCACGAATTGCCCGGATTGCGGCTGATCATGTCAAGCCAGGCCAAGGGCCGCCGGGCGAAATCTTCGGTCTTGAGGTAATCGACCGAGATCTGGTTGGCGATCATCGACAGGAAACAGCCGACCAG
>JANLOZ010000069.1:0-2822 GCA_031366845.1 Novosphingobium sp. | reverse complement strand
CACGCTGGTGGCATTGCTGATTTTGGGGCCGGGGGTGATCTTCGGATTTACCGCCGCGATCACGCTCGGCATCTTCGTCGGCACTTACAGTTCGATCTATATGGCGGCGCCGATCCTGATCTGGCTCAAGGTCACATCATCGAGCTTTGTGCCCACCGAAACTGCGATGGACCGGCAGGAAAAGCTGGCGCGCGAGCAGGGTTAGAGCTGGGTGAGATTACCTTGAATCGTCATTGCGAGGAACGCAGTGACGAAGCAATCCAGAGTCCAGCGCGTGACGCTCTGGATTGGGCCCGCTACGCTCGCAATGACGAGGTGATTTAACTTGATATCATCCCGAATTAGAGCGAACCGCCCAAAATCTGAAATAAACCCGACCATCCTGAGCTTGTCGAAGGTCTGCTTTTTCTTCAAGCGGTTGCGCGCAACGCACGGAGTAAAGGACAGTCCTTCGACAAGCTCAGGATGGTCGGAGTCGGGGTAAAGTGATTCACGTTTCTCAATCTCCGCTATAGCGCTCCGCAATCCGGTGGAAATGCGCGGAAAGCCCTGCGGCGTTTTCCTCCCAGCTGAAGCGTTCGGCATTGCGGGCAACATCGGCCTGTTGCGGCGGATTGGCCAGCAGGTCTGTCAGCGCGGCGGCAATGGCCTGGGGCGTGCGGTCGGCGATCCGCCCGGCGCTCGAATCCCGCACAATTTCACGCGCGCCGCCGATGTCGGGGATCACCAAAGGCGTGCCGCAGGCGAGCGCTTCGATCCACACATTTGCCAGCCCCTCGCGCGTCGATGGCAGGACCATGGCATCGGCAGAACAAAGCCACTGCACGAGCTTTGCATGGTCGATCTGGCCGAGGAACAATACACGTTCCGCCAGCCCGAGGCGCGCAGCCAGAGCCCTCAGCGCCGGTTCGTCAGGTCCGCATCCGGCAAGCGCCAGCCGCGCGGCGGGAATTGCCGCCAGCGCCTCGATAGCCAAGGCCTGCCCCTTGATCGCGATCAATGCACCAGGGCAGACAAACAATGCTGCATCGTCAAGACCAAGCGCGGCGCGTGCCTCAGCGCGGGGGGTGGGTCGGAACCGCGAATGATCGAGCCCGGTGTAGTGGACGGTGATTTTTTCCGCTGCCATGCCCAAGGCCACCATGTCGCGCTTCAGGGCCTCGGACACCGAGAGCATTCCTGCTGCCTGATTTGCCGCCGTGATGATCTGCGCGAGGGCAGCGGGGCGGCCTCCCCATAAATGGATGTCTGATCCGCGCGCCTTGATTGACAGCGGCAGGCCCAGTTCCCGCGCGACAATCGCGGCGGCTGGTCCATCGGGGAAGAAAAACTGCGCATCGATAAGCTCGAACGCTTGCGCAGCATGCAGTCGCCGAACCAGCGGCAGGATCGCCTTGGCCAATCGCTCCGGATTGCTGTCAGCCAGACCCGGAACTACGCGAAAACGCGGGTGGTGGACGGTGATGCCCTGCCAGTTGCTCAGCGCAGGCACCGTGCGCAGGCTGGCATAGGGTTCGCGCATCGATAGCGGCCAGGGGGCAATGCCAGTCGGCGCAATCATCGTCAGGTCAATGTCATCGCGGCTCGCCAGCGCCGCCATCTGATTGGCAACAAACCGCCCGAACGCCGGGCGCGCCGGATTGGGGAACAGCGTGGAAAGCGATAGAACGCGCAGGCTCACAGCTTGCGCACCAGCATTTCTGCCGATGCCAGCCAGGCGGCGCTGTCGATCACCATCTGCCGCTGGCCCGCGCCGGGCGGAAAGATCGCCACGCGGCTGCCATCCCGGTCGATCATTCGCCCGAAGGCAAATCGGCCGCCCGAGCGGGGCACGAGGACATCGCGGTTGACGTGGCGGCTCCATTCGCCATCGGGCACCTGCCGGAACCACACCTGATCCCCGGCGCGAAACTCGCCTGCACCGGCCTCGACGGTCATGGCCATGAGCGTGCCATTGCCGCCAAGCGCAGTGGGAAGCACCACATCGCGCGGCGCGGTGAGCGCTTCGGCCCCCGCCTCGGTCAACCGCGCGACCAGCTGCGGCTGATCGGACTGCTCACCGCGCACCAGCAATTCAGGCTCGACCCCTAGCGCCGCCGCGATGCGGTTCATCCAGATCAGCGAAAGATTGCGCATCCCGGTTTCGAGCCGACCAATCGTTTGCGCGGTGGTGGCGGGTGAACAACGCTCAGCAACATCGAGCAAGGTCAGCCCTTTTTCGCGGCGGATATCCCGGATGCGGTTGATCATTTTTTCGTACCTTTAACCAGATAGGTTTTTCACTTTCCTACAACCCAACATATTTGGCAAGCAAAAATCGCAACGTGCAGTCGAGCAGATTGAAGGGGAAAACCAATGCAGCGCCAACTCGTGTCACGCGAACTGACCAGCGAAGGACCGGGCCGCGCCCCCCCGAAAAAGGGGCAGCGCAGCGCTGTGGTCAACCTTGCCGAAAGCCCGCTGACCTGGCTCCATGCGCGCGGGCATCTGTCCGATCACCAGTTCGCCGCCGGGGAACAACTCCGCGCCGACTGGGAACGCGCGCAGCTCTCCCCTTGCGTGACGATGCGCTGGAGTGCAGTCCGCGTGCAAGGCGGGCGCGAGCAAGGCCTGTCCCCCACCGAGCGCCAGATGGCCGCAAAGCAGCGCTTTGATGGCGCAGTGATCGCCGCTGGGCCGGGGCTTTGCGACGTGCTGTGGCGGGTTGTCTGCGCGGGCGAAACGCTGCCGCACGCGGAAAAGGCACTCGAATGGCCGGTGCGGAGCGGCAAGCTCGTGCTAAAACTGGCGCTTGACCGTGTGGCGGGGTTCTATCGGATCGG
>JANLOZ010000063.1:0-4012 GCA_031366845.1 Novosphingobium sp. | reverse complement strand
CGCGGGAGCCAGGCGTTGCCAGGCGCGAATGTCATCGGGATCTTCCATCCGCAGCTTCTAGCAATTGCCGGGGAGCGCGACTATCCTCGCCGCATTCCACTTCCAGGGAGGCCCAGGACCATGTGCGATGATTTCACGCTGATTGCCGAGCAAGCAGCCCTTTCGCGGCGGCAATTCGGGCTGATCGGTGCGGGCGCGGTGATGGCGGCGGGCTCGGCGACATCGGTTCTGGCGACAACATCGGACGCTTTGCGCGAAGCGATGGTTTCAGTGACCACCCCCGATGGCGTGGCCGATGCGTTTTTCGTCCGCCCAGCCAAGGGCAAGCATCCCGGCGTGATCCTGTGGCCAGACATCGGCGGGCTTCGCGATGCCTTCAAGGAAATGGCGCGGCGGCTGGCGGGGCATGGCTTTGCGGTGCTCGCGGTCAACCATTACTATCGCGGCGGCAAGGCACCGGTGCTCGAGAGCTTTGCGCAGTTCCGCACACCAGAGGGCATGGCCAGGCTCAAGCCGCTGATCGCGCAGGTAAACCCCGCAACCACCGCGAGCGACAGCAAGGCCTTTGTCGCCTGGCTTGATGCGCAGAAATGGGTCGATAGCAAGCGCAAGATCGGCAACTATGGCCACTGCATGACCGGCTCCTACACCGTTCGCGCCGCAGCCGCCGTGCCGGGGCGCGTCGGTGCCGCTGCATCGCTGCACGGCGGCGGGCTGGTCGGCCCGGCGACAGACAGCCCTGACAAGCTGATCGCCAAGACCGGGGCCAGCTTCCTCTTTGCCATTGCGCGCAATGATGATGCCAAGGCGCCCGGCGACAAGGACGCACTCAAGGCCGCCGCCAAAGCCGCCAAACGCCCTGCTGAGGTTGAGGTTTACAACGCCGATCACGGCTGGACCGTGCTCGATTCGCCGACCTATGACAAAGCTGAGGCCGACCGTGCATTTGACCGGATGCTCGCCCTGTTTTCCAAGCTCTAGGTAACTTGCGGAACCGGGCGGGCGTTACCATATTTCGCCCATCAGCAATGGAGCAACCGATGACTGACACGATCAATCTTACCGATGCAGAATGGCGCGAGCGCTTGACGCCTGAACAGTACCATGTGCTGCGCGAAAGCGGCACCGAACGCGCCTTCACCGGCAAATATGAAGGCAACAAGCAGCAAGGCATGTATCGTTGCGCTGGTTGCGGCGAGCCGTTGTTTGATTCGGCCGAGAAGTTCAATTCGGGCTCGGGCTGGCCGAGCTACACCGCGCCGGTTGATGGCGCTTCGGTTACCGAAATCCGCGATTCCACGCACGGCATGACCCGCACCGAAGTGCGCTGCACCAAGTGTGAAGGCCACCTTGGCCATGTGTTCCCTGATGGTCCCGGGCCAGAGGGGCTGCGCTATTGCATCAACAGCGCTTCGCTGGCGTTTGAACCGAAGGAATAGCGCAGACGAACAATTCCATTAACGCTGCGTTCCAATTGGCTTAGTATCACGCGCGTAAGTTTACGGTAGGCGGATCGCGATCTTCGCGCGGCTTGGTTGAGAGGGGTTGAGTCAGCACAATGGCACAAAACGCCATGCGGCGCCGGTTGGCATCATCGGGATCCTCCGCGCCAGCTCCGCCCCCGCCGCCGCGGCGTTCGGACGAGAATCCGCCGCGAAGCCGTTTCAAACGGTTCGTGATCTGGTGCATCGGCTTGGGGTTGCTGGTGCTGCTGTTCCTGGGGGCTGCGGTTGGCGTTACCGCGCGCAGTCTGCCGGGTTACGAAGAACTCAAGGCCACCCAGCAAGGTCAGATGATCGAGGTGCGCGCAGCCGACGGCACCGAGCTGTTCAACATGGGGCCAAGCTATGGCCGGTGGGTGCCGATCACCCAGGTGCCCAAGGTCATGCAGGATGCGATGATCTCGGTTGAGGACCGGCGCTTTCGCTCGCACATCGGCATCGATCCGCTGGGGCTTGTGCGCGCAGGCTATCGGGCGGTGACCAACCGCAAGGGGCTGCGGGCGACGTCAACCATCACCCAGCAATTGGCGCGCAACCTGTTTCTCAACAACAGCCGCACGATCACCCGCAAGTTCAACGAGATGATCTATTCGATGGCGCTGGAATGGAAATTTTCCAAGCCGCAGATCCTCGAACTTTATCTCAACAAGGTCTATTTCGGCGGCGGGGCCTATGGGGTTGATGCTGCGAGCCGTAAATTCTTCGGGCACCCGGCAAGCGAGCTGAACCTCACCGAATCGGCAATTATCGCCGGGCTGGTAAAGGCCCCATCGCACTATGCGCCAACGGCAGACAAGAAAGCGGCGGTAAGCCGCGCGCAGGTGGTTTTGCAGACCATGGTTGATGCCGGTGCGATATCGGTTTCTGAACAAGTCGCGGCGGACCTCAATTCGATCAACTTCGCTCCTGAAGGCGGGACCAATTCGGTGCGCTACTTCACCGATTGGGCGCTACCGCAGCTTGATCTGCTGGTGCCGGAAAACCAGGAACCGATCGAGGTCTGGACCACGCTCAACGTCAATATGCAGCAAACCGCAGCGGCATCGATAAAGGCCAATGCCCCCAAGGATTCACAGGGCGCGCTGGTTTCGATGGACCGTGACGGCGCCATTCTGGCAATGGTCGGCGGCACTGATTATGTGACGTCAAACTATAACCGCGCAACGCTCGCGGTGCGTCAGCCGGGATCGGCGTTCAAGCTGTTCGTCTATCTTGCCGCGCTCGAGGCAGGGTATAAACCCGATGACACCGTAACCGATGAGCCGGTGACGATAGACGGCTGGAGCCCGCGCAATTCCGGCGGCACCTATGCGGGCAAGATCGATGTCCGCACCGCTTTTGCCTATTCGAAGAACACCGTTGCGGCGCAGCTTGGCAACGAGGTCGGCTTCGGCGCAGTGGCATCGATGGCGCGGCGGTTTGGCATCACCACGCCGGTGAACACCAATCCTTCGATGGTGCTGGGATCGTCCGACGTGCGGCTGATCGACATGACCCGCGCCTTTGCCGCGGTTTCGGCGCGGGGAACGTCGATTGAACCTTACGGCATCACCAAGGTCGTTACGACAAGCGGCACGGTGCTCTATCAGCACCCGCAGAAGCAACCGCAGGCGCTGGTGCCGCAATATGTTGCCGCCGGGATCACCGATCTGTTGCAGACGGCAGTGAGCATCGGCACGGGCAAGGCGGCGCAGATCGGCCGCCCGGTCGCGGGCAAGACCGGCACCACCACATCGAACAAGGACGGCTGGTTCCTCGGCTTTTCGAGCGGGATCACTACCGGCGTGTGGATGGGCCGCGATGATGCCAAGCCGGTGCCGGGGCTGCAAGGCGGCACCGCGCCGGCGCGCGCCTTTGCCGCCTATATGAAGGTGGCGGTGGCCAAACGACCGATTGAAAAGTTCGATACCCAGCTCAAATTGCCAGCCTGGCAGCTCGAGCCCGATGATGAGGCGATTCAGGCGAACCCATCAGACTATTACTATGTTGATGAGCAAGGCAACCTGATCGACCCGACCCGCACCCCGCCGGGGCAGAGGCAGCGTGATCCCAACGCCGAACCAGACCAGCGCCAGCGCGATGTTCCGCCCGCCGCCAATCAGGATATTCTCGATTCGGTGATGGGCAGGCAGCAGGTGCGGGTGCGCAGCGGTAGTGGTGGGCAGCAACCGCCGCCTGTGCCGCCTGATGGGAATTAGGGCCTGAGCACGCAATTCAAATAGCCCTCGTCATCCTGAGCCTGGTCAAACAAGTTCCGGATGACGAAGTGGGTAATGGGTTTACTCGACCTAAGCTCCAACCCTTCAGGGGAGGGGCGGCGAGACTTGGCAGCTTGCTGCCTAGTCGCAGCGGGGTGGGGTTTGAGTTCTTGGTGGAAGCTTGCGTCCAGCGGAGAGACCCCACCCCAACCCCTCCCCTGAAGAGGGGGGCTTAAGAAGTCATCCCCGCCATCCCGTGTAGGTCAAGCGCCGGAAAGACGATTCAACCGGGTTACCACACCTGCCGCTTAG
>JANLOZ010000049.1:0-6827 GCA_031366845.1 Novosphingobium sp. | reverse complement strand
CCGCCACCCGGGACGATCGGCAGCGCCGCGACATTGCGCAGATAGTCGGCCCAGCCTTCGATGCCATGCTTGACCTCGGCGCGCGCCTGCTCGCGCGTCTCCGCGTTGTGCATCGGCGCGACCAGCCGCCAGTTGGCACGGTCGACGGTCTTGCCGTGATCACGCGCAATATCTTCGCAAATCCCCCAGTTGGCGGCGAGCGCGTCGAACGCCCCGCTCGAGGTCGCACCGAACGACAGCATCCCGATGCCGTTGCGGCCGCTAGCGCGCGCGCCGGTCGGCGAAATGGTGCTGGCGGCAATCATTTCGATGCTCGGCCGCGAATAAGGCGTCATCTGGATCCGCGCCTTGTCGAGCGTGAACCAGTTGGTCTTGGCGGTAACGGTCTCGCCGCGCATCAGCCGGACGATGACGTCGATCGCCTGGTCCATCATGTCGCGCTGCTTGGACACCTCGATGCCCATCATTTTGGCATCGGAAGCGAGCGACCCCGGCCCCATCCCGAGCATCACCCGGCCGCGCGTCATATGATCGAGCTGGCTGAACCGTTCTGCCAGCATCAGCGGCTGGTGATAGGGGACCGAGCTTACGGCCGAGCCCAGCTTGATGCGGCTGGTGCGCTCGGCAGCGGCGGCGATCATCACTTCTGGGCTGGCGATCAGCTCCCACCCGGCGGAGTGATGCTCGCCGTACCATAGCTCGTCGAAGCCGAGATATTCGAGATGCTCGGCAAGCTCGAGATCGCGCTGCAGGCACAGCGTCGGATTTTCATTGAGCGCATGGTGCGGGCCGCAAAAGGCGCCGTAACGAAGTTTGGTCGACATCATCTTCTCCTCGTTAAGCGACCCTGGCCGCCTTCTTCCCTGTTTTTTCAGCCCACCGTCGCAGCGAGATCGAGCGCCATTTCCTGCGGCAGAGTGGCGACGAAGGAGGGACGCTGCTCGATGCTCTCGACGAATCTGGTCAGCGCGGGAAAACGCCCGCGCCAGCGCATCGCGGCGATCTCCGGGCTGTAGCCCGCCGTCACTGCATGCTCGAAGACCAGCACCGTTGTTGCCACCGCGATGTCGCCAAGGTCGATCGTCTCGCTGGCAATTCCGCGGCGCTCATAAAGCTGGTCGAGCGCAGCCAGCCCGCCGTCGATCTTGCGCGTCTGGCGTTCGATCCAGTCGATGCTCGGCTGGGGCCGGTGCATCTCCATGATCAGCGCCTGTGCGATCTCCATAAGCCGCTCACCGAGCATCTGGCGCTTGCGCGTCGCCAACCGGGCGTCGGGATCGGCGGGCAGGAGTGGCGGCGTCGGATAACGTGTCTCGATCCACTCCACGATGTAGGCCGAGTCGAACAGCGTATCGTCGCCAGCAATGAGGATGGGTAATTGCTCGAGCGGATTGTGTTGCGGCGTCACCGTTCCTGCCGCCCAAGGCGTATCCATTTGGACGTCGAATTCGAGACCTTTTTCCAGAAGCGCGATGGCGACCTTACGACCGAACGGGCTGGGACCGGCATTGATGAGTTTGAGTGCCATGATCGTCCTCGAGCGGGAGATGAACCTAAAAACTCTATATTGATGAGGGTAAAGGCCATCGCATCCGCTCCTGCTGGGTGGCCACTTGGTCACCCAGCATTGACGTTCTTCATCGATCAGCCCGTCGCTTGAAAGCAAATCAAAATTTGAAACGTGCCTCCATCAGGAACGTCCGTGGTGCACCCGGTACCACGGTGTTAAACTGGAACAACTCTCCCGTAGCAATACCGCCTACATAGTAAACTCGATTGAAGGCGTTCTTGAGGTTTGCCGCGAGAGACCATCCGGTCTTGCTGTCTTCTACGCCGAGCCGGAAATTGGCAAGAGTATAACCATTGATGCGAGCACCGGTGTTGTTGTTCGCGGTCGATGAGAAGTAGAAGGAGGACTGTGAATAGACATCGCCCCGCAGGCTGGCCACGACGGAGCCATGGATCGGCGCCTGCACTTCAGCAAAAACACTGCCTGACCATTTGGGCGTGTCAGGATAGGTTGCGAACAGCACCGGATTGCCGTTGATCGACACCCGCCCGTCGGTGAACCGCCCATTGGTATAATTCAGCGAACCGCCCATCGAAATCCACTTCGCCGGGCGGATCGTCCCGTCCAGCTCGAAACCGGAAACTTTCGACTTCGGCACGTTAACGGTGACGGCAGCCGGGGTCGACCCAAGCAGCACGTAAGCAACGCGCTGCCCCTGCTTGATCCAGTCCTGATACACGGCAAGGTTGAGCTGAGTCGGCATGTCGCCAACCCGACCGTGGTACTTTAGGCCGAGCTCGGCGTCTGTCAGCGTTTCCTGGCCATAGCCATCGCCCCCCGTCGAGCCGGGGCCCGGGACGGGATCCTGAATTCCGTTATAACCGCCATTCTTGTAGCTGCGGCGAGACGCGACATAGATCAGAAGGTTGGAGTTGACCTGGTCCTCAAGACCCAGTGTCCAACTTACGTTGCTGTAGGATTTCTTCTGGTTGAAGTTGAAGGTCGCCTTCTGTGCCGGCGGTGCTTGGAAAGCCGTGTCGTCTGGCAACACGTCGAATTTGATCTTCTCGTGCGTATAGCGTGCGCCGAGCGTCGCACTCAGACCCTGTATGCCAGTGGCACTACTCAAATCAAAGGTGCCCTGCCCATAACCCGCATACATGTCCCGGGTGGTGAGTTTGTGGTAACGCGTCGTCGAGGTGAGCGGCGGGAACTGCAGCAGCAAGCTGGTAGTCAAGTCGACATTGGTTTCATGCGAGTAAAATCCACCAACGACATAATTGAGCTTTCCATCGAGCGTCTTTCCGCCCAGTTGCAACTCTTCAGAATATTGCTTTGTTTTGTCGTTCTTGCCGCCATTGGGCCCATTGTCATCGATTCCGAAGGCGGTGCCATCGATGTCGCCCGAGCTGTCGGCTTCAATGTTCGTATAGCCGAAAATGTTGCGGAGCTTGGTGTCGGGCGCAAGTTCGAACGTCGTAATGTTCGAAAGAATCAGGTTGCGCCCCTTATACTTGTTTTCGCCGTCGGTCTCGATCACGTACGGGCCACGCGCATTCTGCGTCTTTAGGTACGAAGCGACGCCGCCCGGATCGAGCTTGGGATTGGCGGCGGCGAAAGCCGCAGCGCAGTTGTTGGTCGTTGAATTGCATCCTGCTGCACCGCCGGTGAAAGCATTGATCAGAAAATTATATTGCGGCTGATTTCCGAAATTAGTCAGCAAAATCAACGGAACAGCCCCTGACGGATCCAGGCTATTGATTAGTCCGCTAAGGCTGTTGCCACCCGAATGCAGGTAATCGACCACCAGTTCGTCCTTGATCTGGTTGGTGAAGTTGACCGTCAGGCTACCGCGCAAGCCATAGCGATCGACATTGCCGGCCCGGTTGTTCTGAAACAGATTTCTTTGATAGCCGTCGCGCTTCTCATAGAAACCCGCCACCCGAGCCATGACCTTGTCGCCCACGATGGGGGCGTTGATCGCGCCTTCAATCTGGCGCAAATTGTAATTGCCCAAGCGGCCGCTGATGTAGCCACCAAATGTGTCGGAAGGGCGAACCGAGGTAAACAGCACAGCACCGCCGGTTGAATTGCGCCCGAACAATGTGCCTTGGGGGCCCTTCAGTATTTGCACGGACTGCAAGTCGTAGAAGGCGGAAGAGCCGCCGCCTACACCGTCAAGCTGAATTTCGTCGAAGTAAGGCAGGACACCTGGGCGAGTGTCGCTGAACGCATCCAGTGACTGGCCCCGCAACGCATAGTTGAGTTGGTTTGAGTTCTGACCCGCGCGGACGGTCAGACCAGGCGACGCGATCTGTAAGTCCGACTCGGTGACGATTGCCCGCCTCGCCAGCGTGTCGCCAGTCAGCACGGAAATCGCCACTGGAGTCCGTTCCAGAGTACCCGTCCGGCGCTGCGCCGTCACGACGATTTCTTCTGATGCCGGTGACTTGGCTCCCGCAGGCGGGTCCGCCGGCGCGCCCTGCGCGAACGCAGCACCAGACTGGATCATGGCGATCAAACTCGCCAGCGACGCAGCACCGATTTGAACTCTGGTCATCAGCAACCCCTCCTGATCCCATCACCAATTTTCGTAAGTGGCGATGGATTGGCCGAATGCTGAGCGACGCCCGCTTCGACTTCCAACACAGAGCGTTTAACAGTAGTGTTGATGCTGTCAATAGGGTTGTTGACTGAGAGGTTCGGGTGCCGAAACATATGCTAGGGGCAGGTGGTAAATAGGTCAGTCTGGAATAAGATTTGTCATTTACTATCAACAATATCGTTGATCCGCTCAAACCGCCTATCTAACCGAAAATGAGGCACGTGATTGTGAACTGTTGCAACAAACGTTTTGCAGTGCCACTTTGATGATTAATATAAATTAGAAGTAGGACAGCGCGATGATTCTGCGCAATTATACGCTCCAGGTAGAAAACTCCTCGAGCGAGTCCTTTCTCGCGGCGCTCGGCGTCTTGGCCGCGGCGCTGGAAGGGATACCCGGCTTCGAAGGCGCCGAGCTTTTTCGCAATCTTGATGCCCCGGACGAATATGTCTTTACCGAACGCTGGTCGTCGCTCGCCGAGCATGAAGCCGGCGCCCAGCAATTGCCGCGCGCGATATTCACGCCACTGATGAACACGCTCTCAGGCCCGCCCAAAGCGTCCACCCTCGCGCCAGTCGCCTCGTAGCGATTACACTACGGGCAGCCAGTTGCGGCGCGGCAGCGCGGCGGGGTCGAGTTCGAAGCCGAGCGGCAGACACCACAACCGGGCATCGCCGATCATGGCGCCACTGCGCGCAAGCACCATCGCCTGCAGATCCGCGGCTTCCGCCTCGCTCGACGAATCGGTGACCTGTGCTGCCACAAGCTCTCGCAACGCACGCGTCGCGTGCTGATAATGGCTGGCTTGCGATGTGGCACAGGCCAGCGCCGCGCGGCCTGCGGACACCGCGTCGATCAGCGTTGCGCAGTCACTCCCGCGATGCTTCCTGAAATTCGCGGCAACCTCTTCCGCAAGCGCGAGATACGCTTCGAGTTCCGCGCGCTGGAAGCCTACTTCCGACTGCAGCCGCGCCTGCATGAACCCCAGCGCGGCCATCACCAGGTGCAGCTGTTCGATCACATGCTTGTCCGCGCCCGCGAGTGCGGGAGCGACGATTTCGCCAAGCGCGCGGAGCGACACCTGGAGCTGGGTATCGAAGGACTGGATCATGCGACGACCTTCCGGAAGCTGTCGAGCAGGTCGTCGAGCGCGATATAGCCCAGCCCCGCGACATGGTTGAGCAACACATCCTGGTGCGTTCCGGCCACCTGTGCGGCGCGCGCTGAGGCGGCAAGAAGGAGGACAGCGACCAGATAGCGATTGAAGATGCCGAAATAGCGCAGGCGCTCGGGATCGACGCCCAGATGCGATACCGCAGCGTAGCGATCGAACAGCTCCTCCGCTGTTCCCATGCCCGACATCAAGACGGTCTGGCCGTCCTCCGCAATGTGGCGAAAGATCGGCATGGTGACGTAAGTGAGGTCCTGATGACGGTCACCGAGCACCGCGCCCTCCCAGTCGAGCCAAGCGGTAATCGCGCCGCTCTCTTCATCAAACAGAAAGTTGCCGCTCCGATAATCGCCGTGGACGACCGACACATGGTCGAGCGGCGGCGCATTTTTGACCAGCCAGCGATAGACCATTTCCATGACCGGCTCCTCCTCGAGGCGATCCTCTTCCCAGATGCGGCGCGCGGTGTTGACCTGCTTGATAATCGACGCGTTGCTGCCGACGACCGGGACTTCGAAGCTGGGTAGTGCCGCGAACTGGCTGGCGGGAATCTGATGAAGTGTTGCAAGCATGCCGATGAACTGCGGGACAAGCTTCGCCCGCAACTTAGGTCCATAATTCTGGCCCAGCCCGGTGACCTTGGCCTAGTCGCCCGAAGGCTTGGCGACGCCGTTGGCGAACCCATAGATTAGTCCGGGATAAGGCAGAAAATCGGCGTCTGCGTCGACCCAATAGGTCCTGGGTGCTGGAATGATTCCGTCGACCAGTTGCAGAACTTCGAATTCGCGACGTCGGCTCGACTCGGTGACCGAGGCGGCGGTTTCCATCCGCATGACCATCGGCGTCACAGCATCTGCCGCAGCGTCGTCGCCGCGCCACTGAAGGTCGAATGCGACCTGGAGCTTGGACGCGCCGCCCGACAGCCAGCGGGCACGCTCGAGTGTCACCGGATATCCGACGCGCGCACCGATCATTGCCGTCGTCGCGGTGACGAGGTCGTCGAGGGTCGGCAGCTGGAACGAGAGCCCGGCGCGCCGATGCATCTTGCGCGTCAGTATCTTGTCGATCTCGCGCTCGACCGGGAACTTCTCGCGGATCGCATCGATCAGCGCTGCGTCCGGTCGCCGCCGACTATCCGCGGCGCCTGCCCTCATCGTTGCTGTCATGATCAATGGTCCAATTCGTTGGCGAAATTGTCGGACATGCCTTCGGACAGATAACTCAACCCGGTAAAGTCGGCGATGTGGCTGTAGCCTACGCGAGTCCCCGATTCCCACCGCATCAATGTCTGGAAGGCGGCGCTCGACGGATTGAAATTATACCATGGGCCAGCGGCGATCGTCGTTCCCCGGGCGTGGTAGGCATTGCCTTGGTCGTCCTCGAATTTCACATCGGCGCGTGTCACCAGCATGTCCGATCGCTGCGCCGTCATCGAGGCCGAGACGATCGGCCGCCGCTCGCCCCCAATTGCGAGGAAGCCGTAGTTGAACGGGCCATATTTGACCTCCTTGTTCTCGAACGACAGCCCAAGGACGAGGAAC
>JANLOZ010000023.1:0-24370 GCA_031366845.1 Novosphingobium sp. | reverse complement strand
GCCGGGAATGATATCGCCACCGAAGCGGTGTTAAGGCTTTTGCATATTTCGCGCAGGCGGCCCTTTTCGCTCGCCGCCTGCGCCATGATCGGCAGCGCGAGGCGGTTGATCACCGTGCTGATCAGGTTGCCGGGGATCTGCTGGATACCCTGCGCGCGGTTATAAAGCCCGAGTGGCTGCACCCCGAACTGCCGCCCGATGATCAGCGCGAAGCCCTGGCTATAAGCCATCTCCAGCGCTGAAGAGGCCGAGATCATCGAGCCTGATTTGAGCATCGGGGTAACTTCGGTGAGCGCCATGTGCAGGCGCGGGCGCCAATCGCTGGCGAACCAGATCAGACCTGCGTTGACCAGCGCATAAAGCATCGGCTGAAGCGCGAGTGACCACACCCCCCAGCCCGCCAGCGCCATGCCCACGGCGGCAGCACCCGATACGAGGAACGATGCGATGCCGATCAGCGCGAGCGGCCGGATATCGAGCTTCAGCGTCAGCAGCGCAGTCGGCACCGTGACAATCGCGCCGAACAGCACCTGCAAGGCGGCGAGCGGCATCAGCAGCGCCAACATATCCTGATGGTAAAACCGCGCGACCGGAATGCTGATCGCGGCGATGAGCAGGGCAATCCCCGCGCTGGCGATCAGGTTGAGCCAGAACAGCGAGCTCTGCTGATCGCGCGTGCAACCGCGCTGCTGGATCAGGATCGTGCCGAGAGCGGTTTGCACCAGCGAAGTGCCGAGCGCCGAGAAAAACGCCGTCAGCGCGACGAGGCCGAAGGCGGCAGGGCCAAGAATGCGCGCGAGCACGATCGAAACCACCAGCCCCAGCCCTTGCCGCAGGCCAAGCTCGAAAATGGACCACTGGGCGGCGCGCAGCCTCATGGATCAGGCTTGCAGGCCTGCCAGAAACTGGCGTTCCAGTTCGAGCAGATCCTGCTTGCGGTCCTTCAGGCGCTTTGCGGGAACCCCGCCAACGATGGTGAAGGGGGGCCATTGGCCCGTAACCAGCGACAGCGCGTTAACCGCGCAGCCTTCACGCAGATGGGTGCCGGGCAGGATCACCGCCCCGCAGCCAACGATCACGTGCCGCCCGATATGCACCGGACGGCTCCGCACCGACTTGAACGCATCGGGAACTGTGGGGTTGGTCAGGGTTGCGCCGCTGTAATCATCGCTGCTCGAATAGACCGAAACCCGACCCGAAAGCCCGCTGAAATCATCGAAAGTGATCGACGCTGCGCCGACAATGTTGGCCGCCGGAGCGATGTGGATATAGCTGCCGATCTTGATCCCGCCCGCCCCGGCCGAGATCACGCAGAAATCATCAATCCGCACATGCGATCCGATTTCGATGCGTTCGGCGCCATAGATCGAGGCCTTGTCCGAAATGCACACATCCTCACCAAGGCTGGTGAAACCCATGGCGGCGAGCGCGGCGCGTGTGAGGAAGGCCATCGCCGCTCAGCCCCTGATACCTGCGCAGATGCGCGCGATGTCTTCGGGCGCGAGCCCGGGATAGATCGGCAGGCACAGCACATTCTGCGCCGCCGCATTGCCGCGCGGGAGCCTGGCCTGCGCGGCGCTTTCATAGTCGCGATAGACCGCGAGGTTGGCGAGCAAGGGGTAGAAATACTTGCGCGCGACTATGCCCGCCTGCTTGAGATCATCGTAGAGTTCGTTGCGCGAGCGGCCAAATTCTGCCGCGTCAATCAGCACCGGGAAATAGCCATAATTGGCGCGGCCATCGGGCAATTCCGGCACGATAACTCCTGCCAGGCCCTGCAGGTGTTGACGATAGGCGCGGTCAACTTCGGCGCGCGCGGCGATGTCGCCGTCAACGCGGGCCAGTTGCAGCACGCCGAGCGCGGCGTTGATCTCGCTCATCTTGCCGTTGATGCCGATCTCGGGGATTTCGTCTTCGCTGGCGATGCCAAAGTTGCGCAGCAGATCGACGCGCGCCTTGTCTTGCGCAGTCTGGCTGATAATCGCCCCGCCCTCAAAGGTGTTGAACACCTTGGTGGCGTGGAAACTGAGCACCGCGAGCCGTCCATAGTTGAGCAGCGAACCGTTGCCGTGGGTCACGCCAAAGGCATGGGCGGCATCATAGATCACCGGGATGCCGTGGCGCTCGCCAATCGCCTCGAATGCCTCGACGTCACAGGCGCGGCCATAGCAGTGCACCGGCATGATGGCGCGGGTTTGCGGGGTGATCGCCACCTCTGCAAGCGCTGGATCGAGGTTGAAATGTGATTGGCCAATATCGGCGAACACCGGCCTGGCCCCGGCAACGGCAATCGCGTGGCTGGTCGCGGCGAATGAATAGGGCGTGGTCACCACCTCGCCATCGTTGATATCGAGCGCCAGCAGCGCCAGTTGCAGCGCCACCGTGCCATTGTTGACCAGGCTGACGAAGGGAACGCCGAGATAGGTGGCGAGATCGGCTTCAAGCTGCTTGTGATAGGGGCCACCGTTGGTCAGCACCCGGCTTTCCCAGATTTTCTCGAGCACCGCGGTGAAATCGGCAAGCGGTGGCAGTGCCGGGCGCGTGACGAATAGGGGTGGGCTGCTCATTAACGAAATTCCGTGATGTTCTCTGGTTGTTAGCCTGCGCTCAACCGGTGCCATAGGCGAAGCGCCGGGCAAAGGCTACACGCTGCGCGCAGCGATAGCGCGCTGGTAAACCGCGCCCACGGCGGCGGCAATTTCATCCGAACGGTAGATTTTATGGGCGCGTTCGCTTGCGGCGGCCCCGCACTTTTTGGCAAGCGCGCAATCGCCGGCGAGGCGGGTGATGGCCGCGGTGATGGCACCGGGATCGCCCGGTTCGATCAGCAGCCCGGTCGTACCCTCAGCGATCAGCTCCGGAATGCCGCCGACCGACGCGGCGATGATCGGCAGGCCTGCGAGCATCATTTCGACCAGCGCCACCGGCGCGCCTTCGGACAGTGATGGCAAGATGCCGAACTGCGCATGGCGCATCAGCGCGCCGAGCCGGGCTGGCGGCAGTTCGCCCGTCAGGACGATACGCGCACCTGCCGGGGCGGCCACCTCGCGCAGTTCGTCATGAAGCGGACCTTTCCCGGCGATCACCAGTTGCAGGTCGGGATTTGCCGTCATCGCGCCGATAAACCCGGCGATCAGCGCGCGCTGGCCTTTTTCAACCACCAGCCGCGCCGGATTGACGATCCATTGTGCGGAAGGATCAAGCCCGAGTTGCTGCGCGAGAGCCGCGCGGTCAATCGATCCGGCTTCAGGCTGGCGCACCGCATTGGGAATGACCACCGGCGGCGCGATCCCAAGATGCGCGGCGTAATGTTCGCCCACCGCGCGTGAAACCGCGATATGCGCATCGAACCGGTAGCGCAGGATCCACCCCATTGCGGCCTTGCGCAAGCGCTGGGCCAGCGTTCGCGCCGGGTGGGCGTCGAACATCATATTGTGCAGCGTGGTCACCCGCCCCGCGCCGCCCGCTGCGACACCGGCGAGAATATCGGCGTGGAGCAAGTGGCTGTGGACCACATCGGGGCGCGCCGAACGCAGCACCGCGCGCAAGTTCGCCGCCTTGGCCAGCGGATTGGCACTGCGGGCTGCGCTGAGCAGCACCACGCGAACGCCAGCCTGCTCGAGATCGGGCACCAGTGTCGCCGCGGTTTCGAGCGCGACCACGGTGACCTCTGCCCCGCCGCACACCTGCGCAGATGCCAGCGCGACGAGCGCCGATTCGGCGCCGCCGACCCCCAGACTCTCGATGACGTGGACCACGCGCATGTCAGGCCCTGCTCTCGACAAGGTTCATGCAAGCTGGGCCGATTGCCGGTGCATGTTATACAAACCACCAAGCCAGTCTGCCGCAGCGAACAGCAGGAACGGCACCACCGGCAGGGTGAAGCGCGTTTCGATATTGTGGAACGGGGTGTACAGCAGCGCGGTATAGACCACCGGAATCGCCAGATACCAGTTTCGCCGCGCGACCAATGCCGCAAGCCCCAGCGCCAGCATGATCAGGTTGAGCCCCCAGAACATCGATTTGAGTGCGGTATAGAGCAGCGAGCCGCGGCCTGCGCGCATCGGCTGGAGGTCCATCCGGGTTCCCAGCCACAACCGCGGATAGCGGATCGCCCAGTTGATCAGCGTCTGGCCTGGCTCTTCGCGCATGCGGGTTAGCGCCACCTGTTTGACCAGGCCGTCATCGTGCGTGTCCCAGCTGCGTTGCACCAAGGCACGCTCGGCCGGGCTGCGAAAGGCGTTGGCCGGATAGGCGGCGTGCTTCGGATCGTAACCCGCAAGGCTCCAGGCCCCGTCATGCTCCCATGTGCCGACCCACAGGTTATAGCCCATCCGCCCTTCGCTCACGGCAAAATGGCCGAACGCCGCCTTGTTGTGCAGGCACCACGGCAGGACCACGGCATAGGCCGCCACCGCCATCAGCACGAATTGCTTCCCCCGCCCCATGAACCAGCCGATCGGCAGCGCGAAAAGCGGCAGCAGCAGCACCGTGTCGCGGGTGAGGATCGCGCAGCCAAGGCACAGCCCGGCGAGCAGCGGGCGGTTTGTATCGAGCAGCAGCCAGCCGGTGCCGAGCAGGAAGATCAGCAGGCATTCGGCAAGCACAGAATAGTCAAAGGCGACAAAGAACGGGCAGGCGGCGATCAGCAACGCCTTGGTCAGGCTGCCGGTCAGGCGCAGTGTGATCAGCGCGAAGGCGGTGGTCAGCAGCGACTGGGCAATGAAGATCGCCGTGGTGCTCTGCGCCAGCAGCGCGAGGAAGACCGGATAGAGCGGCGGGCGCACCATATCGTCGATGTGGCCGGTCTGGGCAAAATGCGCGCCGGTGGCGAGGTAATAGAGGCCGTCGCCGCCCGCCGATGGCACCATGATCATCAGCATCACCGCCCGCGCGATCAGCGATACCACAACGACCTTGGCAACACGGCTCATGCTTTTGTTTCCTGCACTTAGTTTGCGCCTGCAATCTTCACATTGCAGCAAACAACTGCGCTCGTTACTAGGGCGCGCGAAGGCACCGATCAAGCCAGCGCCGCAAACCAGCTCTGCGAGAGGGATAATCTATGGCGGTCTATTGGCTGCTCTTTGCATTCGCAGCGATTATGGCACTCGCCTATCCGGTGGGCCAAAGGGCCGGCCAGGCTGGCGGGCAGACAGTTGTGGTGCGCGGCGTCGGCCAGTCGTTCGCCTTTGCCTCTTTTGCGCTCGCTTATACGCTGATTGGCGCGCTGCGTTATGAAATCGGCGGTGACTGGCCGACCTATATGACGATGCTTGATGACATGAGCCACGGCGGGCTGGGGGATGCTCTCACCTATACCGATCCGCTGTTCGGACTGCTGGCCTGGGTATCGCTGCAGATCGGGGGGGGGATTTACATGATCAATGGCGTCGCCTGCCTGATCCTCGTCTGGGGGGTGATTGCGGTTTCATCGAAACTGCCCGAGCCGTGGCTGGCAACGCTGATTGCCGTGCCTTATACGCTGATCGTGGTTGGAATGGGCTATGTCCGCCAGGGCGCAGCGATTGGCTTGCTGTTGGTGGCGATTGCCCATTTTGACCGCGCAAGGCCGGGCCGCACGATCCTCTACATGGTGCTGGCGGCAGGATTCCACTCGACCGCGGTGTTCGCTTACCCCGCTTTTGCCTGGTCGCTGGCGCGGAAAAACAAAGGCTATGCGGTGGCCGGCGCGATTGTTGCTTCCATTGCCTTCATGATCTTCCTCGCCCCGCGGCTCACCAATTTCGAGAACGGTTACCTCGATAGTGAATACGATTCGAGTGGTGCCGCCGCACGTCTGGCGATGAGCCTGCTGCCGTCGCTGCTGATTCTGGCAAAATTCAAGAGCTTCGCCGTTTCTGACCGCGCGCGCGGGATCTGGATCTCAATCGCGCTCGCCAATATCGTCGCCTCGATTGCGCTGGGGCTTTCGAGCTCGTCGACCGCGGTTGACCGGATTGCGCTGTTCTTCTCGATCATCCAGATCGTCGCTTTCGGGCGCATCATGGGGCTGCTCAGCGTCTCGCCGCGCATGGTTCTGCTCACCAGGCTGGCGATGATCGCAATTGCCGGGGCGGTGCAAATCGTCTGGCTGGGCTTCGGCACCCACGCGATCTACTGGGTGCCCTATCAATCGATCCTGCAATTCCTTTAGGCCATGGCTACGCTGGCTCCCCTGATCATGCTCGGCGCCAATCAGGCGTGGAATCTGGTGAACTTCCGCGCCGGGCTGATCGAAGCGTTGATCGCGCGGGGGTTCCGGGTGATGGCGGTGGCTCCGCCCGATGCGGCGATGGAGGCAAGGCTCGCCGCGCTTGGCTGTTCGTTCGCGCCGGTGCCGATCGACGCTGCGGGCCTGTCGCCGTTTCGTGATCTGCGCAGTTTCGCCGCGCTCACCCGGTTGATCCGCCAGCACCGGCCCGCCGCCTGGCTCAGTTGGACGATCAAGCCAAACACTTATGGATCGATCGCTGCGCGGCTGTGCCGGGTTCCGGCCTTGCCCAATGTTTCAGGACTGGGCACCGCGTTCATTGCGGGCGGCCTGCTCGGCTGGGGGGTGCGGCATCTCTATCGCTTTGCCTTTGCCCGCGCGGCCTGCGTGTTTTTCCAGAACGAAGATGACCGCGCGCTGTTTGTTGGTGAGGGCATGGCGCGAGCGGAGCAGGCGCGGTTGCTGCCCGGATCGGGGATCGATGCCGATGCCTGGGCACCCCGGTCAAACAAGCGCCCGGCACCGCGCCAGTTCCTGATGGTTGCGCGGGTGGTGGCCGACAAAGGCGTGCGCGAGTATGCCGAGGCCGCGCGGAGCCTGCGTGCGCGCTGGCCCGATGCGCAGTTCAGCCTGCTCGGCCCGCTCGAGGTGGACAACCGCACGGCAATTTCGCGCGCCGAGGTGGAAGGCTGGGTGGCTGAGGGCATAGTCACCTACCTTCCCGCCACCAGCGATGTCCGTCCGATGATCGAGGCGGCTGATTTCGTCGTGCTGCCCTCCTACCGCGAGGGGCTTTCGCGCATTCTGCTTGAGGCTTCGGCGCTGGCCCGGCCGATGGTGACCACCGATGTCCCGGGATGCCGCGATGTCGTCCGCGATGGGGAAAACGGGTTCCTCTGCGCCCCGTGCGATGCGACAAGCCTCGCCGGGGCCTTGCATCGCGCCGCCGCGCTCAGCGATGCCGAATGGGCAAAAATGGCTACCGCTGCGCGCGCGCGGGTGATCGCCGAATTTTCACAGGAACGGGTCAATGTGCTGTATTTCGATGCGCTCGGCGCGGCAGGGGTATGCGCTGAACCGGAATGAAACCGCGCGCGCTATCGGACCGAGCGCGATTCTAGGCCCTTTCCAAACAATTTCCCTTATCCTAGAAGCGCAAGCCACTATGGTGAATGCGGCGCCCTGCAATGTGCGGGGCAGCCTGGAGGATTGAACTTGATCGGTCGAATGGGACAAGCGAATAGCGACGGTGGGCTGGGCAGGGCCGTGGTCGTGGCAATCCGCTGCGCCTTGGTAGCGGCTGCTTTGCTTGTTGCGGGCTGCGAAAAGCGTGGCGGCAACCTCGCCTATGATCCCCCCGGTTTTGACCAGCCCGATCATGTGCTGGTCACCAATCCCGCCTATGACATTCCGCTCGGCCCGCTCGACGTCGTGCACATCACCGTGTTTCGGGTCGCCGAAATTTCGGGCGATTATCAGGTTGATGGTGCCGGTCTGGTAAAACTGCCGCTGGTCGGCGAAGTCAGCGTTCGTGATCAGAATGCCAGCGAATTCGGCCGCAGTCTGGAAAGGCTCTATAGCGCCAGGTATCTGAACAACCCCGATATCACCGTGCGGGTGATGAATACCAACCAGCTCAACGTAACGATCGAAGGCGGGGTCAATTCACCCGGGATCTACCAGCTGCCAAACCGCACGACGCTGCTCGGCGCGATTGCGCTGGCCAAGGGGGTTGTAACCAACGAAGCCAATCCCCGCCGGGTCGGGATTTTTCGCAAGCGCGATGGCAAGACCATGGCCGCCGCATTCGATCTTGTCGCCATTCGTCATGGCGAGATGGTCGATCCGCAGGTCTATCCTGGCGATACCATCGTGGTTGACAGCTCAAAGACGCGCGCGATCTATCGCGACATTCTTTCCGCGCTGCCGATGATCGCAATTTTCCGATCATTGTAGACGTTTAACTGGGGCAGACATCGCCGCTGGCGATTTGGCAATAGGTTTAGATTTTCACATGAACGCACCCGTCACCGCGCAGGTAACCCCGCTTGAGACGCCCCCCGCCGCGAGCGGGCTGGCGCTGGGCGAATTGCTGCAGATTTTGTCTGATCGCCGCCGGCTGATCTTTGCCGCAGGCGCGCTTGGGCTGATTCTCGGGATTATCGCGTCGCTGCTGATGACCCCGCTGTTCAAGGCGACCGCGTTGCTCGAACTCAACGACCAGACCAGCCAGATGCTCCAGGGCGCGGCTGGTGGAACCGTCCAGCCGGTGCGCAGCGGCAACCAGGAATTGCTCGGCACCCAGATCGGCCTGCTGCGCAGCGCGATCCTCGCCAAGCGGGTCGTCGAAGATCTCAATCTCGCCGCGCAGCCTGATTATGGCGGCGAGGTTGGCAACCGCGAACAGCGCACCAAGCGCGCGGTCGCCATCGTTATCGGCAATACCGAAGTCGAGCAGGTCAAGGGCTCGCTGCTGTTCCAGGTCCGCCAGACCGCCAAAAACCCGGTGATGGCGGCGAAAATCGCCAATGGCCTGGCCAACAGCTCGATCGCCAGCAGCCTTGAGCGGCGCTATGATGCATCGTCCTACGCCCGCAAGTTCCTCTCCGACCAGCTGGCGCGGAACAAGAAAGCGCTTGAAGATTCAGAACGCAATCTCAACGCCTATTCGATAAATTCGGGGGTGTTTCGCGCGCAGTCGCTGACCGTTGATGGCAAGACCACCGAAGGCGGCACGCTGGCGCAGGAGGATCTGTCGGCGCTCAATTCGGCGCTCAATGCCGCGCGCGTCAAGCGGATCGCCGCCGATCAGGCCTATCGCAACAGTTCGGTCGATTTCGCCAGCGATCAGGCAAGCAACATGGGACTGCTGATTGCCCAGCAAGCCAGCCTGCAGGCCGATTACGATGAAAAAGCCAAGATTTTCAAGCCCGATTATCCGGCCATGCTCGAACTCAACGCCCGGCTCAACGCGGTTAGCGCGAACATCACCAAGGAACGCGGCCGCACCAGCGGCAACAAGCGCGCTGAACTCAAGGGTGAGGCTGATGCTGCGGCGCGGGTCGAAGCCCAGCTTGCGGCGCGCGTTTCCCAGTCCAAGGGCGAGGTGCAGTCTGAACGCGGGCGTTCGACCCAGTATTCGATCCTGCAGCGCGAATCAGACACCAACCGCGCGCTCTATGATGCGCTGCTGCAACGCTACAAGGAAATCGGCGTGGCTGGCGGCATCGGCGAAAGCAACGTTTCTCTGGTCGATCCGGCTGAACCTCCGGGCGGCCCGTTCCGTCCGCAGTTGAGCGTCAATGCGCTGGTTGGCCTGATGCTCGGGCTTGCCGCCGGTGTTGGTCTCGCTTTCGCGCTGCACCTGTTGTTCGATGCGATCATCGATCCCGCCGATGTGCGCAACAAGCTGCATATCCCCGTGCTCGGGGTGGTGCCGATGGACACCGAAGACCGCACGATGATGGAGGCTTTGGCAGACCGCAAATCGGATATTTCCGAAGCCTATTATTCGGTCCGGACCGCGCTCAAGTTCTCGCAGCCCAAAGGCGCGCCGCACACCCTGCTGGTCACTTCGACCCGGCCGGGCGAGGGCAAATCGACCTCGGCCTATGCCATCGCCAGTTCGATGGCGCGGCTTGGCAGCAAGGTGCTGCTGATCGACGCCGACTTGCGCAAGCCAACCTTTGTTTCGAGCCGTTCGGACGGCTATGGCCTCGCGCATTTGCTGGGCACCGAAGAAGTGCTGGCCGACTATGTTGAATCGACGCAGGTTGAAAACCTGGCGCTGTTGCCGGTTGGCCGCTTTGTCGGTTCGGCGGCGGAATTGCTCAGCTCGAACCGTTTGCCGGCGATAATCGCCGAAGCGCGCGGCACTTATGAGATGGTGGTTATCGATGGCCCGCCGGTGCTCGGTCTGACCGACGCGCCGCTGCTCGGCTCTGCTGCAGAGGCTACCGCGCTGGTGGTTGAAAGCCGCATGTCGCGCACCAGCAACGTCGCCGAAATGATCCGCCGCCTGTCCGAATCGGGCAGCAAGATCATCGGCGTCATCCTGACCAAGGTTACCGCAACCGGGGCTGGCTATGGCTATAGCTATTATTCGTACAACTATGGCACCGACGGAGTCGGCGGCCGAGTCAGTTCAGACCCGACGCGCGCGCTCGACGTTACCGGGAACGAAAATTGAGCGTGGCGGGGGACGGGAAAAGGGCTTGTAGCCTGCGATGAGTGTGATTGATGATCAAACAGGTGATGGCGGTGGGCGCACGCGTGCCGTTCTGGCAGGCGCTTTGCTGTTGCTGCTGGTGTTGTTTGGCAATCTCGGCCGGATCGCCGAATCACCTGAAGCGGCGTCGATTCCCGGCATCGGTGTGATTGGCCCCGGCAAAATCGGCATTGTCCGCGCACTGCCGGTTGACGCGCGCGGCCTGCCGCCGCTCCACAGCGATGCTCTGGCCGGGCCAGCACTGGCGGGCGCGCCGCTTTCCTATGAGCCGTTCTTTGTCGCTGCCGCAGCGGGCTTTCGCGGGACCGCCGCGCAAGGCACGCCTGCCGATGCCGCTCTGCTGCGCGAGGCGCTGCGGCGCAACGGCCGCGCCCGCGAGGCGCATTTGCTGTTGTTGCGCCACGCCGTCGGGGCGGGAAATATCCAGGAAGCGATTGGCGAAATCGCGGTTCTCTCGCGCTTGACCAATGGCGGAACCGACAAGCTGATGGCCGCGCTTGGCACCGCGATCACCAACCAGCGCCAGGCCGACGATGCGCTTGCCGGCCTTGCCCCGCATCCCGAATTGTTCGGGCCGTTTCTCATCGGTTATGCGCAAGGGCCAAAGCCCGCGCCCTTGTCGGTGCACCTCGTCACCCATCTGCCGCGCACCGCGCTGGCCGAGCCAAAGGTGCGCGAGATTGCCGTCTCGTTGCTGGTTTCAGCTCAGGCGTTCAGCGAAGCGCGCAATCTTTGGGGCGCTGCGCCGGGCAAGACTACGCTGATCAACAATCCCGACTTCAAGAGCGCGCCCGCGCATCCGCCGTTTGACTGGACCTTGACCGAAGATGCCACCGGGGTTGCCGAACGTGCGGCGACCGGCGGGCTGTCGGTCGCCTATTACGGGCGCGAGCCGGGGATCATCGCTTCACAGCTTCTGACGCTGGTGCCTGGCCGCTACAAGGTGCGGCTTGAATACCGCACCGACAGCGGCTCGCCGGGTGCGCTGGGCCTCGGCTTGCGCTGCGCCGGGGCGGCAGGCAGCCTGTTCATCCAGCCGCTTGGCGGCAAGCTGGGCACGGTTCAGTTCCTGACGGTTTCGTTCGTCGTTCCTGCGCAGGGCTGCGCCGGGCAATTTGTTTCGATTGCCGGTCGGGTTCAGGAAAGCCGCGATCCGCAGGACGCCAGCATCCGCCGTCTCGATGTGCTGCAGGAGAACGCGCAGTGATCGCCTTCACCCGCGCCAATGCGACGCTCGCCTATCTGGTGGCGGTGCTGCTGCTCGGCGGCGCCAGCGCGGCGGGTTTCACCGGCAATGCGCTGTTGCAGATCGGCGGGGCCGTGCTGGTTGGCTGGTCGCTGTGGGACAGCAGCGAGGGCGAAATCGTACATACCGGTCTGGGCAAATTCTTTCTCGCGCTGCTGTTGCTGTGGGCGGTGCAGTTCATTCCGTTGCCGCCGGAGCTGTGGCAGCATTTGCCGGGCCGGGCGCCTATCTATCAGGGCTTCACCCAGCTTGGGGTGAGCGCGCCGTGGCTGACGCTGGGGCTGTCACCGTGGCACGCGCTCGCCTCCATTGTCTGGTGGGTACCGGCGATGGCGCTGTTTGTTTCGATGCGCGCCCCCGGCAGCCCGTCCACGCGGCACCTGGTCTGGACGGTCACAGCAGTTGCCGCGGTATCGGTGGCAATCGGCTCGGTGCAGGTCGCTGGCGGCAGCTTTTATTTCTACGAGATCACCAATTTTGGCGATGGTCCCGGGTTTTTCGCCAATGCCAACCATCAGGGCAGCTTCCTGCTCGCGGCGCTGGCGCTGTGGGGCTGCTGGGCGATCGGCGAGCAGCGCGCTGCCGGGCAGGTCGCGGGCAGGCTGGCCTCGAAGCAGGCGGTCGAAGCGGGGATAGCGCTGCTGCTCACCTTCGGGGTGATCGTTTCGGGCTCGCTCGCCTGCCAGCTGCTGCTGGTTCCGGTGCTGGCCGCGCTGGTGCTCGCCGCCTTTCCCGGCCTTCGCGTGCCCATGCCCGTCGCCTTGCTGCTGGCGGTGGCGGCAATCGCCGCCTTTGCGCTGTTCCTGCTGTTCGGCCCGGCCGCCAATGACCTCACCACCCAGGGCGATGTCCCCGGAATCAGCCGCCATGATTTCCTGTTTACCGGGGCACAGATCCTGCGTGATTTTGCCCCGTTCGGCAGCGGCACCGGGACCTTTGTCGAACTGTATAAGTGGTATGAAAATCCGGCGCTGGTCAACACCACTTTCGTCAACCACGCGCATGATGACCTGCTCGAAACTTTGATCGAAACCGGCGTGTTCGGATTAGCGGCGATTGCGCTGTTTGTCCTGTGGTTCGCCCGCCGCGCCTGGGCGCTGTGGGGCGGATCGCGGCGCAATGCGGTGCAGCTCGCTGCCTCGATCATCATAGCCGCCGAGCTGATCCACAGCGTGGTCGATTACCCCTTGCGCACCGCAGCGATGAGCGCGGTGATGGCGATTGCCTGCGTATTGCTGGTCCGCCCCACCGATCCGCCGCGCGCCAGAGGCGGCGCAAAACCCCGCTCCCGCCGTTCGAGCCAGTCGGCGAAGCAAGAGATGATCCGGATTTAGGGTTTTTCCGTGTTGCGTCGAATCGGCACCAGCCCGCTGGTGCCGTCTATTACGGAAAAACGCTAGGCCGAGCTAACATCCGGCGCATCTTCGCGCTTCATGCCAACGACGTTGTATCCTGCGTCGACATGGTGGATTTCCCCGGTGACCCCCGATGCCAGGTCAGACAGCAGGTAAAGCCCAGCCCCGCCGACGTCTTCAATCGTTACATTGCGCCCCATCGGCGCGTTCAATTCGTTCCATTTGAGGATCTGGTTGAAATCGCCAATCCCCGAAGCCGCGAGCGTGCGGATCGGCCCGGCGGAAATCGCGTTGACCCGGATGTTGTCGCGGCCAAGATCGGCGGCGAGATACTTGACGCTGGTCTCAAGCGCCGACTTCGCCACGCCCATCACGTTGTAATGCGGGATGACCTTTTCCGCGCCGTAATAGGTCAGCGTGATGATCGATCCGCCCTCGGGCATCATCGGCGCGGCGCGCTGGGCGGCAGCGGTCAGGCTGTAAACCGAGACGTTCATTGTATTGAGGAAGTTTTCAAGGCTGGTGTCCGAATAACGCCCGCGCAGCTCGTTCTTGTCCGACGCGCCAATGGCGTGGACGACAAAATCAATCGTCGGCCAGCGCGCCGCAAGCGCAGCAAAGGCCCGGTCCAGCGATGCCATATCACCGGCATCGCATTCAAACACGAAGTCGCTGCCGAGCTGTTCGGCGAGCGGGCGGCACCGCTTTTCAATCGCCGCATTGGGATAGGTAAAGGCGAGTTCTGCGCCGTGCTCGCGCAGCTTTTGCGCAATACCCCAGGCGAGCGACTTGTCATTCGCCAGCCCCATGATCAGGCCGCGTTTCCCGTTCATCAAACCGCTCATTCGCCCTAAGCTCCGCCTGTTTTCCCATTCATCGGCACGATGTTATCCGCCCTGCCGATGGCATCACGCTCCTCCGGGCTTTCCGCCAGCGCGGCGTTGAGCTCGGCTCCGATCACCAGCCCTAAGCCAACCAGCCAGAAAAAGAAAAGGGCGATCATCACCCCGGCGAGACTTCCATAGGTCAGATCATAATGAAACAGCGAACGCAGCACCCATGGCAGCGCCACCGAAACCCCGATCCACCACGCGGTAACGAACAAGGCCCCGGGCCATTTCGGGCAGCCCGGCCCGCGATAGGCCTTGGGGGTGAGCGAGAGGAACAGCATCCACAGCGACAGATAGAGCATCACCGAGGGAATAATCCGGCCAAGTGCCGCCGTTTCGAGCAAGGTGCCCGCGCGCGGCGACCAGGCGACAATTGCCTGCTCGACTGCTCCCAGCGCCACTTGCACGATCAGCGAAACCAGCAGCGCCACCACCGCAAGGATGATAATCCCGGTGGACAGCAGGCGGTATCGCCAGAACGCCTGCGCCGGGGCGGTGCCATAGGCGCGCCGCAGCAGATCGCGGATGGTTTCAATCAGGCTGCCCACGGTCCACAGCCCGACGATCCCGCCGATCCACAGCAGCCATCCCTGCCGCGCCTCGATAACGTCATGCGCCACCGGCTCAAGCGCGCGGGCGACCACCGGCGGCACCGCGATCAGGAAGGCGCGCAGCGACGCCTCGCGGTCCTGCACATCGCCAATCGCTGAGAACACCGCTGCGCCCAGAATGAAGAACGGGAACAGCGCAACGATGGTGGTATAGGCAAGGTTGCCTGCATGGATGAAGCCATCGTTCCACGCGCCGGTCCACACCCGGGTAAATATGCGGTGCACTGCCGATCCCTTGGCGAAGCGCGCGGCTATCCCTTGCGAACCGAATTTGCGCGCCGAGATGCGCCGCGCTTCGGGCGAAAGATCGGGGACCACCAGCGGCGCGGCGACAGGCGGTTCGGTGCCCGGAACGATAGGCACCTCTTCCACGGTCAGACGCCGAGTCGGGCGCGCGGGTTGCGCGTATCGCGCCAGCCTTCCAGCCGCGCAGTGAGATCGTCATCGTTTTCGGGAAGGTCTATGGCCAGAGTGATCAGCTGATCGCCGCGGCTGCCGTCCTTGCGCGAAAAGCCCTTTTCCTTGAGCCGCAGAGTCTTGCCCGAGCTTGATCCGGGCGCGATGCTCAGCATCACCGCGCCGTCGGCGGTTGGCACCTTGATCCGTGCGCCGCCAACCGCCTCGTCGAGCGTGATCGGCAGGTCGATGCGCAGGTTGTCGCCATCGCGGCGGAAGAATTTGTGGCCTTCGACCGCGATAGTGACAATCGCATCGCCGCTGCCGCCGGGCCCCGCCTCACCCTTGCCGCCAAGTTTCATCTGGGTCCCATCCTCGACGCCTGCGGGCAGTTTGAGGTCGATCGTCTTGCCGTCGGACAGCGTGATTCGCTGGGCTGCACGCGTGGCGGCATCGGTCAGGCTGATCTTGAGCCGGTAGGAGACGTTATTGCCTTTTGGCGCAGCGCGCCTGCCGCCACCCATACCGCCACCCGTACCGGCGCCCATGCCAGCAGAACGCCCGCCGCCGCCGAAGATGCCCTCGAAGATATCGGAAATGTCGATGCCTTCATTGCCGCCGCCGCCGCCGAAAGGATTGCCCCCACCGCCGCCAAAGCCCCCGCCGCCAAAACCGCTGGCCCCAAAACCGCCGCCTGCGCCAAACGGACTGGTCGGATTGCCCTCGCCATCAATCTCGCCGCGATCAAAGGCCGCGCGCTTGTCCTTGTCGGTGAGCAGATCATAGGCGCGGGTCACGTCGCTGAAGCGCTCGGTCGCCTTGGGATTGTCCTTGTTGCGATCGGGGTGGAGCTCTTTGGCGAGCTTGCGATAGGCGGACTTGATGTCCTTCTCGCTCGCGCTTCGTGCCACGGCTAAAGTTGAATAAGGGTCTGCCATCGATCCCAAACTAGGGACCAAGCGCGTTTAGGGCAAGGCGGACCATTTTTGTCGGTTCCGGCACTGCCGAAACCGAAGCGGGCCGGTGCCACCGCTGGGTAAATGGCTCAATCGCTGGCAAGGCTCGCAGATTGTCGCTAGGAGCGAGCGATGTCCGACGCGCTTGATACCATTCTGGGTGATGACCCGCTTGCGCTGTTCGATGCGTGGTTCGCCGAAGCCAGGCGCAGCGAAGTCAACGATCCCGAAGCCGTCGCGCTCGCCACCGCCACGCCGCAGGCCGCGCCTTCGCTGCGGATGGTGCTGCTCAAGGGCCATGCGGCAGACGGCCTTGTGTTCTACACCAATTCCCAGAGCCGCAAGGGCGACGAACTGCTGGCAAATCCGCAGGCGGCGCTGCTGTTCCACTGGAAAAGCCTGCGCCGACAGATACGCATCGAGGGGCGCACCGAGCAGGTGAGCGATGCCATGGCCGACGCCTATTTCGCCAGCCGCGCGCGCGATTCGCAAATTGGCGCGGCGGCATCGGACCAGTCACGAATCCTGCCATCGCGCGGGCTATTCCTTGAACGGATCGCTGAAATTACCGCCGAAAACGAAGGCCATGCCGTGCCCCGACCGCCGCACTGGACCGGGTTCCGGCTGGTGCCGCAGGCGTTTGAATTCTGGCAGGATCGCGCTTTTCGGCTGCATGAGCGGCGGCGCTTTGAAAGCGATTCCACCGCGCCGGGCGGCTGGGCCAGCGAATTGCTCTACCCATGAAAGTACGGCCCGCCAACGCGGCTGCTGCCGGACTCAATCGCAGCGCAGCCTTCGCCTCGATTGCCGTCGCGCTGTTGCTCGCAGGCATAAAGCTGTGGGCGGTGATGCAGACCGGATCGGCGGCGATGCTCGGCAGTCTGGCGGATACCCTGCTCGATCTGATCGCCAGTCTGGCGACGCTCGCCGGGGTCTGGGTCGCCGCCCAGCCCGATGATCGCAACCACCGCTTCGGGCATGACAAGGCCGAGGCGCTGGCGGCTATGTTCCAGGTAACGCTGATCAGCATTTCAGCGCTGGTGCTCGCGCTGCGGTCAATCCAGCAGTTCCTTGCCCATGCAAAAACCGAAGCGGCAGGCGACGGAATTCTGGTTTCGGCGATTGCGCTGGCGGCGACCCTCGCGCTGCTCGGCTGGCAGCGTCATGTGATTGCCAAGACCAACAGCCTGGCGATCAGCACCGATCATCTGCACTATAAATCAGACCTCGCGCTCAACCTCGCGGTGATTGCGGCGCTGGCGCTTGAACAGTTCGCCGGGTTCGCCGGGGCCGATGCGCTGTTTGGCTTTGCCATTGCCCTGTGGCTTGGCTGGAACGCGTGGAAAGCTTCGCAAGAGGCGATCACCCAGCTGATGGACCAGGAATGGCCCGAAGAAAAGCGCAGCCAGCTGATCGAAGTGCTGGCCCGCCATCCCGAACTGCGCGGCATCCACGATCTGCGCACGCGCACCGCCGGCAATCGCGATTTCGTTCAGTTTCACGTCTGGGTCGATCCCGAAATGACCATCCGGCAGGCGCATATCGTGATGGATGATATCGAGCTCAAACTGCACGCGGCGTTTCCGGCGCTGGAGATCTTGATCCATCCCGATCCGGAAGGGCACGTCGATACCGGGCTGGGGGCGAAGGATTTGCTGCCGGGCTGAGGTGAAACTACCCCTTGGGGATGGTGAAACTATCTCTTCGAGAAGAGGCCGACAATCTCGGTCAGATGATCGCGCACCGCCGCGGCCTGATCGGTGGTGCTTTTGCCCAGCCGCACCACGGTGAGCTTCTGGTCGGGTGACACCAGCACATATTGCCCGAGATGCCCAAGGCAGGCGAACATCGAGGCCGGGGCCTTGCCGGGCATTAGCACCACATCGCCATTTGCCTGCGGGCGGTTGAGCCACAGTTGCGCGCCGTATCCGGGGTTGCGCGGATTGGCGCTGGTCATGAATTCGATCCAGCCGCGCGGGAGCAGCTGCGCGCCTTTGACCGCGCCGCCGTTGCGCAGGAACTCGCCGAACCGGCCCCAATCGCGCGCCGAGCCGTGAATCAAGCTCGATCCGATCAGCGTGCCCGCCGCGTCGAATTCAGGGACCATGCTCTTCATCCCCAGCGGCTCGAACAGCCGGGTCTTGAGATAATCGGCAACCGCCTGCCGCCGCGCTTCGGGCTCGGGCCGGTCGGTGAGCACCCGCGCGGCAATGTCTGACAGGATCACCGTGGTGGCGCTCGAATATTTCCACTGGCGACCCGGTTCGGCCTCGAGCGGCTGCTCCTCCGCCCAGGCGGCCATATTGTCACGCCCATCGAGAAACAGCATCCGCACCTCGCCCGATTCGTAAACCGGCTCGCTCGCCTCGCTGTGGCGCAGGCCCGAGCGCATTTGCAGCAACTGGCGCAGCGTAATGCTCCCGCGCGGATCGCCCGATCGCTGCCATGCGGGGAGCGGCGGGCTTTCATCGAGCGCGAGGCGGCCGTCGGAAACCAGCATGCCAATCATCACGCCGGTGATCGTTTTTGACATCGACCAGCCAATCAGCCGCGTGGTTTTGCCATAACCCTTGCCATAGCGTTCGGCGACGATGTGCCCGCCTGAAAACACCACCAGCGCGCGGGTTTCTCCGGCGGCGTCATCGGCGAACAAGGCATCGACCGCGCGCACCAGCGCGGTGCGCGGCACGCCCGGCTCGGCGACCACGGCGGCTTCTGCCTCATGGCTGGGCGGCGGCGGCGGGACTTCACCCTTGCCGCATGAACCAAGGGCTGGCAGCAGGGCCAGGCAGACGATAAGGGAGCGGAAGCGCGGCACCATGCCGCGCCTCATGCACAGGAACCGGGGCCGATGGCAACCGCAACGCAGATCTGGCGCAGTGTTACCAGGCGGCGCTGGCCGTGGGCGGTGTTTGCGCTGGTGGCGGGGCTGGCGGCGTGGTTTCACAAGCCGATCATGGGCTATGCCAATGCCGGTGCAGCGGTGGGCGCACATGTCGTCTGTTCGTGCCGCTATATCGAAGGGCGCGGGATCGAGGACTGCAAAAAGGATTTCGAAACAGGCATGGGGCTGATCATGGTCAGCGATGACCCGGCAGCCAAAAGCGTTACCGCGCGGTTTCCTTTGCTTTCGGCGCAGACGGCACAGTTCATTGAGGGTCAAGGCTGCGTGGTCGAAAGCTGGAAGTAGGGCGTCCGATTTCAGGCAGGTTAGCCACGCGCGGCTTCGGTCGAATCGATCCAGCCGCCACCCAGCACCCGCTCGCCGGCATAGAGCACCGCCGCCTGCCCGGGCGCAACGCCGTACTCGGGCCCGGCAAAGCGGATCGTCACCGCGCGACCATCGCCCAGCGATCCTTCGAGTGTAATCGGAACCGGCTTGGCGAGTGAGCGCACCTTTGCTGTCAATGGGGCCGTCAGCGGATCCACCGGCATCGGCCCGATCCGGTTGGTCTCGATAATCCGCGCCGAGCTTACCGCCAGCAGGTGTCTTGGCCCCACAAGCACCGCGCCGCGCGTGGCATCGATGCCGGTTACATAAAGCGGCTCGGCCAGCCCGCCAATTTCGAGGCCGCGGCGCTGGCCGACGGTATAGTGAATCACGCCCTTGTGGCGCCCGAGCACTGCGCCGCTGGTGGCGTGGATGATAGCGCCCTCATCGGCCGCATCGGGGCGCAGCTTGCGCACCACGGCGGCATAATCACCCTGCGGCACGAAGCAGATGTCCTGGCTGTCGGGCTTGGCGGCGACCTTGAGCCTGAAAGTTTCGGCCAGCTGCCGCACTGCGGGCTTGGGCAGGCCTCCCAAAGGAAACCGCAGGAAATCGAGCTGTTCTTCGGTGGTTCCATAGAGAAAATAGGACTGGTCGCGGGCAGGATCGATGGCGCGATGGAGTTCGCTTGCCGTTGTACCTTCCACCCGGCGCACGTAATGCCCGGTGGCGAGGCAATCCGCCCCCAGTTCGCGCGCCATCGCCAGCAGATCGGTGAACTTGGGCCCCATATTGCAGCGGATGCACGGCACCGGGGTGCGTCCGGCAAGGTAATCATCGGCAAACCGCTCAACCACCGATTCGCGAAACGCGCTCTCGTGATCGAACACATAGTGCGCGATCCCCAGCCGGTCAGACACCGCGCGGGCATCGCGGATATCGTCGCCGGCGCAGCAGGCACCCTTGCGGCCCGTCGCTTCGCCGTGATCGTAAAGCTGGAGAGTGATGCCGATTACTTCGGCACCGCTTGAAGCCGCCAGCGCTGCCACGACGGACGAATCGACGCCGCCCGACATGGCGACGACCACGCGCTTGCCGTTAAGCGAATCGCGCGCGTCGCCGCGCAGCTGGAACAGCGCTGGCAGATCATGCATTGTTTCAGGAGCAAGGTTTACAGACATTGCGCGCCCATACACGCGCGGTGCCAACCGCACAATTCGCTGTGAATCGCGGGGGCCAGAGCCGCAAGAAATTGTTAACCATGGTCAACAAGCCATGAAGCCGCCCTTTACCTCGCCTTGACCAAGGCGTGCCTATAAGCCGGCCATGGATTTGCATTTTGACCATTCTGCCCTGCGTGATCTGGCGGGCTGTTCGCCCAGTCCGGCCGAACACCAGTCCACGCCCGACTGGCCGGGGCTCAAGGCGCGGTTTCTGGCCGCCCACGCGCTGCGCCGCGAAATCGTATTGCAAAATGCGGCGGCTGCGGGCGGCAGCTTTACCAGTGAAACCGCCGCAGTCCTCGCATCGCGGCGTGAACACTCACAGGCCGTTAACCGTAATGCTTCAGCCAATTGCAAACCCCCGCATGCCAATGAAGCCAACATCGCCGGTGCTTCCTATCCAGCGAGCGAGGATTGATATGATTGAGAATCAGGACATCCGGCCATCCATGGTCATTGGCCCGCTCGGCGAGCCACTAACCGTCGATTCGCTGCCCGCGCCCGGCACCACCCGCTGGGTCGTGCGCCGCAAGGCCGAGGTCGTCGCTGCGGTCAATGGCGGGCTGCTGACGATTGACGAGGTTTGCGAGCGCTACGGCCTGACGCTGGAGGAATTCGCCGGCTGGCAGCGCGCGGTAGACCGTTCGGGCATGCAGGGGCTGCGGGTGACGCGGATCCAGCACTATCGCGAGCTTTACGAGCGCCAGCTCAAGTATTGAGCGGCACAAGGCGGCGTTGATATGGAAAGGCCGGGACCCGAAAGGGCTCCCGGCCTTTCGCGGTCCGGACCCTAATATTTGCCCCAGACAAACTTGCTCGACAGCGCGAAGTTCCACACCGATCCGAGCACAATCCCGACCACCGCCGCGACGAATTCGTGGAAGCCGATCCGCACCAGCGCGGTCGATGCGCCGATGTTGGTCAGCAAGCCCAGCGAGCAGGTCAGCCCGAACTGCGCCCAGCCGCGCAGCAGCGGTCCGAAGCCGCGCAGGCGCTTGTCGGAATAGGTCAGTTCATTGTTGAGCACGAAATTGAAGCTCATGGCGATTATCGCGGCCATGCTGTTGGCGACGATGAAGGTCGTCTCCTTGGGCCAGTGACCGTAGACAAATTTCTCGCCAAAAACGGCCTTCTGGATGATCCACAGCGCCCCCAGTTGCACTGCCACACCCATCGCGCCAACCGTGCCGAACAGCGCGAACCGCGTCGGGATGATCCGCCCGAGCCACTTGTCGTAAAGCCCGATGAGGAATTCAAACACCACTGTCTGATCGAGCTTGCTCTCACCCTCAGCGCGCGCGGCGAAGTTCATCGGCAGTTCCTTGACCCGCAGCGGCTTTTGCACCGTCGCCAGAATATCGAGCAGGATCTTGAAGCCGACGCCCGAAAGCCGGTGCGCGTCTGCCCGCAGCAGATCAGCGTTGAGCATGAAATAACCGCTCATGGGATCGGAAAGCTGGACGCCGGTAACCTTGTTGGCGAGCTTGTTGGCGAAGCTTGAGGCCTTGACCCGGTCCGGCCGCCCCCATTCCTCGGTGCTCGCGCCCTCGGCAAACCGCGAGGCATAGGCGAGATCGTAGTCGCCTGAAGTGACTGCGGCGAGCATTTGCGGAAGCAGGACCGGATCGTGCTGATGATCGGCATCCATCACCGCAACCACCGGCGCGGCGGTTGAGCACATGCCCTCAATCGCCGCCGAAGCCAGCCCGCGCCGCCCTATGCGCTCGATGCAGCGCACACGCGGATCGGCGAGTGCCAGCCGCCGCGCTTCATCGGAGGTGCCATCGGGGCTGTTGTCATCAACGATCACAACTTCCCAGGCGATCCCGGCGAGCGCCTTGTCGAGCCGTTCGACCATCGTCGCGATATTCTTGCGCTCGTTGTAGGTGGGGAGCACGACCGCGAGCTGAAGATTGGTGTCTGTCATCGCCGTCATTTCGCCCGCGCCGTTCAACTTGTCCATGCCTAGATTCTGTTTCAGTTATAATGAAACAGATGCGGCACCGGCCCGCTCCCCCGCCAGTGGAATAAACTCTTAAAGCCGCGCGAGCACGGCATCGCCGATTGCCCGGGTGCCGTGACTGCCGCCAAGATCGCCGCCACGAATGCCGTTTGCCAGTGCTTTGGCGACCGCTGCCTCAATCCGCGCTGGCTCGGCTTCCATCCCAAACGAATGGCGCAGCATCATCGCCGCAGAAAGGATGCAGGCCATCGGGTTGGCCTTGTCCTGCCCGGCAATGTCGGGCGCAGAGCCGTGGATCGGCTCATAGAGCCCCTTGGCTCCTTCGGCGAGCGCGGCGCTTGCCAGCAGGCCAATCGAGCCGACACACATCGACGCCTGATCCGAAAGAATATCGCCAAACAGGTTGCCAGTAACGATCACGTCAAAGCCGCCCGGGTTTTTGACCAGCTGCATCGCCGCGTTATCGACATACATGTGGCTGAGCTCAACGTCCGGATATTCCGCCGAAACCTCTATCACCACATCGCGCCACAACTGCGAGGTTTCGAGCACATTGGCCTTGTCGACCGAGCACAACTTGCCTTTGCGGCCCTGCGCCGCGCGAAAGCCAACGTGGGCGATGCGGCGCACTTCGTCTTCGGCATAGGACATCATGTCCCAGCCCTGACGGCGGCCATCGGCGAGCACGCGCGTGCCCTTTTCGCCAAAGTACACATCGCCGTTAAGCTCGCGCACGATCAGCAGGTCGATTGCCAGCGCGATTTCGCTTTTGAGCGAGGACATATCCTCAAGGCCCTTGAACACCGTCGCCGGACGCAGGTTGGCGAACAGACCAAGTTCCTTGCGCAGCCCAAGGATTGCCTGCTCAGGGCGTAGTGCGCGTTCGAGATGATCGCAGTCAAAATCGCCGACCGCGCCGAACAGGATGGCGTCAGCAGCCTGCGCGATGGCGAGCGTTTCGGGTGGTAGCGGGTGGCCGTGCTTGTGGTAAGCCGCGCCGCCGACATCGCCTTCGGTAAGTTCGAGCCCCGGGAGCGACAGCGCTTCGAGCACCCGCACAGCTTCGCGCGTTACTTCAGGGCCGATGCCGTCGCCAGCGAATACCGCAATCTTCATGGTGATCCCTGCTGTCCGATCTTGCCAAGCCGCTCCATCAGCACGGCGCGCGCCCCCATAACATCGCCGCGCCGATCAGCAAGGGCATGGCGCGCAATCTGCGGGCCGAGCCGGGTCAGCATGGCCATGACGAGCGGGAAATCTTCCGAATCAGGTAACGAAGGCACCCCGCCAAAGCCCAGTTCACGTAGCAGCAGCGCCTCGTATCCGGCAAGCGCCGACGCCCAGCCGCGCGCCGATGGGGCGAGGAATATCGCATCGAGCAGGCCTGAGAGCGCAAACCACAGCGCCGGATAGGCATGGCGTTCGGGCAGCACAGAAGCGGTCAGCGTCGTCGCCCAGCCGATCCCTGCCGAAGCCAGCGGTTCGCCAAGCCAGGGCCCTGCGGATGCCACCAGTTCAAGCCGCGCCGATGGCAACTGGCTGTCCGAGCGCGCGGAAAGTTCGACCTCTACCCGGTTGCCGGGGATTACTACGGGCCGCAAATTGCGCCCGCGACCGCCGGCAACAAAGCCGCCGACCAGCCCGTGATGCTCGGTCATCAAGCGGACAATCACCCCCGTTTCCCCATGCAAACGGGTCGCGCAGACAATGGCAGGGGCGCGTAGCTGGAGCATAGGATACGTGTGGCTTGCGGAGGAGGGTAAGACAAGCGAAGGATGGCTTCGCGCAGAAAGCGCAGAGGAAGCAAAGGCCGCAGAGAGGTAATGTCCGAGGCGGAGACTTTACTTGCCCAAACATTTCAGCAATTCGGACCGCGGAGTTTTCAGGTGCCCGCGAAGCCTGGCGCAGCTCCTCTGTGGCCTTTGCCGCGAAGGCGGCTACTTCTTCTTGGCCAGCCCCGCCTCAAGCGCGGCCACCCGCGTCTTCAACGCCTCGTTCTCTTCACGCGCCTTGGCCGCCATGTCTTTTACCGCGTCGAATTCCTCTCGGCTGACGAAATCGAGCCCGCCAAGGCTTT
>JANLOZ010000018.1:0-8447 GCA_031366845.1 Novosphingobium sp. | reverse complement strand
GGGCACGCGCCACGTGCTGCGCCACCCGATCGGCACGATTGAGGCGCTGAAAGGCGCAACCGCAGAACGCCTGCGCCGCCTCTATCAGGCAAACTTCCGTCCCGACAATGCCACCGTCATCGTCGTCGGCAATGTCGATCCCGTGGCGATGAAAAAAGACATTCGCGAGCGCTTTGCCGACTGGAAACCGGTTGGTCCCGCCGATGCGCTCAACCCCGGCAAGCTGGCACCCACCCGCAGCGCCGCAGAAATGACCGGTGAAGGCGCACCGGACTATCTCCTCGTCAATTGGCCCGGCCAGCCTGACCAGCGGGCGGACACCAAGGCGACCGAGACCGAACACATGCTGCGTGATCTCGGCTTCACCGTGCTCAACAACCGGCTGGGAGACCGCGCCGCCAAGCCCGGATCGCCTTACGTGGTCGCGCAGATCGGCGCTGATGATAACTTCGCGCATGACAGCGCCTTCACCCAATTGCAGGTGGTCGCCCCGCCTGAAAGCTGGCGCACCGCGCTCGATGCCGTGATCACCGAACAGCGCCAGCTGATGGAAGGCGGGATGAGCGCCGCCGAACTCGCGCGCGCGGCACGGATTTTCAAAACCCGGCTGCAAACCGAAGCCGCCGGTTCCGCTACCCGGACCAGCCCGGCGCTGGCCGATACGCTGACCGAAGCGACATTGAAAAACAACGTCATTACCAGTCCGGCGCAGGATCTGGCGATGGCCGGCCCGCTGATCGACGCAGCGACACCGGCGAGCGTCATGCAGGCGCTGCAAACCGCCTTTGCCGCCAGAAAACCGGTTCTGTTCCGCTCGGCCAAGGCAGGCCCGGTGGGCGAAGCAGCGCTGGGCGAGGCCTTCACCGCCGCGCTCACCAAGCCTATCGCCGCAAGGGCTGCGGAAGCGGCGTTCAACTGGCCCTATGGCGATTGGGGCAAGCCCGGCGCGGTCACCAGCCGCAGCGAAGATGCGGCGCTCGGAACCACAGCGGTTCGCTTCGCCAACGGCACCCGGCTGGTTGTCAAACAAACCGCCTTTGCCAAGGATTCGGTCCGGGTGAACGTTGCGCTCGGTGGCGGCCGCGCGGCGACGGCGCCTGCGCTCGCCCATGCGATGTGGGCGAATGACCAGATGATCTATGGCGGCACCGGCAAGGCCTCGCTCTCCCAGATCCAGCAATGGGCCGAAAGCACCGGCAAAGTGATCAACATAGCTCCGAGCGAATCGGCGCTGACGGCAAGCCTTGGCGGGAACACGCGCCCGGCTGATCTTGATGCCCAGCTAGAGCTGCTCACCGCCTATGCCCGCGATCCCGGATTCCGCCCCGAGATGGAGGAAAAGGTCAAGGCAACCGCGCCGATGTTTGCCAACCAGCTCGGCGGCAACGCCACGCTCGCCTTTGTTCGCGCCAAGGGTCTGGTGCTCACCGGCAATGACAACCGCTTTGCCGATCTGCCCACCGATGCCGATCTTGCCGCAACCAAACCGGGCGATATCAAAGCGCTGTGGGCGGGTCAGCTTGCCGCCCCGGCGGAGATCACCATCGTCGGCGATATTGCCCCCGACAAGGCAATCGCTGCCGTCGCGCGCACGTTCGGCGCCGGTCCCGCCCGCAAACCCTTGCTGCTGCCGAAACCGCAGGTGGCAGTGCCTGTGGGCCGCGAAGCGCCCTATGTCTTCACCCATAATGGCCGCAAGGATCAGGCGTTCTATGCGATGTACTGGCCGATGCCCGATTACTTCGCCAGCCCGAAGGAAGCCGCCGCATCCGAACTGCTGTCAAAGGTTATCGGCCAGCGGCTGATCGACACCGTGCGCGAAAAGCTCGGGCTGTCCTATGCGCCGTCAACCGACGTTGCAGCATCGAAGCAGATTGGCGGCTATGGCTATCTGGGTGCGGTAATTGAAACCCCGCAGGCCAATTTCGGCACTTTCCGCAAGATCGTGATCGATCAGATGGCAGACCTCGCCGCCAAGCCGATTTCGGCGGATGAACTGCTCCGCGCCAAACAGCAGATGATCCAGGCGCGCAAGCAGGAGCGCGAGAAGAACGAATACTGGCTCCCCAGCCTCGCCCTGTCTCAGCGCAAGCCTGCTCTGCGCGGCGTAATCATCAATTCCGTCGCCAATGCCGAGGCGGTGACCGCCGCCGACGTGCAGGCGCTGGCAAAGGCGCGGATTGTCGGCAAGCTGCCGGTGACCATCGTGGTCAAAGCGAAGGATTGATCGGGCCCGGTAGCGCCCGATGATCGCCCGCGAACTCCTCGCCACCGCACAGGTCCCCGGCGGCGAGGCGCTGCGGCTGTATCGGCATGACCGCGATTTCATGATCGTGCTTGATCGCAATGAGCTGATGTCGAGCCGGATGAGCGGATCCGAGGTGGCGCTGGCTAATCTCACCTGTGATCGGCTGAGCACCTCCAGGCCGCCGCATCTGCTGATCGGCGGCTATGGCATGGGTTTCACCCTGCGCGCCGCGCTCGAACGGCTGGGTGCCGGTGCGCGGGTGACCGTGGCCGAACTGCTGCCCGAGATCATCGATTGGGCGCGCGGGCCAATGGCCTCGCTCGCTGCGGGCTGCCTCGATGATCGCCGGGTCAACCTGCTGATGCTCGACGTTTACAATCTGATCGCCAGCGGCGCGCACCACTACGATGCCATCCTACTCGATGTCGATAATGGGCCTGACGGGCTGGTGCGCGAAGGCAACAACCAGCTTTACACGCTCGCGGGCCTCAAGGCGGCCAAGCACGCGCTGAAGGTCGGCGGGGTGCTGGCGATATGGTCAGCCGCGCCCGATCCGCGCTTCGCCGCGCGAATGGCCAAAGCCGGGTTCAAGGTCGAAGAAGTTCGGGTTAGCGCGCGGGCCAACGGCAAAGGGGCAAAGCACGTGATCTGGTTCGGGAAAGTGTAGCTCCCGCCCTGGAGTTTTTCCGGAAAAGACGACGCAAGTCGGAAAACTCTACCTGGAAAGATCCTGCAGCAGCTTTTCAACCCACACCCGGGTTTCTTCGTGCCCATCGCCGACGCCAACCCCGGCCTCCATCACCAGCGAGCGGCCCAGCGCCGAGATCATCGTCGTCAGCACCACCGGGCTGATGTCCTTCGCCTTATCGCCCAGCGCGCGTTCGATCACTGCGAGTTGCTGCGCATGACTGCCGCCGGCGTGCTCGGCCATCGCCTCGCGCAGCGCCTTGCGGTGCACCGCCATCGCCATGAATTCCAGCGTCAGCGCCATGCGGGTGGTGTCGATAGTATAGCGCCACAGCGCCATCAGCGGTTCGGGGTGCGCCAGCGCCTTGGCCAGTTCCGCGCTCGCCCAGTCAGCCGCGCGGCGATAGACGGCGATGTGCAGGTCATCGGTGGTCGGGAAATAATAGTGCACCAGGCTGGGCTTGAGCCCGGCGCGCGCCGCAACCCGGCGGGTCGAGGCATTGGCATAGCCTTCCTCCACCATCACCAGTTCGGTTGCATCGAGAATGGCGGTTCGTGTGGCCGAATTTTCAGCCCCGATTCTGCGCGCTGCCGCCATTATATGCTGATCCAGTCCAGATTCCCCAAACAGCGGGCGTAGTCGCGCGGCGCTTGCCACGCAACTGTCGATGTTTGCAGTGCTATTCGGCGGGGACCTGCATCCAGTCGGGCGCATCATACCTTGCGCGCGCGCGGCCGTGCCAGGCGGTAACCTGCCGCGCGATGGCAACCGCCACCAGCGCCACCATTATGCCCAGCAGAATGTCGACCAGATAGTGCGTGCCTTCCACCGGCGTCGCCAAAATCATCGCCACGTTGACCGGCACGATCACCCGCCGCAGAGCGGCGAGCGGCCAGGCGGTAAGGATGAACACCACCGCGCAAACCGTGTGGAAACTCGGCGCGCAAACCACACCGCGCAGGGCCGCAAGATCGATCGTCGTCAGGCTGTGCGCCCGCAGCGCCTCGATAATCACGTCCTGCCCAAAGCCTTCGCGCGGCACATAGGGGATCGCCCCGTGCTGCCACATATAATCGAGCGCGCCTTTTGCCGGGAACAGCGGGAACAGCAGCAGCGTCAGCACCATCGCGATCCACGCGACCAGCAGGAACTCGCGGGCATGGCCGCGTTGCCCGTGCCACGCGAGATAGCCGAGCACCACCAGCGGCGAGACATAGATCGAATCGTAGAATATCTGCCCGAGCCGCTGCAGCGCCGGATGTTCGGCAACGAAACCATAGAGCGTCAGCCAGTTGAACCCGAGCAGATGATCCGCCCGCTCCAGCATGGCGTCCGAATAGCCGCGCGTTTCCGCCGCGATAACATAGCTCGCCACCCCGCCCAGCGCGATCATCACGAACAGCATCAGGCTGGTCTCGGCCATATCGCGCACCCGCGCGCGGGTAAGCGTTACCGCATCGCGCATGGCATGGCGCAGCGCCAGCAGGCCGCCGGTAATCAGCACAAAAGCGAACGAGCCCAGGCTCACCGGCGCAATCTTCAGCCCGGTGCGAATCATCAGCGCCGCCAGCACCAGCGTGCTCAGGCCGATAGCCGCAACGATCCACTGCCGCGGGATCAGCGGCAAATCGTGCGCATAAAACGCGGAAATATTGCCCTGATTATCGGGCAGGCGACCGTGCAAAACCATTCCCCAACCGAAAAATTAACCTGCCCCCGCGCCCCCGCAGCCAGCAGATTTGATCCGCGCTGTTACGGACAAGCGCCGCGCGCTGCAAGCAACTATATGTCGCAGAGGCAAAGCGGGGGAAAGGTGCTGTGCTTGGGCAACACTGGGCGCGGGTGGATGCGGCATGTTGATGGGGGGAGGATTGGGGGGTTGCGCATCCGTAACTTTGTCTCGAAAGTCCCCGAATGACGATGATTGAGGCCCTCATTGAATTTGCCAAAACGGTTCGGGATGACCGCCGCGCCAATCCGGCAATGCGGGGTGAGGGAACGGGTCTCGAATTGCTCATCGCGCCCCGGTTTCAAGCGTTCCTCCAAGCAATTATTGCCGACATTTCAGTCAAACCACTGCGCATTTTGCCCGAATATCAGCGTCAAGGCCTCGGCAGGCCGGACCTGGCCTTCGCACTGCCAGAGACGCCGGCAAGGGCATTCATCGAGCTGAAATCACCGGACAAGCGGATCGAGAAGCACCAGCTTCGCGGCCATGATCTGGACCAGTATAATCGCTTTTGCGAATTGCCGATCTGGGCGCTGACCAACTATGTCCAGATGAAGCTCCTGCGCCGCGACGTTCAGGAGGACCAAGCCGAAATCCTGCCCGAAGCTGCGATTGACCCGGCCACGCCCGACAATCGCGCCGATGCGCTGATCCGGGCACATGATACATCCGCCTTCACCCGGATTCTCACGGCCCTTGCCATGGCCGATGCCCCGGAACCCAGAGATGCTCAGCAGATTGCCGAAGTGCTGGCCCATGCCGCCCGCTTTGTCCGGGAAGTGGTGCTGGCCAATTGTCAGGCGGGTCTGAGCGATGCAGTTTCCCGGGTCCGCGCCGATTTCAATGAAACCCTATATGCCCGCGCCGAAGCCGGTGGCTACGATGTGCGCAACATGGACCAGCTGTTTGCCGGAGCCTTCGCGCAGACCCTGATCTTCGGCCTGCTGCTGGCGCGCGATGCGGGCGGCGGCGCTCAGGTCGATCACGAGGCCTATCGCCATCTTCCCGAAGAAACCTACCCGCTGCTGCGCGGAACGCTTCGCGCCTTGTCGATGGACGAAGTGCGCGACATGCTTGGCGTTGCCTTCGATATCGCCATCGATGCGGTCAATTCGGTCAATGCGGAAATGCTCCTGCCGACGCGCGGTCGCGATCCGATGCTGTATTTGTATGAAGACTTTCTGCGGGTCTTCAATCCGGAAGACGTCGCCAAATACGGCGTCTATTATACTCCGCCAGAAATCGTGAAGCTGATTGTTGCCGAAACGGATCGCGCTTTGCGACGCGACCTCGATACCAACGGCTTGCTCGACCGAAACGTCCGCCTGCTCGATCCTGCCTGCGGCACCGGCACATTCCTGATCGGCGCGGCGGAAAAGGCCGCGCATGATGCCGAGGCGCAATTCGGCGCTGGCATGGTCGGCACCATGATGTCCGCCTTTGCCCAGCGCATGTATGGCTTCGAGCTGCTGGTCGGACCTTATGCCGTAGCGCATTACCGGATGGCGCGCGAAGTGCTCAATCGCGGCGGCGGCGTCACTCATATTCCGATCTATCTCACCGATACGCTGGCCCCGCCTGCGGGGGCAGCGGGCGTCAACACCCATCTGGCGATGTTGGGCGCGCCGCTGGTGAGAGAGCGCGAGGCTGCGGACAGGGTCAAGCAGGGCGAGCCGATCCTCGCCATCATTGGCAATCCGCCATACAAGCGCCTGAAGAAAGGCGAGGTCGAGAGGCTGGTTGGCCGGACCATTGCCGAGAAGTGGGAGGACCTGAAGCAGCCGGTGCGCGATGCCGGATTCGGCCTCTCGCTCAATGCCTTTCCCGACCTGTGCATTGCCTTCTATCGCTGGGCGCTGTGGCGACTGTTCGAAGCGGATGAGGCTCTGGGGCGCGGCACGATTTCCTTCATTACCAATCGCACCTTTCTAACCGCGACCGGCTATGGCGGCCTGCGCCAGATGCTGCGCCAGCGCTTCGACACGATCCGGATCATCGATCTGCGCGGCGAAAATCGAGGCGCTTTGCCCGCGACGGTCGCGCGCGATGAAAACGTCTTCAAGATCGAAGTCGGTGTCTGCATCCTGATTGCTTCGGCGCGCGGCGACAAAGCGCCCGGAACCGAGGCGCAGGTGCACTACGCCGATGCCTGGTCCCATCGTGCGTTCACCCGTAACGACAAGATCGCACTGGCGACCGAGGCGGCGGACGATCCCGAGCGGCTGTCCTATGCCGAGGTTGGTGGAAACGGCATGGCGCGCTTCAAGCCGCGCGGCTTTGCCGAGCAGGACTGGGCTTCGGTGGACGAGGTTTTCACCTACCGGTCGAATGGGATCGTGACCTATCGGGACGATTTTTCGTATGCTTTGACTGCCGATTTACTCGCCACAAGAATTGTCAACTGGACGTCTTTACCCGTCGAGCAGGCAACTGCGGCGTTCAAAGATTCCGCACTCAACAAGGCCGCTGAGTCGCAGAAATCCGCATTTGATCCCCACCTGATTGAACCTCGACAATATCGAGCGCTCGACAAGCGATTCATTTACTCAAGTTCGAAATTTGTAGACCGACTACGACCAGATCTCGCTCTGAGATGGGGTGTCAACAATTGTGCCTTAATGGGGCTCTCTGGCGGAACTGGAAGCGGACCCGCCATATGGAGCCACTCCCAAATTCCCGACCAACACGCCTTTCGTGGCAGCTATGGCGGCTGGATTTTCCCATTGCACGATCCGCGCGAAGCGGGTGCGCATTTCATCGATCCCGGCGTTATGGCAGGACTGGCCGAGGCCTATGGCGCGATGCCCGATGCGCAAGCGGTGTTCGATGCCATTCTCGCCCTGCTTTCCGCCCACAGCTACACCACCCGCTTCGCGCATGATCTGGAAGACGATTTCCCGCATGTGCCCTTCCCCGCGCGCCACGCCGATCTTGCCGAGGCCGCCCGGATTGGCTCGCGTATCCGGGCGCTTGAGGGCTTCATCAGTTTGCCCGAACCACGCTACCGCCTCGCCAGGCTTGACGGTGACGGGCTTGGCAAAGTCCTCGAAGTACCGACACCGCGCAACGCCTGGACCGGCGTTGACGGCATGGGCGCTGTCGCGCTGACTCCGGATCAGGCCTTGCGGATGACTGGTGTGTCCGAAGCAGTCTGGTCATTCAAGGTGAGCGGTTATCCGCTGCTCTACAAATGGCTCAAGGCAAGGGCTGGCGAGCCGCTTCACGGCGAACGCGGGGCGGAACTGCTGGAAGAGGCGCTGGATGTGGCCTGGCGGATTGAGGAACTGCTTGCGTTGTTCACAGAAGCCGACGCCGTGCTCGCCCGCGTGGTTGACAACAGCCTTTCGCGCAGTGAATTAAGTTTGCCATCGCGCGATGGAATCGCCGCTCCCGAGGATGACGATGTCGCAAGCTGACCTGTTCGGAAACGCACCTTCGCAAGGCGAGCTGTTTGGCCAAATCCCCCGCGAAAAGCGCGAATGGGTGGTCAATGCCGACACCGTGCGGGTCAAGATGCTGAAGCTGCTGGAAACCGCACGTAATGCCGAGGTCATGCCTTGGCCGCCGCGCAAAGCGCGGGTTTACGAAACGATCTTTCCGCAGATGGCCAACTGGTTGCCGGACGATGAAGCTGAACAGCTTCGCTTCGAATTCGCGCAGGAGATCGAGCGGCTGAAACTCGCTGCCTAGTTACTCCTCCCCCATCCACAACGCCGCAATAAACGCCTCCTTCGGATGCTCACATTCCCAAACCCCCGCCTCCGCCTCCCCCCCCCTTACCC
>JANLOZ010000005.1:0-4518 GCA_031366845.1 Novosphingobium sp. | reverse complement strand
TTGTTGATCAGCACATCGACGCGCGGTTCTTTGGCGGCAGTTTCCGCCGCAGCGCGCACCGAGGCAAGATCGGCCTGATCGAGCGGCAGAAATGCGAGGTCTGCGCCGGCTATTTCCGCGCCGATCCGCCGCATCGCTTCTTCGGCCTTGTCCTTGCTGCGGCAGGCGAGCAGCACCCGTGCGCCGCGAGCCGCCAGCACTTTTGCTACTTCAAACCCGATGCCGGTGTTGGAGCCGGTGACGATCATCGTGCGCCCCTGCTGCGAAGGGACGTCGGCTGCGGTGAAATGGGTCATAGAATCAATTCCAGTTGCCGAACCGGCGCAAAACTGCGGCGATGGTGAGGCGTGGGGCCGTGTTCGCGCAAAGCGGCGAGGTGTTCTGCCGTGCCGTAGCCCGCGTTGCGTTCCCAGCCATAGTGCGGATGGACTGTCGCGGCTTCACGCATCAGCCGGTCGCGGTGTTCTTTGGCGATGATCGATGCGGCAGAGATGCACGGTTCGAGCGCATCGCCGCCGATAATGGCACGGGCTCGCCATTTCCAGCCCTCGGCGCGGCCTGCGGGCGTGAAATTGCCGTCGATCAGCACTTCACCGTGGCCGCAATCGTGGAGCGCGACCAGGGCTGCCACCGCGCGGGTCATCGCCAGCATGGTTGCGGCGAAGATATTGATTTGATCTATTTCTTCAACCGAGGCCACACCCAAAGCCCAGCGACAAGTCCGGTGGATTTCCGGTTCAAGCTCGGCCCGGCGTCTGGCCGAAAGCTTTTTGGAATCGTCGAGCCCCAGCGGCGGACAAGCACCCAAAATAACCGCCGCCGCCACCACCGGCCCGGCAAGTGGCCCGCGCCCGGCTTCATCGACGCCAATCGTCAACGCTTCAACAGGGAAAAACAGGGACTCCATAGAGGCTCCATCGCGCCGCATAAATGGTTGATACAAGCCGCACCGGTGAGCTTATCCACCTTTCGATTGCGCGTGCGACCGTGCCTGCCTATCGGCGCGCTCTCATGGCGAACATCATCCCCCTCGATCAGGTCGATTCCGCGCTCATCGAAGCGCTGCTCGATCGCGCCTTCGAACCCGAACGGAAAACCCGCACCGCCTACACACTGCGCGAGGGCACCGAGTGGCTCCCCGCCCTTTCGTTCGCCGCGCTCGATGCTGGGGACATGCTGGTCGGCTCTATCCAGTGCTGGCCAGTGGCGCTTACCCCGCCCGGCGGCAAACGCGTGCCGCTGATCATGGTCGGCCCGGTGGCCGTTGTTCCCGAGCTGCAGGGCGCAGGCTATGGCAAGGCGCTGATGACCGCCAGCCTCGCCGCAATAGATCCCCGCGCCGCGCTGCCGCAGGTGATGATCGGCGATCCCGAATATTACGGCCGCTTCTGGGGCTTCAGCAACGCGCACACCGGCGGCTGGGACCTGCCCGGCCGGTTCGAGCAGCGCCGCCTGCTGGTGCGCTCGGGCAGCGCGGCGCTGCTGCCGGAAAAGGGCATGCTGGGGCCTTGGCGCTGAACCGCTGATCTGGCATCGCAGGCGCTATGCCCTATGATCCGCCGCCTGGCCTTGCCGCCCTGTCGCTCGCCGAGATTGCCGCGCTGGCCAGCCAACGCAAGTTGCCGCCACTCGATCAGTGGCACCCAGAGTGCACCGGTGACAGCGAAATGCGCATCACCGCCAATGGTCGCTGGTTCCATCAGGGCGGCGAGATTACCCGCCCCGCCATGATTCGCGCCTTTGCCTCGCTGCTGATGCGCGACAAGGCGGGCCAGCACTGGCTGGTCACCCCGGCGGAAAAGCTGCGCATTGCCGTTGATGATGCAGCATTCATCGCGGTGGATGTTGTGCAACAGGATAGCGCGCTCGCCTTCCGGCTTAACACCGATGACACGGTGATCGCCGGACCAGATCATCCAATTCGCGCAAGCGGCAATCGCGAAGTGCCCGCGCTTTATCTCACTGTGCGCCACGGCTGCGAAGCCAGACTCAACCGCAGCACCTATGCTCAACTTATCGAACTTGCGCTGGAGGGCGAAAGTCTCTCGGTTTCCAGCCTGGGCGCAACCTTTTCGCTGGTCCCTGCATGAGCGCGCTCTTCTCCCACGTTGAGGCGCTCTACCAGACCGGCCACAGCGGCGATCCGCCGGTCCTGTTCGGCGATCAGCGGCTCGAAGGCATCACTGAATTCACCCCCGCCGCCGTGCTCGTCGCCATTACCGAGCGCGCGGCACCCGGAATGCTCCTGCTCCACCGCCCGAGCAATATGCGCGCCCATCCCGGGCAGATCGCCTTTCCCGGCGGCAAGATCGATCCCGGCGAAAGCCCCACCGAAGCCGCGCTGCGCGAGGCGCACGAGGAGCTCGGCATCGACGCCGCGCAGGTCCGGGTGATCGGCACGGGCGATGTCTATCGCACCCACTCGGGCTTTGAGATCACCCCGGTGCTGGGGGTGGTTCCGCCTGATATCAAGATCACCCCCAACCCGATGGAAGTTGCGCAATGGTTCGAGGCACCGGTTGCCCATGTGCTCGATCCGGCTAACCATGAGCAGCAATATGTCGAATGGGAGGGATCGATGCGGGCTTATTACCAGATCGATTGGCAAGAGCACCAGATCTGGGGGGTGACCGCGGCGGTGATCGTCAACTTGTCGCGGCGGTTGAACTGGCATGGCTGAAACACTCCCCCCCGCCGCCTGGTTCAAACGCGAAGACCTCGCCTCGCTCGTCACCGCACTTGGGGCGGGCAATGCGCGCTATGTCGGCGGGGCGGTGCGCGATACGCTTCTGGGGTTGGCGCTGAAGGACATAGACCTCGCCACAGTCTTGCTGCCCGATGACGTCATCGCGCGGTGCGCTGCCGCGAAGATAAAAACCGTCCCCACCGGCATCGCCCACGGCACCGTTACCGCGATCCTTGCAGGCGGGCCGGTTGAGATCACCACGCTGCGGCATGATGTCAGCACCGATGGCCGCCGCGCCACCGTGGCCTTTGCCAGCGACTGGCACGACGATGCCGCACGGCGCGATTTCACCATCAACGCGCTCTATGCCGATCCCGCGAGCGGCGAAATTGCCGACTGGTTTGGCGGGCTGTCGGACCTGAAGGCGCGCAGGGTGCGGTTCATCGGCGCGCCGCACGAACGCATTCGCGAGGATCACCTGCGGATCCTGCGCTATTTCCGCTTTCAGGCGCGCTTCGGATCGCTGCCCGCTGATGCCGCTTCCGAGGCCGCCTGCGCGGAACTCGCGGCAATGCTCAAAGGGCTGTCGCGGGAAAGGATCGGCATGGAAATGATGGCGCTCCTCGCGCTGCCGAGACCCGCCGCCACAGTGGCGCGCATGGGCGAACTCGGGGTGCTGGGGGTGGTTTTGCCCGAAGCGGAGGTGGCCGGTCTTGCCGCGCTGGAGGCGGAGGAAGCGCGGCAGGATGTGGCACCCGATGCCCTGCGCAGGCTGGCTGCGCTGCTGCCTGCGGATGTGGACCTGGCCTCGCTGGTCGCCGCAAGGTTCCGGCTGTCGACAGCGCAGAAAAAGCGGCTGATGAGCGCGGCTGGGCGCGATGCAAAAAACCCCTCCCCTTCAGGGGAGGGGTTGGGGTGGGGCCTATCCATTGCGCGAGACGTTTCGCCCGATCGAGAGGCCCCACCCCCAACCCCCTCCCCTGAAGGGGAGGGGGCTCCAGAAGCCCGCACCCTCGCCTATCGCCTCGGCATAAACCAGGCGCTGGACCGCCTCCTGCTCACCGGCCAAAGCACCGCGCCAATCAAGGATTGGGACATCCCCAGGTTCCCCCTCAAAGGCGGCCAGATCGTCGCCCGCGGGGTTTCAGCAGGCCCGGAAGTCGCGCGGATACTGCGCGCAGTGGAATACCGCTGGGTGGCGGAGGGCTTTCCGGGGGAGGCGCGTGTTTGGGCGTTGCTGGGGGAGGAGTTGGACATTCCCGCATAGTTGGGCTACATTGTGGCCCAGAGGTGATCCATGTCCGCAAATGCCGTAGTCCGCGCCCGCATTGATGAACGGGTCAAGTCCGAAGCCACCGTTGTGCTCGGCGCGATGGGGCTGACCGTGTCTGATGCCTTCCGCATGATGATGAACCGCATCGCGGCTGAGAAGAAACTGCCGTTTGAGCCGCTGGTGCCCAATGCGGAGACAATTGCGGCGATGGAGGAGGCCGAGCGTGGAGGCTTGCCGAGCTTCAAGACAGTCGAAGAACTGATGGCCCACTTGAATGCGGACGATTGACCCCACAACCAAGTTCAAACGCGACTACAAGCGCGAGTTGAAGGGCCAATATCGCACAACAATTCAGGCCGATCTTGTTACCGTGTTCGACCTGCTGGCAAACGACAAACCGCTCGATGCTCGCCATCGCGATCACCCGCTTTCCGGCAATTGGGCAAAGCACCGTGATTGCCACGTTCGGCCTGATCTGGTGCTGATCTATCAGAAAACCGAGGATGATAGGCTGTTATTGCTCCGGCTTGGTTCGCATAGCGAGCTGGGGTTGTGATTC
>JANLOZ010000302.1:0-4591 GCA_031366845.1 Novosphingobium sp. | reverse complement strand
AGACAGGCGATGATGCCCGTCACCACCGCCAGAGTCTCCTCGACATCGCGAACCTTGACCGTGTCGATACCCGCTGCCTGCACCGCATAGTCGTTGCCGCCGGGATAAATCGCGTCGCCCAGAAACAGCATGTCCCCGGCCGGAATGCCCGAACGCTCGGCGAGCTTGCGCATGCCATAGGCTTTGTCGATGCCTTTGCGGGTGACATCGATCGAGGTCGATCCGCCGACGTTGATCGAGAGATTGGGCAACAGCTTTTGCAGCGCCGCCTGCAGCGCCTTGCGCTTGGTGAAATCGGGGTCCCAGGCCTTTTTGGCGTCGATCGGCGCTTGCTGCCCGAGACCCGAAAAGGTGATCTGGCTGCCGCGATCTTCGATCTTTTCGCCCCAGATATCCTTGTCGTCAAGACCGGCGCTGGTTGAAGCCTTGTCGAGCGCGCCAAGAATCTCATCGCGCTCCTCCTTGCTGAACAGATCAGCGTAAACCGGATGCCATGCGCCATCGAAACAGAAAAGCTTGGTCCCGGTGGTCGGCATGATGAACAGCTTTTCGAGCGCGGTACCGCGCGGCAAGCGTTCGATCACCTGCGTCTCGAATTGCGGCCAGTCACCGCCGGAAATCACCGCGACCGAGACGACATCGAGCAGAGCCTTCAGCATATTTGCCATCGGTTCGTCGATCGGCTGCTTGCTCTCGGCAAGCGTTCCATCAAGATCAAAGGCGATCAGCTGTTTCATGCGCGTCCCTCAGCGTTGCAAGTTGGCGCTGTGAATGTGTGACCGGCTAGGCGTGGATCAAGGTGCCTGCGCCTTTTTCGGTAAACATTTCAAGCAGCATGGCGTGGCTGACCCGGCCATCGAGCACCACGGCGGCCTCGCAGCCTGCCTCAACCGCGTGGACGCAGGTTTCGAGCTTGGGGATCATGCCGCCGCTGATCGTGCCGTCGGCCTGCAAGGCGGCAATGTCGGCTGGGGTCAAATCAGTCAGCAGTTCACCCGCCTTGTTGAGCACGCCGTGCACGTCGGTCAGCAGGAACAGCCGCGCCGCGCCGATGGCTCCGGCGATTGCCCCCGCCATGGTATCGGCGTTGATATTATAGGTCTCGCCGTCTTCTCCAGCCGCGATCGGGGCGATCACCGGGATCATTCCGGCGGCGCAGAGGGTTTCGATCAGCGTGGTGTCGATGCTCGCCGGTTCGCCGACGAAACCCAGATCGACCACGCGCTCGATCTGGCTGTCGGGATCGCGCGTCGTCCGCGTGACCTTGCGCGCGGTGACCAGCCCGCCATCCTTGCCCGAAATCCCAACCGCCTTGCCGCCCGCGCCGGCGATCCAGCGCACCAGTTCCTTGTTGATCGCGCCCGAGAGCACCATCTCGGCGACGTCTGCGGTGGCCTTGTCGGTCACCCGCAACCCGTCAACGAAGCGGCTTTCGACCCCGAGCTTCTTGAGCATCGCGCCGATCTGCGGGCCGCCGCCGTGGACTACCACAGGATTGATCCCCACCGCGCGCAGCAGCACCACATCCTCGGCAAAGTCTTTCGCCAGTTCGGGATCGCCCATCGCGTGGCCGCCATATTTGACCACGAACGTGCGCCCTTCATAACGGCGCAGATAGGGCAGCGCTTCAACGAGGGTTTCGGCCTTTGCCAGGCTTGCTGGATCATGTGGATTTACCATGGCCGCGCCTTTAGCCGGGTTACTGGGCAAATGCAGCCCTTTTCAGGCTTTCCCATCCAGCCGCCGCCCGAGCGAGACAAAGGCCCAGGTGAACAGCGGCACCATGATCGTTGACAGAACCAGCTTGGAGATGATCTGCCCCTTCATGATCTCGCCGATTGGCAGGTCCTGCCCGGCAAAGCTGATGGTGATGAAGATCACCGTATCGACAATCTGGCTAAGCAGGCTGGCGACCCAGGCGCGCAGCAACAGCGGAGCGCTTTTGGTCTTGCCGCTGGGGTCACCTGCCATCCGCGAAAACAGCCAGACGTTGAGCGTCTGCGAGGCGCCATAGGAAATCAGCCCGGCAAACTGCATCCGCGCGCCCTGCCCGAGCAGGCGGGCAAAGGCATCCTGATCCTTCCAGAACGGCGCGGGCGGAACCACATTGATCACCAGCGTGAGCAGCAGCATCGAGACGATCAGCGGGATAAAGCCATAACGCACCAGCTTGTTCGCGGTGTCACGTCCGTGCAGTTCCGCCACCGCGCTCGACAGCACGACGAGCAGAAGGAAGGCAAAAATGCCCGATTCCACCGCAAGGTCTCCGAGCATGGGCCAATGCCCCAGCGATGCCAGCTTGGTCCCGAGCACGCCCGCGAGCACGACCAGCCCGCCGTAAAGCGCAGTAAAAACGAACAGCGAACGCGGGATCGCGGGGGGTGGGGTGGGGTCCATGGCCTGGGGTCTAGCGAGGATGTGCGCTGGGGGGAAGTGGGGTCACGCCCCTCTCTTCCCGGCGGGGAGCGATACCAAGCCATGCTGCGGTTTCCCTCCCATCACGACGAGTGGGCCCCATGCGCGCATTTCCTCTAGGCGCGCGCAAATTCTCGAACTAGGCTCGCCGGTTCTGGGTCAGGGAAACAGCTCACCATGCATATCGCCAAGTCCACCGCCGGCATTCTGCTGATCTTGCTTATTGCTTTCGCGTTTTCGTCAGACCGCAAGGCGATCCGGCTGCGCGTGGTCGGATCGGCTTTCGCCCTGCAGGCGGGCTTTGCCGCGCTGGTGCTGGTGACGCCGTGGGGCCGCGCGGTGATCAGCGCAATGTCGCGCGGGGTGTCGAACCTGCTGGGCTATGCGCAGGCGGGGATCGATTTCCTGTTCGGCAACCTCGCCAAGCCAGAGCTTGGCGGATATTCGTTTGCCATTTCGGCGCTGCCGGTGATCATCTTCTTTGCCGCGATCGTTTCGATCCTCTATTACCTTGGTATCATGCAATTGATCGTGCGCTGGATCGGCGGCGGCATCCAGAAAATTACCGGCATATCCAAGGTTGAATCGCTCGCCGCCGCGGCCAATATCTTCGTCGGACAAAGCGAAGCCCCGCTGGTTGTGCGGCCCTATCTGGCAACGATGACCCAGGCGCAGATCTTTACCATCATGTCGGTTGGCATGGCGGGTGTGGCGGGCACGATCCTGTTGGCCTATGCGGCAATGTTCGGCCCGGAAAAGGACTTCTACCTACCCTATCTGCTCGCGGCGAGCTTCATGTCTGCGCCCGGCGGCATCCTGATGGCCAAGATCATGATGCCCGACAAACCCGGCGAATTGGGCATCGATCCGCCGGTTGAAGGCGAGATCAGCTTCAGCGAGGAACGCCCGGTCAACGTCATCATGGCGGCGGCAGAGGGCGCGCAGACCGGCGTCAAACTGGCGGTGGCGGTGGGCGCGATGGTGCTGGCATTCGTTGCGCTGGTGGCGCTGGCGAACGGCCTGCTCGGCGGCATCGGCGGCTGGTTCGGACGGCCGGACCTGTCTTTCCAGCTAATCCTCGGCAACATATTTGCCCCGGTGTTCTACCTGCTCGGCGCGGCCGACTGGGCTGAATCGCTGCGAGCGGGTGGATATTTCGGCACCAAAGTGGTGCTCAATGAATTCGTCGCCTTCATCGAACTCGGCAAGGACGGCGCGCTGTCAAACGCGACCAAGGCGGTGGTGACTTTTGCGCTCTGCGGCTTCGCCAACTTCTCGTCTATTGCCATTCAGATGGCTGTCACCGGCGGCCTCGCGCCGAACCAGCGACCAGTGATCGCCCGGCTGGGGATGAAGGCGCTGCTCGCCGGAAGCCTGTCCAACCTGATGAGCGCGGCGCTGGCAGGTCTGTTTCTCAGCCTGTAGAACGGCTGTTCTGCGCGGCCAATCGCTCCGCATCGGAGCGAAACCACGCAAATGCCCGGATAGAAATGTCAGGCAATCTGCCGTGTTTGCCGGTGCATGGCAAACACACTCATCACCGCCGCCGCCTTGTTCGCGCTCTGCGCACCGGGGCCCCGCAACACCTGCGTCGTCGATGGCGACACCTTCTGGCTGGAAGGCGAGAAGATCCGCATCGCCGATATCAACGCCCCGGAGACGCACCGCGCGGGCTGCGCCTATGAGCAACAATTGGGCGATGCCGCCACCGCGCGGCTGATCGTGCTGCTCAACAAGGGGCCGTTTGCGCTGGAGACGGGAACCCGCGACCGCGACAAATATGGCCGCGCGCTGCGCACCGTCAGCCGCAAGGGCCGCAGCATCGGCGCGCAGCTGGTTGCCGAGGGTCTGGCGGAAACGTGGAAAGGCAAGCGCTCGGACTGGTGCGGGGCGGCTTAGAGTTTTTCTGTTATAGTCGGCACCAGCCCACTCCCCCACCCGCCCCCCCTCGGCCACTCAAGCGATTGTATAATATGGGTGGCCGGGTGGGGGAGCGGGCTGGTGCCGTACCGACGTAAGTCGGAAAAACTCTAGCTGATCGGTAGCGATGCCTTGCGGCGGGTCCAGCTGTAGAGCCAGGCAATGGCGCCGCCAAAAGCCAGCAGTCCAATCAGCGGCGACCAGAAACCCGGCTCGATAACCGCCAGGACATCGATATTGCCGGTCGCTGCGACAA
>JANLOZ010000274.1:0-8616 GCA_031366845.1 Novosphingobium sp. | reverse complement strand
CGCGGTGGAGATCACCGCCTGCGACCACGCAGGCGTGCCGGCGATGATCCGCCGGATGAGCGCGGGGGCAGCGATAATTCGCCCGGTGTTTTCCAAGCTCGCTTCTGCGCCGACCAAACTCGCCGAATATCTCGGCTGCGGCATACCGTGCCTCGGCAATGTCGGCGTGGGCGACATGGAACTGATGCTTGAGCGCGAAGGCGGCGGGGTTGCCTTGCATGAATTCACGCCGGCCGAGCGCATTCGCGCGGTCGATCAATTGCTGGCCTTGTGCGATGATCCGCAGACTGCGGCACACTGCCGGGCGGTTGCGCTCAAGCATTTTTCGATCACCACCGGCGCAGCAGCCTACCGCGCAATTTATGCTGAGCTAGCGCTGTGAGCGTCAAGCGGCTCCTCGTCATCTGCCCTTATCCCGAAGGCGTCGCCGCCGGGCAGCGATTGAAATTTGAACAGTACTATGCCGATTGGCGCGCCGCCGGGATCGCGGTCACTGTCGCACCGTTTATGGACATGGGGCTGTGGCGGGTGCTCTATGAGCCGGGTCACCGGATCGCCAAGGCCGCCGGAATGCTGCGCGGCTATCTGCGCCGCATGTCACAAATCCCGCTGCTGTTTTCGCACGATACGGTGTTCATCCATATGTGGGTCATGCCGCTTTCGGGCAGGCTGGCCGAGCGTTTCGTGCGCGCGGTGACTCGCCGGTTGATCTATGATGTTGAGGACAATATCATCGCCGCGCGCCCGCCGGGGACCAGCCGTTTGCGCCGGGTGCTGGCACCGCTGCTCGATCGCACCCGCAAGGTTCGTTTCCTGATTCGCCGCGCTGATACGGTGATCGTCGCCTCGCCCTATCTGGTCAGGCCCTATGCGGCGCTGGCAAAAAATGGCGCGGTTGAACTGGTGTCTCCGTCGCTCGATACGGCGCGCATTTGCCCGCGCGATGACGCGGCACCCGCCAATCCGGTTCCGGTAATTGGCTGGACCGGAACCTTCAGCAGCCGCGTCTACCTTGATCTGCTTGCCGATGTTTTGCGCCGACTGGCGCAGCGCGTGCCGTTCCGGCTGCGGGTGATCGGCAACTTTGACTATGCGCTGCCCGGCGTCGATCTTGATGTCGTACGCTGGAGCGCCGAGAGTGAGGCCAGCGACCTGCAATCGCTCGACATCGGCATCTATCCGCTGATCGACGACGAATGGACGCGCGGCAAGGCGGGGCTCAAGATCATCCAGTATCAGGCGGCCGGCCTGCCCTGCGTGGCGAGCGACGTGCCCCTATCGCGCGCGCAGATCAACGATGGCGAGACCGGGTTTCTGGTTTCGAGCGATGATGCGTGGCTCGATCGGCTGGAGCAACTGGTGCGCGATGCAGACCTGCGGGCGCGCATGGGCAAGGCCGCGCGGGCAAAAGCCGAGGGGCTTTATTCGCAAAGGGTGATTGCGCGCCGTTATCGGGACATTCTTGGGGTCAAGAACCCCGCTTAACTCCGCGCCCGGTTCCACGCCTGGAACATCAGCACCGACCACAGCGGTTGCGTCGCTTCCTCCCGCCCCGCCAGATGATTCGCCCAGCGCGCCCGGACCCGGGCAACGGCAAACAGTCCATCGGTGCCGAGCGCCTGCTCGGACAGCAAATCCTCCGCCCAATCGCGCAAGGGGCCCTTGAGCCACAGCCCCACAGGAATCGAAAACCCCGCCTTGGGCCGGTCGATCAATTCGCGCGGGACATAGCGATAGAGCAACTGCTTGAGCACCGCCTTGCCGCCGCCGTTCTGGAACTTGAGCGCCGGAGAAATCCGCGCGGCAAGCGCCGTGACTTGCGGATCGAGGAACGGAATGCGCGATTCGAGGCTCACCGCCATCCCGGCGCGATCAACCTTGGCGAGGATGTCGTCGGGCAGATAGGTCACTGCATCGGCGTGCATCATCTGCAATTCGAGCGGCAGGCGCGACAGCCGCGGATCAAGCGCCAGCCGCTGTGACGCGGCCAGGCCCCCCGCCAGCGGCGAGCCCTGAAGCGCCCAATCATCCATGAAGCCATCAAACAGCGCATCAAAATTGCCGCTCTGGCCCATTACCCGCAGCGCGCGCCGCGCGTTGTCACCGAACCATGCCGAACGGCGGCGGCGGGCAAGGTCCGAAATGCCGTTCCATAAGGCTGGCGGCATAGCTCCAGCGGTGTTGAGCATCGACCGGCGCACCGGCCCCGGAACTTTCTGCATCGCACGCCACAGTCTGGGGAACTGAATGTGGCGGTTATAGCCGCCGAACAGCTCGTCGCCGGCATCGCCCGAGAGCGAAACGGTAACCTGCTCGCGCGCCAGCCGCGACACGAGGTGCGTCGGAATTTGCGAACTGTCAGCAAACGGTTCGTCATACATCGCGGGCAATTGCGGGATCACCGCGAGCACATCCTGCGGGGTGACGTACATTTCGGTATGGTCTGTCCCGAGCGCAGCGGCGACCTTTTTGGCGAACACCGCCTCGTCAAAGCCTGCTTCGATAAAGCCGATGGTGAAGGTCTTGATCGGGCGGCTGACGCATTTCTGGGCAATCGCGGTGATCAGTGACGAATCGATGCCGCCCGAAAGGAAATTGCCCACCGGCACATCGGCCACCAATTGCCGCCCCACCGCCCCGGTCAGCGCGGCATCAAGTGCCTCAAGCGCTTCAGTTGGGTCGGATATCGGATCGGCGGCGCCTGCCAGCACTTGATCGGCATAGTCAAAATAACACTCCACCGCCGGGTGCGGCACGCGCAGCGGGTTCTCGGCCACATCGGCATCCAGCGTGAGCAGGCAGCCCGGCGGCAGCTTGAAGATACCCTCGTGGATCGAAAGCGGCGCGGGGACATAGGCGCGGGTCATCAGGCACGACAGCGCCTCTTTACTCACCGGATTGGCAAAACCGGGGGTCGCCGCGATAGGCCCGAGTGTGGAGGCAAAAACAAAACCGGCGGCGCTCCAGCCATAGTAAAGCGGCTTTTCGCCAAACCTGTCGCGCGCCAGCGTCAGCGTGCAGTCCCGATGGTCCCACAATGCCAGCCCGAACATGCCCGATGCTTTTTCGAGCGCCGCGCGAATCCCCCAGGCGGCAATCGCTGCGAGCAGCACCTCGGTATCCGAATGGCCGCGCCATGGCGGGGCTTTGCCCTGTGCATCGAGCTCCTTGCGCAGATCGGCGAAATTGTAGATCTCGCCGTTGTAGGTGATCGTGTAACGCAGGCAGGCCGAATGCATCGGCTGATGCCCCGCCTCGGTCAGATCGATGATCGCCAGCCGCCGGTGGCCAAAGCCCAGCCGTGCGTCAGCTGAAATCCACGCGCCGCTTGAATCGGGGCCGCGCGGCACGATCCGGTTGGTCATGGCTCGCAGAATGTCCTGCGAAACCGGTGTCTTGCTGGTAAGGAGGCCCGCGATCCCGCACATAGGCGCGGCGATAAGGGCCCGCGCCGTGCTTGTCCATCGCTGGCGCGCGCAGGCTTTGCACAATTGCCGGTGGCATCAACCGCGCGGCTTGCCTATCAGGTCGGACAGGGGAGCCAGATCGGTCTGGCATCAGGGGACATTACGTGAGCCGAAATTACTCCAGCCGCAAACGCGTTCTCGTCACCGGCGGTGCGGGCTTTCTCGGCTCACACCTGATCGATGCGCTGCTGGCGCGCGATTACGATGTGCTCTGCGCCGACAATTATTTCACCGGCACGCGTGAAAACCTGGCGCATGTGCGCGGGCATGAACGCTTTGAATTCCTGCGGCATGACGTAACCTTCCCGCTGTTTGTCGAGGTTGACGAGATCTACAACCTCGCCTGCCCGGCCTCACCGGTGCATTATCAGCACGATCCGGTGCAGACGACCAAGACATCGGTGCACGGTGCAATCAACATGCTTGGGCTCGCCAAACGGCTCGGCGCGCGCATCCTTCAGGCCTCAACCAGCGAGGTTTATGGCGATCCGGCGGTGCACCCACAAACCGAGGATTACTGGGGCAACGTCAACCCGATCGGTCCGCGGTCCTGCTATGACGAGGGCAAGCGCTGCGCCGAAACGCTGTTTTTCGATTATCACCGCCAGCACAGGCTCGGGATCAAGGTCGCGCGGATATTCAACACCTATGGCCCGCGCATGCACCCGTCGGACGGGCGGGTAGTCTCGAACTTCATCGTCCAGGCTTTGCAGGGACAGCCGATCACCATCTTTGGCGATGGCCAGCAGACGCGCAGTTTCTGTTATGTCGACGATCTGATCCGCGGGTTTATTTCGCTGATGGAAAGTCCGGCGGTTGTCACCGGACCGATCAACCTTGGCAATCCCGGTGAATTCACCATTCGCGAGCTGGCCGAGAAAGTCATCGCGATGACCGGATCAAAGTCTGAACTGATCCAGCTCCCGCTCCCGGCTGACGATCCCCGCCAGCGCCGCCCGGATATTACGCTCGCGCAAGAAACGCTTGGCTGGAACCCGACAATTGCGCTCGAACAGGGACTGGAAAGGACGATTGCCTATTTCGCGGGACTCAAGAGCTAGGGCAGCCGCGCGTAGAGGTAATCGCGAAGGCAGACGTTGCCGGCATCGGGCCGGCTGCGGATGACATAACCGCGCTGCTCCAGCGCCGCCGTCACATCAGCCTTGGTGCGAAATTCGTCAATCTCGAAAAAATCGTGGCAAGAAATCGCCGCGTGGCGCACTGGCACCGTGCCAAACCCGCGCACCGCCTGCCGCTCAGCGCCTTCGATGTTCATCTTGACGTAGTCGATCACGGAAACGCCATGATCGGCGCAAAGCCTATCGAGCGTCTTCATCGGCACGGTGACGCGGACGGCGCGCGTCGCCTCGGGAACATGCGAATCGATCACGGTATTGGCGATGTGGTTGTCGGCCATGACGATGGAAATCTCGCCATCGTGATCGCCCAGCGCGCACAGGATCGGGGTAATGTTGCTCAGCCGATTGGCGGTGACGGTCTTGGCAAGGCAGCGGTAGATATCGGGGTGGGCTTCGATGGCGAACACCCGTGCGCCGCTTTCGGCCAGAATCGCGCATTCCTCGCCAATCCCGGCGCCGATATCGAACACCACGTCGCTCGCCCTGGGCGTGTAATCATGGAACCAGTAATCGCGGGTAACCTCTTTGACATAGGCGAGGCGCGAAGCGAAGACATAGGGGCTGTAGAAGGTCATTCCCGCCTGCGCGTTGACCCAATCGCCATCGCCGTCGATCGAAAAAGCGCGGTCGTTGCACACGGCGGAGGCGATGGCGGCGGCCAATTTGCCCGCGCCCTTGTTATAGAGAAAGCTGATGGCTTTCCAGAATGTGTCAGAAAGAGCCATTGTGATCGCAAACTTCCCCGTTACGGACTCTCAGCCTCGTGGGCCTAAAAAATCCCGTTTTCAATGAGATAGGGCGCAACCACATCGGCAGCGACGCTTGTTGACAGATGATTTGCGTCTGACAGCACTGCCCTGCCCTTGGCAAGCGGCGAACAAGCTGCGGCAGGCAGGCAGAACGGCGCCGACAGATCAATCACCCGCGCCCGGCCGCGCGCGGCGCGGCGGATGGTTTGCGAGGCGGTAGAGGCGCTGTTCGAAGCAAGCCAGTTGGCCGCCCGCCCCCAGTGATGATCGAGCGCCAGCGCGGCGGGGAGGAGGCGGCCGGCTGTCGGCACGTCGAGCAGGATGACCACGTCTTTGCCGGGTAAGGCAGCAAGGGTGCGCGCAAGGGCCTTTTCGAGCGCCGCTGGATCAGCGCCTTTGTCGATCTGCTGCTGATAGGCACCCCAGAATCCGGCCAGCACCACCGTCCTGATCGCCAGACTGGCGCTGATCCGCGCGGCGAGTTCCCGGTTGCTGGCGATGCAGGCGTCTGATGCCTGACCCGACAGTGCGGTCGAGCGGTAACCAAGCAGCGGCGGGCAGGCCGTGGTTGAAACCAGCAGGCCGTGCCTTCCTTTCAATTGTGCTGGTGGCGCCAAAGCCGCCAAAAGTGCCGCCGCGTGCGAATCGCCCCACAGAATGAAGTCAGGATCTGCGCCCGGCGGCGTTTGCGCGCTCGCATTGATGCGGCAGGCGTTTCCGGCGAACAGCCCGGCGAGCGGCTGATCGACGCAGGCGCGGCTGACGGGGTCGAAATCAGTGGCGCTGGCGGCAAGCTGCAGCGCGCTCTGATCAAAGCGCCCGGGCAGCCCTTGCAGCAGCAGAACCGCGCCCGCCAAAGCCGCCACTGCCAAACTTCCGCCACCCGCCATAACGAAGATAGCCTTTTGCGAATAGCGTTTGGCATTGCGGAAAGGCCGCTCGACAAAGCGCCATGAAAGCCATGCGAGGAGCACCGACGCGGCGAGTGCGGCCATGCGCCATGCGGTCAGGCTTTGCGGAATTGAGGCTGAATGTGCGTAGTTGAGCAGCGGGAAATGCGCGAGGTAAAGGCTGTAGGAAATCAGCCCGAAACCGACCAGCACAGGCGCGCCGAGCAGCCGTGAAGGCCAGGCGGTCACATTGCGCCCGGCGGCGAGGATGAAGGCCGCGCCAAGGCATGGCGGCATGGCGGCGAGGCCCGGAAAGGCCTGCTGTGCATCGTAGGTCACCACTGACCAGGCGATCATTGCCAGCCCCGTCAGAGCCAGCCCGGCGCACAGATTCCTGTTGCGCAGTTCAGGAACAAAACCCGCAGAAATCACCGCACCGAGCAGCAATTCCCACGCGCGGGCGGGGAGCAGGAAGAATGTCGCTGCGGGGAATCGATAGATGCCGATGATCGACAGCGCGAGCGAGGCCAGCAGGATCAGCCACAGCGCGGCAGCCAATACCTTGCGTCCATTCCGCAGCAGCAACCACAACAGCAGCGGGAAGACGATATAGAACTGTTCCTCCACCGCGAGCGACCAGGTGTGCAGCAGCGGGCGATTGCCGTTGTCGGAAAAATAGCCGTCGCCGCGCCAGAACACGACGTTCGACAGGAACGAGACCACCGCCAGTGTGCACTTGGCAAGCGCGGCGTACCCATCTGGAAGCAGGACAAAATATCCGAAAAAGATGGTCAGGACCAGCATGGCCAGCAGCGCCGGAAGGATGCGCCGGGCGCGGCGCTCGTAGAATTTGATGATCGAAAAGCGGCCCTCGTCAAAGTCCTTGAGCAGGATGCCCGTGATTAAATATCCTGAGATAACAAAGAAAATATCGACGCCGACAAAGCCGCCGGAAAACCCCGGAACAGCGGCGTGGAACAGGATTACCGGCAGCACGGCAATCGCGCGCAGCCCGTCGATGTCCCGGCGGTAGGATAAAGTGGTCAACGTCTGGATCGCCCCGGCATCATCGCCTCATGGCAATTTCGGCGCGAATTGGCTACTCGCAAAAAGGGCGCACAAATGGCACATCATCGCCGCATAGCGCGCCGCAGCAGCGCGCCTGCGCGGCGGAAGAGGAATGTGGGGCCGAGTTTGGCGCCATGACCGAGGACTTCAGCCCAGGCCCCCTCGCGCTGGAGCAGCCGCAAAAGGTCCCAGCGCAGCCCGCGTGTCCGGCTGGCGATGGCGCTGGGCGGCAGGCCAAACAGCGATCCGTTGGTCTCATAGGCGGCGATCATTTCGGCGCAGTATTGTTTGAGCCGGGCCGGGCCGATCGCGGCCATCCGCTCGGTCCATGATCCTGCCGCGCCGAGCCGGTAGGTGCAGGTCGCCTCGGGCAAGTACCAAGCCCCGCCGCGCGCCGCGAGCCCGAGCAGCAGGAAGGCGTCGAGCACCGGGGCATCATAGATCGTGTCGGGCAGCGCCTCTAGCCGGCTGCGGCGGAACATCAGCGATGCGGTGGGGGCCATCATCGAAGGCTGGCGGCACAGCTCATCGGCGCTGACATGGCGCGGCTGCGGGCCATAGTCGAACGCGGCCTGTTGCGATCCATCCGGGTGCTCGACCATGGCTGACGAGAACACCACATCGAGCTCGGGATGCGCCCGCAACGCCGCCACCTGGGCACCCAGTTTATCATCCTGCCGCCAGTAATCATCGCCTTCAAGAATGGTGATGAATTCACCCCTGGCAGCCGCGAAGACCGAGCGGACATTGCCCATAAAGCCCAGGTTGGCGCTTTGCGCGATCACGGTAAGTCTTCCGGGATGCGCCGCCTCTAGCCCGCGCAGCACCGCAAGCGTTCCGTCGGGCGAACAGTCTTCGCCAACGATCACCTCAAAGGCAAAATCGCATTGCTGCGAGAGGATCGATGTCACCGTCTGGGCAATCGTCGCTTGCTGACCGTAAGTGATGACGCAGGCGCTGACGAGCGGTGGAGGCTTCGCGGCGCGTGTCATCGAGGGGGGGTCATCGGGGGAGGCGCTTTCTGCCTAGCCTTGACCACATCTGTGCAATCACCGCGCTACGCTGCGTGGGATACAGCAGCGCCATCAGTGCGGCATAGACCGCGCCGCCCGCCAGCAGCGTGATCGTCAAAATCGCCAGCGGCCCCATCACCGTCCGCGCCGCCAGCGCATCATGGAGCAGAAGCATCGCCGCCGCCATCGCCGCTGCGGCCAGCGCCACCGGGGCAACATCGCGCAATTGCGCCAGCGCGCCGTAGCCGATCATCCGCTGCGCGAGATATGCGTTGATGAAAAACGCGATC
>JANLOZ010000266.1:0-2192 GCA_031366845.1 Novosphingobium sp. | reverse complement strand
CCGAGGTAGAGCTTTTGCTGCCGCCCCAGCGCAATCGCCGCAGCCGCGCGGGTGATCTTGCGGGTAACGAAGGTCTCGCCGCGCAGCGGACTTTCGTGATTGAACAGGATGCCGTTGCTGGCGTGCAGCCCATAGGCCTCGCGGTAATTGACCACAATCCAGTAGGCATAGAGCTTGGCCACCGCATAGGGGCTGCGCGGATAGAACGGCGTGGTTTCGCGCTGCGGCACTTCCTGCACCAGCCCATAAAGCTCTGAAGTTGAGGCCTGATAGAACCGCGTGTGCTTTTCGAGGCCCAGAATGCGCATTGCCTCGAGCAGGCGCAGCGTGCCGATGCCGTCCGCATTTGCGGTATATTCGGGGGTCTCAAAGCTCACCGCAACGTGGCTTTGCGCGGCGAGGTTGTAGATTTCGTCTGGCCGGGTTTCCTGCACGATGCGGATCAGGTTGGTGGCATCGGTCAGATCGCCGTGATGCAGGACAAACCGCTGATGCTCAACGTGCGGATCCTCGTAGATTTCCTCGATCCGTCCGGTGTTGAACGAAGAGGAGCGGCGCTTGAGGCCGTGCACGGTATAGCCCTTGTCGAGCAGCAAACGCGCAAGATATGCGCCATCCTGCCCGGTAACCCCGGTGATCAGGGCTACCTTGCCCGCCCCCTGTGCATCGGTCATTTTGTGCTGATCAGTTCTTCTTGGGCACGCTGAACGTGCCGCTCACCCGCCCGCCCGACGAAGCGCCCTGGCCGCCAAGCGCTGACGATGAGCCCGACGCGCGGCCGTTAACGCTGGCAACGCCGGTGCTGAGATCGATAACCACGCGGCCGCCGTTGAGCGTATTGCCGTTCTGGTTGAGATGAACATTGCCGGTCATCGTGATCACGCGCGCGTTGAAATCATAGATCGCCACATCGCCCCGCGCGGTTTCGCCGCCGCGTGAAACGACAACGCCGCCAGTGGCATCGATCCGCTGAATCTTCAGGCTTCCGACATTGGTATAGGCCACCAAGGTGCGCGCTGCCTTCACCCTGAGATCGCCCTGGGTTATATCGACGTTACCGGCAAGAATGACGCGGTCCTGCTTGTCCTGCAGCTCGATGCGGTCTGCCGCATAGCTTACCGGTGCATTGCTGTTGAAGCCGGCGATGCCCTGACCCTGGGCGACAAAGCCGCCGGCCGCAAATGCGATAACACATCCCGCGATTGCGCCGCCGATGAGCGAACGCAAGGCAAGCGAGGGGATCGAACGTCGGTTCATTGCTGTGCTGTAGGCGATTGTCGCAGCAAGGTGAAGCCCTGAGGTGCGGGGCGGTGAACGATTGATCGCGCAGGGCAATTCAATCTGGGCCATGAGGCAGCACATAGCCCATCCGGGCAATCTGCTCGCGCTGACCTTGGTGGAGCGGTGCTGCGGCATAGGGCGCGGTGTAGCGGTGCCCTTCGCGCAAGTGGGTCAATTTCCCCGCAAGCCGGCGCGCGAACCGGCGCACCCCCCGCGTGCGCTGATCGAGCCAGGTCGCCTCAGGCTGAAGGCGTTGCTCCGCCGAGGGGGCAAGCAGCGCGAGTTCGGCTGCGACATCGAGGGTTTTTTGCTTGAATCTGCGCCGCAAAGCCTGGCTCAGATCAAGCCGCGCATCGAGGTTTTCCTGAAATACCGCACAGAGTCTCGCCTGATCGTGGAGCCGGGCGACGAAATTCTGCTGCGAAATCTGGTTTTCGGGGTGAACCCGGTAGAGCACGAGGCCGCCCGGAACATGCATCGGAGCCCGCGCCAGCCGGGTGATGCGATAGAGCAGTTCGACATCCTCGCAGGTCTTCAGATCACTGCGATAAGGGCCTGCGCGGTCAAGCAGATCGCGGCGAAAAAAGCAGGGCTGAAGAACCGTATCCCAGTCCATCAGCAGCACCAGAGAGCTCATCTGCGATCCGGCAGGGACCGGATGCTGTTGCACTGCCACTGCTTCAGGATCGAGAAACTTGCCGGCGATTTTGGTCTTAAGCCATGGCCCATAGGTCATGTCAGCCCCGGCAGCGAAGGCTGCGGCAGCGAGGGCATAGTTTTCAGGCGCGCAGAGATCGTCGCTGTCCATGAAGTGGATGACATCGCCGCAGGCACGGGCAAATCCCGTGTTGCGCGCCGGGCCGGGACCGGCGTTGGCCTGCCGGACAAGTGTCACGTCCTTGCCAAACGAA
>JANLOZ010000254.1:0-24497 GCA_031366845.1 Novosphingobium sp. | reverse complement strand
AGGCCGAGCGCGGCGCAGGTCCCCCGCTCTGGGATCAAGCGAATATAGTCGACGAAGACGATTCGGGCGTTCGGGCTGCGGGCGCGCACCTGGCGGACGATCTCGTGCATGGCAGCGCGAAGCTTGGTCCAGTCCTCCTCGGTCACCACTTGCGGCGGCATGCAGCGAGGCGATCCGGGCTTGCAGGAGCCCGCAAACAGATTGCCGACATAGCTGACATCGTTGCCGCCAATGGTGATGGTGACCAGCCGGGTCTGCGCTGTGACGGCCTCAACCTGCGGGGCAAGCTCGTTCCATCGGCCAAGCACATTCGCGGTTGTCGCGCCGCCACAACTGACATCGATCAGATCGAGGCTGAGACGCGAGGTAAGCAAGCTGGCATAATTGCGTGGGGACCGGCCGCAGCGGGCAGGGGTGCCGGGCTTGGTCTTCTCGATGCTGGTTCCCGCCGCATAGGAGCTGCCCATCGCCACATATTGCGCGTGCGGTGCCATCGTCGGGATATGGGCACAGGCGGAGAGGGCCAGCGCGGCTATCAATGGCAGTGCATACCTCATTTCACCCACTCCAGTCCCATTTCCTCGTAAATTTCCTTATCCTCAATCCACTTCTCATCAACCTTGACGTGGAGGAACAGGTGGACCTTGCACCCTAGCAATTCTGCCAGTTCCTTGCGCGCTGCTTCGCCGATGGCTTTCAGCTTTGATCCGCCCTTGCCGAGCACGATGCCCTTTTGGCTATCGCGCGCGATGACGATTTGCTGGTGAATTTCCACCGAGCCATCGCGGCGCTGGGTATAGCTTTCGGGGCGCACCGCGCTGTCATAGGGCAGTTCGTCGTGCAATTGGCGGTAAAGCTGCTCGCGGGTGATTTCGCAGGCGAGCAGGCGTTCGCTGGCGTCTGATACCTGATCTTCGGGGTAGTGCCAGGCGCCTTCGGGCATCAGTTCGGCCAGCCGCGCCTTGAGTTCGGGCACGCCATCGCCGGTGAGCGCCGAGACGAAAAACACCTCGTCGAATTGCTGTTCCCCCGATTCATTGGCACCAGCCAGCGCCTGCGCGGTCTTCAGCAAGGGTTCCTTGGCGGTTTCATCAACCTTGTTAAGCACCAGAATGCGCCGTTCCTTGCGGTCTTTCAGATTGGCAAGAATCTGCTCCAGATAGTCGAGCTTTTTCTTGCGGCCATCGACCACCAGCAGGATCGCATCGGCCTCGCTCGCGCCTTCCCAGGCGGCGCTGACCATCGCGCGATCCAGGCGGCGTTTGGGCTCGAACAGTCCGGGGGTGTCGGCAAGGATGATCTGCGCCCTGAATTTGTCAGTTTCAGCCAGCGCAATCCCCATCAGCCGCGCCCGCGTGGTCTGCGCCTTGGCTGAAACGATCGCCACCTTCTGACCGACGAGGGCATTTACCAGCGTTGATTTGCCCGCGTTTGGGGCACCGATGACTGCCACGAGGCCGCAGTGTTGGGTTACTTGCTCAACTATCAAATTAAATTCCCGTCTGTCCTGAGCTTGTCGTCCCGAAGGGGACCGAAGGTCAACGACTGTTCTTGTTCTTGAGGCTGCGCAATGCCGCACGAAAAAAAGTGCAGCCCTTCGACAGGCTCAGGGTAGTCGGAGTTGGGCTCGCCTTAGCGCAATTTCAGCCAAACCGCCCGAGAAATTCCGCAGCAGCCAGCTTTTCAGCGTCCTGCTTGCTGTTGGCCGTAGCCTGCGCCTCGCCGACCCCCGAAACCGAAACCGAGACGGTAAACTGCGCGGCATGATCGGGCCCGAGCCGCTCGATCAGGCGGTAATCGGGCATCTTGCGCTTGTTGCCCGCAGCCCATTCCTGCAGCGCAGACTTCGGGTGTTTGGACTGGCCAACCTTGCCCTCAACCGCCTCTGACCAGGCGCGCCGCACCAGCGCGCGGGTGGAATCCCAGCCTTGGGTTATGAAGCCTGCACCAAGCAGGGCCTCCATCACATCGCCGAGAATATTGTCGCTATCGCGCCCGCCATCATCGTGCGCTTGTTTGCCAAGCCGCATGTGCGGCGCGAGGCCAATCGCGCGGGCAATGCCGGCATTGGTCTCGCGGCTGACCAGCGCATTGAGCCGCTGCGAGAGGCGGCCCTCATCGCCGCCGCTCAGTTCATGCAACCATTCGGCAATCGCCAGGCCGAGCACGCGGTCGCCGAGAAATTCCAGCCGCTGATAATCGCGCGTTTCGCCGGTGCTGCCGTGGGTGAGCGCCTCGAACCACAGCGCCTCATCGCCCAAACCCGCGCCGGTCAACCCTTCCAGCCAGCCGCGCGTTTCGGGATCGAGCGCGGTGCCGCTCAAATCCGGCCCCCGATGCGGCTCCAGCGCGCGGCTGTGAACCAGGTCCACGGCTTGATCCAGCTTGCCCCGCCATCGGTTGAGAACATCATCACCTGCGCCTTGCCGACTAGGTTTTCCTGCGGGACGATGCCCACCCCGCCGCCGGGTTCAGCCGGGAAGCGGCTGTCCATCGAATTGTCGCGGTTATCGCCCATCATGAACAGCGATCCTTCGGGCACGAGGAAAACCCCGGTATCGTCCTGCGGCATCTCGCCCATATCGAGAACGTTGTAGCTGACGCCATTGGGCAGCGTTTCGCGGTATTGCGGATAGTGGCACGATTGCGATCCATCGGCAGCCGTGGCGAGAAAGGCTTCGGGGCGGCAGGCCGTGTTTGGCGTGAGCGGCAGAATGAAATCGGCGACCTTGACCTTGGCCACGCCGACGCCATTGATGAACACCTGCCCGGCCTTCATCTGGATCTGATCGCCCGGCAGGCCGATCACCCGCTTGATATAGTCGGTATCGTTGAGCGGCGGGGCCTTGAAAATCGCCACATCGCCGCGCTCTGGCTGGCTGGCGAAAATGCGGTGCGGCAGCAGCGGTACGGAAAACGGCAGCGAATATTTGCTGATGCCATAGGACCACTTGCTGGCGAGCAGATAGTCGCCGTTTTCCAGCCGCGGCAGCATGGATTCGCTGGGGATGTTGAACGGCGCAAACAGCACGCTGCGCACGATCAAGACGATGACTACGAGCTTGATCAGGAACACCGTGAACGAATCTTCCTTGCGCTCGGGCTTGGCGGGCAGATCTGCCGGCTGGTCTGCGGCATCAAGGGCGGGTTGGTCAGCGGTCATCGGTTTCCTGCACGGCTGTGTTATAGATATAATACAGCCTAAAAGCGCTCCAAATGCTGTATCCAGCATGAATAGCTTTGCAACTGCTTGGCCTCCCGGCCGTTGCGCGGCATAGGGCAGGTGCGAACGTGATGAAAGGCCCCAATGATGAGCGATGCGGTTTCACAGGCTTGGGATGCGTTGGCGGTGGTGCCAGCAAGAACATTGGCGGCCTTGTTTGCCGCGCCCGATCGCGCGAGCAGCTATACCGAACTGCTCGATCTGCCCGGCGGGGCGATCCGGTTTGACTGGTCGAAGACGCATCTTGATGATGCCTATGTTGCCGGATTCAACGTTCTGGCCAAGGCTTGCGGATTTGATGCCCGCCGCGCCGCGCTGTTTGCAGGCGAACAGGTCAACGTTACCGAAGGCCGCGCGGTTGAACATATGGCGCAGCGCGGCGTCGGCAACGCGGCGGCGGTCGACGCGGCGGGGGCCTTTCACGCCCGCATGCGCGCGCTGGTCGAGGCAATTCACGGCGGCCTGCTGGGCGAGGTCAAGCACCTGATCCACATCGGCATTGGCGGATCGGCGCTTGGCCCGGCGCTGGCGATTGACGCCCTGACGCGCGACGGAGCAATGGTGGATGTGCACGTCGTTTCGAACATCGATGGCTGCGCGCTGGAGGCCGCCTTTGCCGCCTGCGATCCGGCGACGACGCTGGTAGCGATAGCCTCCAAAACCTTCACCACCACCGAGACAATGACCAACGGCGCATCTGCACTCGCCTGGCTGACCGAGGGCGGGGTTGCCGATGCCTATGGCCGGGTCATCGCGCTTACCGCCTTTCCGGACAAGGCGGTTGAATGGGGAGTCGATGAAACCCGCGTGCTGCCTTTTTCCGAGTCGGTGGGCGGGCGCTATTCGCTGTGGTCGTCGATCGGTTTCCCGATTGCGCTGGCGGTGGGCTGGGATGAATTCGCCGCCTTCCTCGATGGCGCGGCGGCGATGGACCGGCATTTCCTTGAAACCGAAGGCTTTGCCAATCTACCGCTGCGCGCGGCCATGGCCGACCGGCTCTACACCCGCCTGCGCGGCTGCCAGACGCGCGCGGTCTTCGCCTATGACGAGCGGCTGCGGCTGCTGCCGAGCTATCTCCAGCAGCTTGAGATGGAATCGAATGGCAAGCGGGTGACTCTGGAAGGCAAGCCCGTGACTGGCCCCACCGCGCCGATCACCTGGGGCGGAGTGGGAACTGACGGCCAGCACGCGGTGTTCCAGTTGCTCCATCAAGGCACTGTGCTGCTGCCGGTGGATTTCATTGCCGCCATCCAGCCGGGTGACGCGCTGGACCCTGCGCACCACCGCATCCTGCTTAGCAACTGCTTCGCCCAAGGTGCCGCGCTGATGGCGGGCAAGGCGAGTGCAGACGATGCTGCTCGCGCCTATCCGGGTGACCGGCCTTCGGCGACGATCCTGTGCGATGAACTGAACGCCGCGACTCTGGGCGCGCTGATTGCGTTTCATGAACATCGGACATTTGCCAACGGGGTGTTCTGTCAGATCAATTCGTTCGATCAGTTCGGGGTTGAGCTGGGCAAGGAAATCGCCAAGCAGATCGAACACGGCGGGGCGAAATTTGATGCGAGCACGGAGGCCCTGCTGACGGCAGCGGGGATTGGGTGACAGATATGATCGACCCATATATGACATCAATAATAGGAGTGTCATTTATTTCGTTTTATTCTATTGGGGTGATAATTAGGAAATCCAAAATATTTATTTGGATTATGGCTAATATGCTGGGCTCGATAACATCTTATTTAATATTGATTAATTTGTACTCCTTGGAAAATAGAGGCGCTCTGTTTGGACTGTTTTTTATTTCGGTAATTATATTTTTTTCTATTGCTTCTGCAATTATCTTGAAATTTGTAAGATTGTAATGCCGAAGTGGGTTCCGGTAGCATTGAGAATTACGGATTTACGCGGATTTACAGTGTCACCTGCAATAACTCCTTATTACCCTCTTCCACACCCCCGTCCCGGCGATAGCACCGCCCCCCGACTTGCTCCCTGCGCCATCCCGTGCTGCAATCCTGCAACCGAGATCGCAGGATAGCCCCAATGACCAAGCCCCGCTCCGGAACGACCGCCGTGATTACCGGCGGGGGCAGGGGGTTTGGCAAGGCTTTTGGCGTTGCGCTGGCGGGGGAGGGCGCGCATGTTGTGCTGGTCGATCGCGATGGCGCGGAAGCAGAGGCTGCGGCGGTTCAGATTTGCGCCAGCGGCGGCCTCGCAACCGGGCTTCAGGGCGATGTTACCGATGAAGTGCGGATGGCCGAGGTTATGGCGCAGGCTGCGACCTTTCAGGGCGGGATCGATATTCTGATCAACAATGCCGGGCTCCACAGCGATGAATATGGCCAGCCGATCACCAAAATGGGCCTCGCCAAAGTGCGGCGGTTGTTTGATGTCAATGTGATGGGCGTGGCCTGCTGCACGCTTGCGGCGCATGAACATATGAAGGGCCGGGCGGGGGCCTCGGTGGTCAACATCGCCTCTTCGGCGGCGCATATGCATGGCTCGGCCTATGGCGACAGCAAGCTGGCGGTGGCCGGGCTGACGATTACATTTGCGCGCGAACTGGCGCCCGATGGCATCCGGGTCAACGCGATCTCGCCGGGCCTGATCCTTACCGACACCATCCGCGCCGAACTGCCCGAGGCGACCAAGGCGCGGGTCAAGGCGATGCAGCTGAGCGCGGGCGATGGCGAGGAGCGGCATATCGTCGATGCCATGCTGTTCCTCACCAGCGACAAGGCCGAATTCATCACCGGCGAGGTGCTGCGGGTTACCGGCGGCATGGCGGCGGGGATTTAGCCGCGGTGGCAAAGGCCGATTTCAGCCCGAAAAAGGCCCATGCGGGCAAAAGCTCCTACCCGCCGCCACATGGTGGAAAGCTCGCGGGGCGCAAGACGTGGGTCGTCACCCGCGAAGCTGGGCTGACGCAATATGGCGTAAACCGGGTAGAACTGCCGCCGGGCGCATGGTCGGCCAATCGCCACTGGCACGATACCAATGACGAGACAGTGATCGTCGTTTCGGGCGAGCTGGTGCTGGTCAGCGATGACGGCGAAGAAGTCCTGCGCGCCGGGGATTGCGTGTGTTTCAAAGCGGGCGTGGCAAACGCACACCATCTGCAGAACCGCTCAAACCAACCCGCAGTCTATTTCGATATCGGCGGGCGTGATGCCTATGATGTTTCCACCTTTCCTGACATCGCGCTTGAAGCGCGCGTGAAAATGGCCATCGATTTCCGCCCGATCAGGCCCAAGCAATGACCATTCAGCTTCATACCTTCCCCACGCTCAACGCGCTCAAGGTGACGATCGCGCTGGAGGAGATGGGGCTGAGCTATGACGTCACGCTGGTCGATATCCGCAGCGGCGGGCAGCAATCGCCGCAATTCCTGGCGCTCAATCCCAATGGCAAGATCCCGGCGCTGGTCGATGGCCAGGTTGTGGTGTTTGAGAGCGCGGCGATTCTGCAATATCTCGGGCGCAAGACCGGGCAGTTCTATCCCGCCGACGAGGTCACGCGCACGCGGATTGATTCATGGCTGTTCTGGCAGATGGCGGGGCTGGGGCCATCGTCAGGCAACGTCAACTGGTTTACCCGCGCGGCGGCGAAGGCGGATCGTGATCTCGCCGAGACCGCATTCGCGCTCCACCGTTTCAGCAAGGAGACGGCGCGGCTGTTTGATGTGCTCGAGAGCGCACTGGCGGGCCGCGAATTCCTTTGCGGCGACTATTCGATTGCCGATATTTGCGCCTGGACGTGGATCGACAAATATCCCGAAAACGGCGGCGGGCTTGCCACCCGGCCCGGGGTTGCGGCATGGCACGCGCGGATCGCTGCGCGGCCGGCGGTTCAGGCCGCGCAGGCAGGCGCAGCGGAACAAGCGAGGAAAGCTCAAAACCCATGACCCAGCATTTCGTCCGGCCCGACGTACAGGCCTTCCTTGACCTGATGAAAGCCAACCCGCGTCCGGGGATGAGCGATGCCATCATCGCCTATATGCGGCAGATGCCGCCAGGCTCGATGCCCTCGCTCGATCTGCCGGTGGGTGATCTGGCGACGGTGCGCGATGTCGTGATGCCGGGGCCGGGTGGTGACCTTGCCCTGAAGCTGTTCGATGTTCGTGAAACGCGCGGGCCATCACAGGTGGTGGCGTTTTACCACGGCGGCGGGTTTGCCGTGGGTTCGATTGAAACCCACGCGGCGGTCGCGGCAGAAATGTCGCGCGGGCTCGATCTGCCGGTGGTTTCGGTTGAATACCGCCTGTCTCCAGAGCATCCCTGGCCGGCAGGGGTTGACGATGCCGAGGCGTCGGCGCGTTGGGTGGCGGAGAATGGCGCGGCGTTTGGCCGGGCGTTTACCGCGCTCGTGCTGGCTGGCGATTCTGCGGGCGGCAACCTGACAGCGGTGACGGCACTGGCATTGCGAGACAAACCGGCTGCGCTGCCGGTGGTACTGCAATTCGCTATCTATCCTGTGGTGGATTCGAGCGAGCCAACCGCTTCGCGCGCCGAATTTGCCCACGGTTTTTTTCTCGACAAGAGCGACATGGACTATTTTGACCGGGCCTATGCTGGCGACGTTTCGGATTGGCGCGTTTCGCCGCTGCTCGCCGATCTCACCGGCATGCCGCCTGCGGTGGTGGTCACCGCATCGCTCGATCCGCTGCGCGATGAAGGCCGCGCCTATGCTGCAAAGCTTAAGTCGGCGGGCGTGCCGGTGACATTCTATGAGGCCGAGGGCACGATCCACGGCTTCATCACCTACCGTCTGCATATGCCATCAGCGCGGGATGATTATGCCAAGATGCTGGCCTTGGCGAAGGCGATGCTGTCCTAAAACGAAAACGGCGCCTTCCCCGCAAATTGGGGGAAGGCGCCGAGTTCTGACAACGATCTTACTCGCCGAAAGTGCGCTGCCACCAGCCGCCACGGCGCGGCTCATTTGCATCGGCTTCTGCGGTAGCCACTTCGCCTTCCGGCGCGGCGGCTTCAGCCACTTCATCGGCCTTCTTCTTGCGCGGCGCGCGTTTGGGCTTTGCCGCGGCTGCGGGTTCTGGCTGAGCGGCAGACGCTTCGGCAACGGGTGCTTCGTCAGCCGCATCAGCCTTTTTCTTGCGCGGTGCGCGCTTGGGCTTTTCGGCGGCGACCGGTTCAGGCGCTGCTTCTTCGGCAACCGCAGGCGCTTCCTCTGCCATTTCGGCAGGATCAGCCTTCTTGCGGCGTGAACGCTTCTTCGGCGCTACTTCGGCGGTGGCTTCGACTTCTACCGGTTCGGCATCAGCTTCGCCAGAATCGCCGTCATCAGCGCCGTCCTCGGCTCCATCCTCGGTTTCGCCACCTTCAGCACCGCCATCACGGCCGCGACCACCGCGCCTGCGGCGACCACGACGGCGGCGCTTGCGCGGGGCCTCGTCATCACCATCGACCCGGTCCTGCGTACCATCGCGCTCCTCGCCGCCTTCATCATCGCCTTCTTCACCGTCGCTTTGGGCAACGGCTTCTTTGGGGGCAACGGCTTCACTGGGCTCGCCGTCAGCATCGCTGCGGTTGCTGCCACGGCCACCCCGGCGGCGGCGGCGGCGCTTCTGGCCCCGGTCACCGTCACGGTCATCGTTGTCATCGCGTCCAGCAGGCTCTTCGCGGTCTTCGGCTTCGACTTCTTCGTCCTCGGCCTCATCCTCGTAGACTTCATCTTCTTCGGGCTCGATGATCGGTTCGAAGCGCGGCGTCGTCGTCGGGCGCGGGCCCGATGATGCAACGCGCATCTTCGCGCCTTCGTTTTCGCCTTCAGGAATGACTTCAACCTGCACGCCGTACAGCCCTTCGATCTCGTGCAGATCGGCGCGCTTGGAGTTGAGCAGATAGACTGCGGCTTCGGTGCTGGCGAACAGCGAGATCACCGTGCCCTTGCCCTTGGCGGCTTCGTCCTCGATCAGGCGCAACGCGGAAAGGCCCGCGCTCGAAGCGGTGCGAACGAGGCCGGTGCCATCGCAGTGCGGGCAGCCGCGCGTGGTCGCCTCGAGCACGCCGGTGCGCAAGCGCTGGCGGCTCATTTCCATCAGGCCGAAGCTGGAAATCCGGCCGACCTGAATGCGCGCGCGATCATTCTTGAGCGCGTCCTTCATCGCCTTCTCAACCTTGCGGATGTTCGAGCTGTATTCCATGTCGATGAAATCGATCACGACCAGCCCGGCCATATCGCGCAGGCGCAGCTGGCGGGCGATTTCGCGCGCGGCTTCAAGGTTGGTGCTGAGCGCGGTCGCCTCGATCCCGTGTTCCTTGGTCGAACGGCCCGAATTGATGTCGATCGACACCAGCGCCTCGGTCGGGTTGATCACCAGATAGCCGCCGCTTTTGAGCTGGACCACAGGATCATACATCGCCGAAAGCTGATCCTCGGCACCATATCGCTGATAGAGCGGCACCGGATCGACGTAGCTCTTCACCTTCTTGGCGTGGCTCGGCATTAGCAGCTTCATGAAGTCTCGCGCGGCGCGATAACCGGCCTCGCCTTCAACAACGACTTCCTCGATCTCCTTGTTATAGATATCGCGGATCGCGCGCTTGATCAGATCGCTGTCCGAATGGATTGCCGCTGGCGCGCTCGATTTGAGCGTGTTCTCACGGATTTCATCCCATACACGGGCGAGATAATCGAAGTCGCGCTTGATTTCGGTCTTGGTGCGCTGGAGCCCGGCGGTGCGGACGATGCAGCCCATCGACTTTGGCAGGTCCATCTCGGTGATGATCGTTTTCAGCCGCTTGCGATCCGCTGCCGAGCTGATTTTGCGGCTGATGCCACCACCGTGGCTCGAATTCGGCATCAGCACGCAATAGCGGCCGGCGAGGCTGAGGTATGTGGTCAGCGCCGCGCCCTTGTTGCCGCGCTCTTCCTTGACGACCTGGACGAGCAGAACCTGACGGCGCTGGATAACGTCCTGAATCTTGTAGCGGCGGCGCAGTGCCATGCGTTTGTCGCGCAGTTCGTCGGCCTTCTTGGCCTGGCCGCGACCGCCACCGCCACCGCCACCGCCACCATTGCCGCCCTGACGGCGCCGTCCGCGCCCGCGGCCGCGTTGCTGATCGCCGCCCTGCTGTTCGGCAGCTTCTTCGCCCTCGTGATCGAACGCACCTTCGACAACGCCGTCTTCCAGCGTTGCGACCTCGTCTTTTTCGTCGGTATCGACTTCGACAATGCTACCGAAGTCATCGGCGTCATCGTCATCAGCGGCGTGATCGAGCTCGTCACCACCAAAGTCGTCATCACCTTCGCCGTCATCTTCGGCGCGCAGGGCAGCTTCTTCCTCGGCATGCGCGGCTTCTTCAGCCAGCAGTGCCTCACGATCCTCCTTGGGGATCTGGTAATAATCAGGGTGGATTTCGCTGAACGCGAGGAAACCGTGCCGGTTGCCGCCGAAATCGACGAAAGCCGCCTGCAACGATGGTTCTACGCGGGTAACCTTGGCGAGGTAGATGTTGCCCTTGATCTGCTTGTGTTCAGCAGATTCAAAATCAAATTCCTCGATCCTGTTCCCTTTTAGCACCGCCACCCGGGTTTCTTCCTGGTGGCGCGCATCGATAAGCATGCGCATTGTCATTGTGAATTCTCCAAGCGCGCCGCTGCTCTTCCGCAAGTGGAGGGGCGGCGCGGTCATATGCAATTTCGCCAGAGCCGTTGACGCGGGGACTTCCCCGGTCGCTGGAACGGACGGAATCGGTGAAGCCGCTGCGCAAAAGGGCGCGGGCGGCGGGTTTCGTGTCTGCTGGAATGATATGGCGCGGCGAATTGTGGCGCGCGCCAAATGACAAAGCCGCAGCCATCTGCGCCCCGAAGGACGGCATGGGCAGCGACAGTGTCTGGATTATCATTCCTGCATCAACCTGTTCGGAAAAAGGGGCAGAATAATGCCCCCTCATGCGGTGCCTCTTGGCCTTGCGCAGCGGCTAGCTAGCACTGCTTATGCCATGCGGCAAGGATTCTGAATGCCCGCGCAAGGATTGTGAATGAATAGAGCCAGACGATTGCCGCAAGACTGACAAGGCCTTAGTGATTAATCCTGATGCGGCGTGCGATCCTGATTGGGCTGGTGGTCCTTGTTCCCCTCGCTGCGCTGGCGGCGATGTTCGGCATTGGCCGCGCGATGGATGGCCCGGGGCGCGGGCGTGACTATGTTATCCGGCTGGTGCTGCCGCCGCCATCGGGCGAAGTCGGCTTGCCAAAGGTTGAAGGGCCGCTCGATCCGAGCCGCCCGCTGGTGGTGATCGATGCCGGCCACGGCGGGTTTGATCCGGGAGCCGGGACCGGAGCAATCCGTGAAAAGGCGCTCACCCTGTCGCTCGCGCAGGGCTTGCGCGATGAACTGCTGGCGCATGGCGGGGTGCGGGTGGCGCTCACGCGCGATGATGATACCTTCCTGCTGCTGCCCGAACGTGCCGGGATCGCCCGGCGGCTCAAGGCCGATCTGTTCATTTCGATCCATGCGGATTCGGCCCCCGGCAGCGATGCCAGCGGAGCGACGGTCTATACGCTGTCAGAGCGCGGTTCGACCCAGACTGCCGCGCAACTCGCCGATGCGGAAAACCGCGCGGACACGGTCAACGGTGTGCGGCTTGCGGCGCAGGCCGATTCGGTCAACGCCATTCTGGTCGAACTGTCGCAGCGTGAAACCATCGCCCAGTCGCAGGATTTTGCCCAGCTGATCCTGCGTGAAGGTGCGGGGCACCTGCGGTTCAGGGAGCGATCGATTGAATCGGCGGCGTTCATCGTGCTGAAGTCAGCCGATTTGCCATCGGTGCTGTTCGAGGCGGGGTATATTTCCAGCCCCATCGATGCCGAGTGGTTGCGTTCCAACCAGGGCCGCGGCGCCTTTGCCAAAGCGACCGCGCAAGCGATCCGCGTCTATTTCGCGCGGCACCAGCCGGGTTGAAGGCTTTCATCGCAAGGCCTCTGGCATCAGATCGTAATGCCTCTGGCATCAAAGCGAGCGGGCATGCTAGGGGCGCTGCATGGCCGACGACACTGCTTCCGAACCGCTTCGCTATCGCATCCGGCGTGAAGCGGGCGGCTGGGCTGAATGGTTTCGCTCAAACTGGCGCGAAAGCCGCCGTTTCCGGCTTGGTGGCTGGCTGCTCGGCGCATTGCTTTTCGGCTATCTGATCGTCTGGATAACGATCCTGCGGACATTGCCTTCCGCTGATCGCCTGCTCACATACCAGCCGCCGCTGCCGACGATGGTGCGCGGCGTGAATGGCGAGATCGTTTATTCCTATGCGCGCGAACGGCGCGTGCAGCTGCGTTTCGTCGATTACCCGCAGATGGTGGTCAACGCCTACCTTTCAGCTGAGGACAAGTCGTTCTGGACGCACGGCGGGGTTGATTACACGGGCCTGGTCGGCGCGGTGGTGGATTACGCCGCCAAACTTGGTTCCGGACGGCGCGCCAAGGGCGGATCGACGATCACCCAGCAGGTCGCCAAGAATATCCTGATCGGCAACGAATATTCGCTTGGCCGCAAGTTCAAGGAGATGGTCCTCGCGCGGCGGATCGAAGGCGTGCTCAACAAGCAGCAAATTCTTGAGCTTTACCTCAATGAGATACCGCTGGGTCGCCAGGCGTTTGGAGTCGAGGCTGCGGCACAGGCCTATTTCGGCAAGGACGTTGACGGTCTGGCGCTGCACGAAGCGGCGTTTCTCGCCATCCTGCCGCGCGCCCCGGAAACCTATGGTCGCGCCGGGCACGAAGCGCGGGCTATCGAACGCCGAAACTGGGTGCTCGATCAAATGGTCAAAAACGGCTGGGCGACGCCAGACACTGCTGCTGCGGCAAAAGCGCAGCCGCTCGGGATCATCCCGCGCCGGGTGAGTACCTATGATCCATCGACCGGCTATTTTGTCGAGGAAGTTCGCCGCCGCCTGATCGAAAAATACGGCGAGAACGCCGACGCAGGGCCGAACAGCATCTATGCCGGCGGGCTTTGGGTGCGCACCTCGCTCGACCCGGAGATGCAGAAGGCGGTTCAGGACGCGCTGCGCGCAGGGCTAGTCCGCTATCATTCCGGACGCGCCTGGCCCGGCCCGATCGCGCACTTCGAGGTGACCGGCGATACCTGGCTTTCCCTGCTTCAGGCCGCCAATCTCAGTGTCAGTTACAAAGATTGGCGCGTCGGCATTGTGGTTGATCGCGATCAGGCCGATGCCAATATTGGCTTTGCCGATGGGTCGACGGCGAGGCTCGTCAACCTGCCACAAAATATCAAGGCCGGTGACGTGACCGCCGCTGCACCGGCCGGAGACGCCTGGGCCGTGCAAGCCATCCCCGAAGTTTCGGGCGGAATGATGATGCAAAGCCCGCACACTGGCCGGGTCTATGCCATGCAGGGCGGATTTGATGCCGGGCTGGGTTCGTTTAACCGCGCCACCCAGGCCGAGAGGCAACCGGGCTCGACGATCAAGCCGTTCGTCTATGCCACCGCGCTGGATTATGGCATGACCCCCTCGACGATGGTGCCCGACCAGAGTTTCTGCGTCTATCAGGGTGCGGCGCTCGGCCAGAAGTGTTTCCGCAACTTCGGCGGCGAAGGTGGCTCCGGGATCCACACCATGCGCTGGGGGCTGGAACAATCGCGCAACCTGATGACCGTGCATATCGCCAATGATACCGGCATGAGCCATGTCGTAAGCCAGATCGCCAAGGTGGGCATTGGCAATTATCAGCCCTATCTGTCGTTCGCGCTGGGAGCGGGCGAAACCACCGTGGCGCAGATGGTCAACGGCTATTCGGCGCTCGCCAACCACGGCCTGCAGTTCAAGCAGTCGCTGATCGACTATGTGCAGGACCGCAATGGCAAGACCATCTGGCGCGCCGATACCCGGCGCTGTAATAACTGCAATATGGCCGAATGGGATGGCAAGCCGATGCCGCGGTTCGCGCAAGTGGGCAAACAAGTGCTCGATGCCCGCACATCGTACCAGGTCGTGCATATGCTCGAAGGCGTGGTCCAGCGCGGAACGGCGGTTGTGCTGGCCGATCTCAATCTGCCGCTGTTCGGCAAGACCGGCACGACTTCAGGTCCAACCAATGTCTGGTTCTGCGGCGGCAATCAGGACTATGTCGGCGGCGTTTACCTGGGGTTTGACCAGCCGCGTTCGCTCGGAGGCTATGTTCAGGGCGGCACTTTTGCTGCGCCGATCTTCAAGCAGGTGGTGCAAAACACCCGCGCACGCTGGACCCAGGTACCCATATCGGCACCCGCCGATGTGCATCTCGCCATGGTCGACCGGGTGAGCGGCAAGCAGGTTTTTGGCGGCGGGGCGAGCAACGATCCGCACGCGCAGATCATCTGGGAGGCGTTCAAGGCCGAAACGGTTCCCGAACGCGCAACCCGCGAAGATGCACTGGTGGCGCAGCGTGACGCGCTGCTCGGCTCGATCCGCAAGGCCAGACAGGCAAAGGCCACCGCTACTGAAAGCGCTGAAACCAAACCCCCGGGCGGGAACTTTGCCGAACAGCAGGGCGGGGTCTATTAGCGCAAGACGCGCTAAGTTGAAGCCAGAAATGCATCCATCGCCATGTTGACCGCCTCGGGTGCCTCCCACGGCACGAAATGCCCGCAGCCGTGGACCGGATATATCGTCAGGTTGGGGATAATCGCATCGAGCCCATCGATGTTGCACGGCGGCAACGCCAGATCATCCATCGCCCAGATCACCAGCGTGGGAATATTGAGCGGCGGCAGTTGCGGGCCCTGCCAGCCCTCAGGGATTCCATAGGGTTCATCGATTGACGGGACGATAATCGGCGAGGCGCGGTACCAGTTGAGCATCGCCACCGCCGCATCGCGGTTTTGCCAATCGGCGAGTTGGGCATCGCGCACATGGTCTTCGAGCATGTTTGATCGTTCCCACTTCAACACCTTGAGCAGGAGCCCGCCAAGCCCGTGTTCCTGCACCAGCGCATCGTTTGCGGGATCGCGGAAATCGCGCATATACTGGCTCGCTGCGCGCTGGACCGGATCGGTGAACAGCAAGGTCTGGAACACCCCAGGATGCGGGGCATTGGCGATGATCGCACGGGTGACCCGGCCATTGGCCTGGCCCAGCAGCGCCACGCCCCAGGCAATAGCGCCGCCCCAATCGTGCCCGACCACGGTGAAACTGGCGATACCGAGCGCATCGGCCAGTTGAAACACATCACCAATCAGCTTGCCGGGTTCATAACTCGCAACATCCTGCGGCTTTGACGAGCCGCGATAGCCGCGCTGATCGGGGGCAATACAGCGAAAGCGATCGGCAAAATGCGCGATCTGGTGCCGCCATGTCCGGTGGCTTTCGGGGAAGCCGTGGAGGAAAATCAGCGCGGGCGCGCCGTGCGGGCCGAGATCAAGGTAATCGAGCTCGATGCCGGAGGGCAGGGTGATACGGTTCATGGCTTGGACGGTCATTCTGTTTCACCTCTCATGCGCTGAAGCACTACGCTGCTATTCGCAGATTGACAATGTTGTTAGATTTAACTACAAACCCGCATGGTTCGCAAAACCGAACGCACCATTTCGTGGATCAAGCGAGCGAGGAAGGATTTTGACACCTTCCCGCTCGAAGCTCGCCAAACGACCGCCCGCGCCCTGACGCAAATTGCTGATGGGTTCACGCCGGATATTGCCAAGCCCTTGCAGGGTCTTGGTTCGGGTGTCTGGGAACTGGTGCTGAAAGAGCGCGGCGATGCCTATCGGGTCGTTTACGGGCTGCAATTGGGTGATGACATCTGGATGTTCATGCGTTTCAGAAGAAGTCTAAAAGCGGGATTGCGACCCCGAAGCATGAGATTGATTTTGTGCGCGAACGCATCAAACGCCTGAAGGAGGCGCTGACATGACCGAGGGACACGACGATTTCGCGCTGGAACGCGGCAGTGGCAATGTGTTTGCCGATACCGGCCTGCCCGATGCCGAGCGCGAACAGCTCCGCGCCATTCTCGCCGCTGAGATCGGCAAGTCGCTGGTCGATGACAGTCTGACAGTGCGCGATGCCGAACGGCAGACCGGCGTGGCCGCCGCCGACTTTTCCCGCATCCGCCGGGCCAAGCTGAAGGGTTTTACCATCGACCGGTTGATGATGATTCTGGATCGGCTCAATCGGGATGTGCGGGTTTCGGTGTTGGTGATGCCTCGAAAGGCAGCAGTGTTGATCCAAGTGCCGCTCGTGTGAATTAGAGTTTTTCTGCGATAGACGGCACCAGCCCGCTCTCCCACCCAGCAGCCATCCCGCCTACTTCACCCCCCACCCAGCTTCTTCGCCGCCTGCAACAGCTCGGTCGGGAACATCGCAATAATCGTTGAATTGTGCTCCACCCCAATTTCACTCAGCGTCTGCAGGCGTCTCAGTTCAAGTGCTCCAGGCACTTCACCGATCACCCGGGCGGCATTGGCCAGCGTTTGCGAGGCCTCATTTTCACCTTCGGCCTTGATGATCCTGGCGCGCTTTTCGCGAATTGCCTCGGCTTCGCGGGCGATGGCACGCTGCATCTGTTCGGGGATGTCGAGATCCTTGATTTCGACAGCATCGATTGCAACGCCCCATTGCTTCACAGTCTTGTCGAGCAGTTCGAGCAGCCGTGCATTGATTGACGTGCGGTCTTTCAGGATCAGGTCCAGTTCGCTCTGGCCGATGGCGTCACGCAGGCCGGTTTCTGCTGCCTGGATCACTGCACTCGTCCAGTCCATCACAGTCGTGACAACCTTTGCCGAGTCGACAGCGCGGAACCACAGCACGGCGTTGATCTTCACCGCCACGCCATCTCGCGTTACGGTTTCCTGCGTGGCGAGTGAATAGGTGATGACGCGGAGGTCAATCTTCACCACCCGTTCGATCAAGGGGATCAGCCAGAACCAGCCCGGCCCCTTTGTTTCCTTGAGCCGGCCCAGGCGAAACACCACGCCGCGCTGGTATTCCTGATTGATGCCGAAGCTCTTGAGCGCCAGCACGACGGCGATGACCAAGAGGATGAAGCCGAAACTGGGAAAAACTGCGGGCATGGAATGCTCCTATTCGCGCTATCTATTCATTGGGTGTTCTTGCTTTGATAGCCAAAGCATGGACCCGCTGGCCGGGAATGTCACCCAGTGCGGCATTGACCAGCCGCTGACGCTGAAGCCGCGATTGACCGGTGAAGGCGGCACTTTCAATCTCTACCGTGAAATGCGATTCGCCGCTGCCATCATCGCCGCTGTGGCCGTGATGGCGCGCGGAATCGTTGATAACGGCGAGGCTGGAGGGCGCGAAGGCGGCGCGCAGCAGCGCTTCGATTTCTTGTGCAAGTGGACCGGTCATACCTTCCCTTCTAGCGCATCGGTTGCCATGGGGAAGAGCAATGCAACATGATCGCTTTCATGGCCGGGTTGGCGGCGCGGCGCGGCAATGCGATTGGCCGGGTTGCCCCGAGGCTGGCGAATTCCGCGCACCGGGGGCGCTGGCTCCAGGTTTTGACGGGCCGGGCGATTACCGTTGGTTCTGCCTCGATCATGTGCGCGAATTCAACGCCGCCTACGATGCTTTTCGCGGGATGACGGCCGAACAGATCTGGGCGGCGCAATCGCCAGTCTCTGGCTGGGAGCGCGAGACGCGCGCGTTCCGGCCCACCGCCGGAATCGACGATGCGCCGCGCTGGGCTGATTTTTCCGATCCGCTTGAGGCGATCTCGGGACGCGCGCGCGCGCGGCGGCCCGCAGAGCGCGCCGATGGCCGGCAGGTCATGCCCGACGAGGCCCGCGCGCTTTCCACGCTGGGCCTCGCCATCGATGCCGACCGCCGCGATTTACGTCAGCGCTATTCGGAACTGGTGCGCAAATACCATCCCGATCGCAACGGCGGTGATCGCGGGTTTGAGGCATCCTTGCAGGCGGTGGTTGAAGCCTATCAGCTGCTAAGAAAATCTGCGGTGTTCGCCTGAATTCACCGCCGGTAACGCGCCAGCAACCAGCCAGCCTCCCAGCCGCTCAGCCTCTCAGCGCCTGCGCCCGCGCGGCGCCACGCTCAGAATATATCGCAGGAATATCCTTGCCCGCGTAAAATTGGGCGAACGACTTGGCCTCCTCGGGTATCATCACCCACGGTTGCCTGCTCGCGGTGAAGATATGCACATCGGGCGGGCAGGCATCGGGGTTGTCGAGCGTACCGACGCGGATAAATGCCTTTTTTTCGCCCGCACCGCCATAGTGACTGAATAGCGCAACCTTGCAAGTAGGGCAGCGATATACCACCTGCCCGCGCCCGCTGGCCGAGGGCGTATCGATGCGTTCCGCCGCATCGCCAAGCATTTCGACTTGCGCGGTTTCGATCAGCGCGTTGAGCGCAAAGGCCGCGCCGCTCTCGCGTTGGCACCAGCGGCAGTGGCAGCAGTGCACCACTATCGGATCGTCTTGAAGCCGATAGCGCACCTGGCCGCAGGCGCAGCCTCCCTCGGCGCTCACTGATCCGCCTCGCACAGCGCAACCAGCTGATCGGCACAGACGCCCCAGCCTTGTTCAAAACCCATTTCGATGTGTTGCTTTGCCGCCTCCTCGCTCCAGTGGCGCGCGCGGGCAGTATAGCGTGTGCCCGCGCCCTCGGGCTCGACTGTCCAGATTCCTATCATGAACGGCCCCGCAGGTTCGAGATCACCGACTATGGCATCGGTGAAGGCAAAGCGCCGGCCTTCATCCCAGGCCAGCACCATGCCGGGGTGCGGATGCACTTCGCCTTCGGGACCATACATCGTGCAGTTTGAAACCCCGCCGGGCTTGCGTTCCAGCTGGTCAAATTCGGCGCGCCACGGTTTGGGACACCACCATTCCGCGATGCGGTTTGTCATCACGTCCCAGACTCGCGGCGTCGGTGCGGCGATAAAGCGGGTGACTGATAGTTCGTTCATGGCAATGTCTCCTAATCGCGATCCGGCGCGCCGAGCGGGAAATAGGTGCGGAACGGCCGCGCCGCTTCGATGCAAGCCGCCACTTCTGGCAGGCCGCTCAGGTGCGCGCGCCATGCCTTGAGGCGCGGAAATTCATCGCCGATCTGCTCGACCCAGTCAGCATAGAACAGGCTTGGCGCAGCGGCGCATTCGATCAGCGTGATGTGATCGTCGGCTTGGAAATAATGGACCAGCCAGCATTCGAGCCAGGCATAGCTGCGGCGCAATCGTGCGCGGACGTCGGCGAGGATGGCGGGGTCGGGGCTTTCAGGATGGCGCAGATGTTCCGCCACCGCACCCTGCATCAGGTTCATGACATCGTTGTCAAACACCCGGTCGAGCGTGCGCGTGGCAATTGCCGGATCAGGATCGCCGGGGATCAGCGGCGCACCGCCGGGAAAATGCAGGTTCAGGTATTCAATGATCGAGGTCGCTTCGAAGACAACCTGATCGCCGTCAACCAGCACGGGGAACTTGCCCTGCGGCCCCGCCTCAGCCGAAACGAAAGCGGCATGTTCAGGATGGTCGCCATCAAGCACGCGAAAATCGTAGTCGAGCCGCAGCGCGTGGAGCGCGATCTGCGCTTTCCACGTATAGGCGGAGAAGGGGTGGCCATAGAGCGCGAGCACTTCAGTCTTTCCTTCGTGGGCGTTGTTTGGCCGAGACCGAGCGGATCACGAGCCCGCCCGCCCCGGTTCCTGCAGCAACCGCCGGGCTTAGGCGCTCAGCCTGAGCGATCAGCGCAGCGACTTCGGGACGAGTCAGAATGTCCGACGTTGACAGGCGAATGAAGCGGTTCTGTTTGCCTTCGCCACTTAGCAGGCCGAGCGGATCGTCTAGTTCAGCGCCTTTGTAGAACGATAGCCCGACGCCACTCGCCCCCGCAGCGATTGACACAATCGTGTCCGAGGGACGCAGTGAGGGCGAATAACCGATGACGAAGAAATTGTAATTGTCATAAACCAGCTCGTTGGCGGTCGGCAGGCGCTGACGCAGCGCAGAACGAACTGCGCGGATTAGCACCTGATTTTTGTCATCGAACTTGGTAATGAACGAATCCAGCTGATGTTCCGCATCGGTCATGGTTATCATCCTCCGGCTAGGGTGCTATCCCGCCACCGCAGCTTCAATCGCGGCATGGTCGATCTTGTGCATCGCCATCATAGCTTCAAAGGCGCGATTTGCTTGATCGCCGCCTGCTGCCATTGCCTCGGTCAATACGAGCGGGGTGATCTGCCACGAGATACCCCATTTGTCTTTGCACCAGCCGCACTGGCTTTCCTGCCCGCCATTGCCGACGATGGCGCTCCAGTAGCGGTCGGTTTCCTGCTGGTCGGCGGTGGCGATCTGGAACGAAAATGCCTCGGTATGCTTGAATATCGGCCCGCCGTTGAGCCCGATGCATTTGATCCCGAGCACGGTGAAATCGACGGTGAGGGCATCGCCCTTTTTGCCGCCGGGAAAATCACCCGGCGCGCGGTGGACCTTACCAGCATGGCTGTTCGGGAAAGTCGCAGCATAGAAGTTCGCCGCCGCTTCAGCATCGCCTTCGTACCACAGGCACAGGGTGACATCGGTCATTTCTTCGCATCCTCTATCAGATTATTGTCGATCGCCTTCGCCGCCTTGTAGGCGGGGCGCGACTGAAAGCGTTCGGCATAGGCGACGAATTCGGGTTCGGGCGGGATCGATCCGAAAATCAGCCCCCAGTCGATCTGGCTGCCGACATAGACATCGGCCATGGTAAAGCGCGGCCCGCAAACGTAATCGCGCCCGCCCAGGTGGCCCTTTATTGTAGCCAACGTGCGCTCAAGGCTGCCGAACCCGACCATGCCTTCGCGGCCCGCCGCCACTTCCCAGCCCATCGAGCGGCTGACGATCGCCTGCTCCATCGGCCCCGCCGCGAAAAAGAACCAGCGCAGGTAATCGGCCAGTTCGGCGTCAGACGGCAGCAGCCCGGCTTCGGGGTTGGCCTCCGCCAGATAGGCGCAGATGGCCGCACCTTCGGTGATCACCCGCTCGCCGGTTTCTGACCGGTGGATCACCGTTGGCACCTTGCCCATGGTATTGGCGGCAAGCAGCGCGGCGGGCTTGCTGTCCCAGGCGACCAGCACCTGCTCATATTCTACCCCCGCCTCGTGCAGCGCCCAGCGAGCGATCTGGCCGCGTGACATCGGATTGGTGAAGAAGGTGTAGGGGGGCATTGTACTTTCTCCTTGAGGCGGAGGGGAACATACTTAGAACATTGGCCGTGAGTCAACCACCCCTGCTTTGCCCCGATCCCCCTATTTTGCCCCCACAAGCGCGAACATTGCGCCTTGCGGGTCCATTCCGTTGATGATCCAGTCACCGCCGGGCACTTCCATCGGGCCGTTAACAACCTGCCCGCCATTCGCCATTATGGCAGCGTTCGCCGCATCGATGCTGGCGACGCGGATATAATAGTTCCAGCCCGCTACCGGCACTTGCGGCGGTTTCTGCATCATCGCGCCGATTTGCTGACCGCCGTGATCGATGAACCAATAATTGCCCATATCGCCCATCGCCATCGATTCGTTGAACTCGAACCCGAAGTGTTTGGCATAAAAGGCTTTTGCCGCTGCAATATCGGTGGTGTAGAGTTCGTTCCACGAAATGTGCTGCGGTTTCCAGCGATCATAGGCATCGCTGCCGACATCGGGGTTGTCGGCTGGCGGGGTGGGCGTCATCACATAAAATGGGACGCCCTGCGGATCGGTCACCATGGCGAAACGGCCTACGCCTTCCATCGTGGTGGCTGGCCTATAGACCCGGCCCCCGTCCGCCGTGATCGCCGCCACCTTGCTATCGACATCGGCGACATAGATATAGGCTACCCACGCCGGATGCGCGCCGCCTGCCAGCATTTGCCCGGTCAGTCCCATCATGCCGCCAACCATGCCGCCATCGCTACGGACGATATGCCGATAGTCCATGTCACCCGCTGCGGCGTCGGCGCTGGCGCTGGTCGTCCAGCCAACAATTTTGCCGTAAAATGTCGCTGAAGCTCCAGCGTCAGGGGTCATCAGTTCGTACCAGATGAAGCTGCCTGGGGGGTTGCTCATGCTTGCTCTCCCTGCAATTCAACAACCGGCGTGAAGCCGCCGAAGATCATCCGCTTGGCGTCGAACGGCATCGGGTTCTTTGCCGGGTCCATGCGTGGATCGGGGTTGCCGGGGTCCATCATTTTTTCATAGGCGGCCTGCCGCGTTGCCTTGTCGGGCCATTCGATCCAGCTGAACACCACCGTTTCATCGTCGCCGGCCTGAACCGCGCGGCGGAAATCGGTGACCTTGCCATCGGGAACGTCCTCCGCCCAGCATTCGATCACGCGGATAGCGCCCCATTCGATGAACATCGAGTCGCTCATTCTGGCATGGGCGATAAATTTGTCCTTGTTCGCGGTAGGCACCGCGATGACGAAACCGTCGATGTAGCTCATGTCGATTCTCCCTTGATCTGTGTTCTCACGATTGCGCTTGCGCCGCCGGACCAGCCGCAGCCACCGCCGCGTCCATCCAGAACGGTTCCCAGATGTGGCCATCGGGATCAGCGATGGTGCGCTGAAACATGAAGCCGTGGTCTTCGGGCGGATTGACATCGGCGGTGCCGCCATTGGCCGCGCCGGCCTCGACCAGGGTATTCACCGCGTCGCGATCATCGACGCTCAGGGCCAGCGAGACTTCGCTTGAACCTGCGTCCGGGATGGGGCGCGTGGTGAAGGTCCGCCATTTGGTGTGGGTCAGCAGCATGACATAGATGGTTTCGGAGATGACCATGCAAGCGCCAGATTCATCGCTGAACTTGGGTTCGTTGACGAAACCGAGCGCGGCATAAAATTGCACCGCCCTGGGCAAATCGGCCACAGGCAGGTTCACGAAAATCGATCTGGGCATTTCGCTATCCTTTGCTGCGAATCGCTGTTGCCTATTGCTGCATAATGCTATGGGTTTTTCAGCAAACTGCTAGAGTTCCGCCTCTTCCTCTGCGGCGACCAGTGCGACTTTGCGCACGAAGGCGGAGAAATACATGCCGTAGAGCATCATGTGCCGCCTCGCTGACGTCGCAAAATTGGCGCAATGCATATTGCAGCCGCGCCGCTCTGCCTATAGGCGCTGTTCAGCCATGACCGACATCCCAAACATTCAGGCCGGAACCGCCGGCAGCACCGTGCTCGAAGCGCCAGATCGCCAGATCTCTGTGCGCGAACTTTTCGGCATCGATACCGACATGATCTGCCCGGCTTTTTCAGAAGCCGATGAGCGCGTGCCCGATCTTGATGACACCTATGTCTTCGATGGCGACACCACGCTGGCGATCCTTGCGGGCTTTGCCTTCAATCGCCGGGTGATGGTGCAGGGCTATCACGGCACCGGCAAATCGACCCATATCGAACAGGTCGCCGCGCGGCTTAACTGGCCGTGCATCCGCATCAACCTTGATGCCCATATCAGCCGCATCGATCTGATCGGCCGCGATGCCATTGTGTTGCGCGATGGCCTGCAGGTGACCGAATTTCGCGAAGGGCTGCTGCCCTGGGCGCTGCAACACCCGGTGGCGCTGGTGTTTGACGAATACGATGCCGGGCGTCCCGATGTGATGTTCGTCATCCAGCGCGTGCTTGAAGCCGAGGGCAAACTTACCCTGCTCGATCAGAACCGGGTGATCCGCCCGAACCCTTACTTCCGCCTGTTCTCGACCGCGAACACGGTTGGCCTGGGCGATACCTCTGGGCTCTATCATGGCACCCAGGCGATCAATCAGGGGCAGATGGACCGCTGGAACATCGTCGTCGGGCTGAACTATCTCGCCGCGCAGGTTGAGGCGGAGATCGTCGTCAAGAAGGCCACCGGGGTCGACGAAAAGATTGTCGGCCAGATGGTCAGGGTTGCCGAGCTGACCCGGCAGGGCTTCATCAATGGTGATATCTCCACCGTGATGAGCCCGCGCACGGTCATCACCTGGGCGCAGAACATGGCGATTTTCAAGGACCCGGGCTTCTCGTTCAGGCTTTCGTTTTTGAACAAGTGCGATGAAACCGAGCGGATGCTGGTGGCGGAATACTACCAGCGGGTGTTTGGGACTGATCTGCCTGAGAGCGTGGTGGGCAAGGGGTGAACTAAATCCTCCCCGAGCTTGCTCGGGGAGGGGGACCGCCCGCTTAGCGGGTGGTGGAGGGGAAGATACCCCTCCGTCTCTCACAGCGTTCGAGCCACCACCCCGAGCAAGCTCGGAGAGGATTCTCACACCCGCACCACCAGAAACTTCTCCCCAGTCGCCGTGGCATTGTAGGCCATGGCCACATCCCAGG
>JANLOZ010000224.1:0-2300 GCA_031366845.1 Novosphingobium sp. | reverse complement strand
ACCTTGCCGCACCCGTGAGGCAACCCGTTCGATGGCTGTTTCGGGAGTGGGCAAGCTGAGAAAATAGCGGCTGACCCGGTAGCCCTGCGCCCGCCAGTCGGCGATGTGGCGCAGGTAGGTCAAACCTGAAAGCGTGGTTTCGAAAGCGAAGCTTTCCCCTCGCCGAACGCAGAGTTCGATTTCTTCAAGCATCAGCCGACCGGCCCGGATCGCTGCGGTTTCTGGCGCGAAGGCGGCAAGGCCTGCTGCGATCGCATCGGCGTTGATAAAGCGGGGTACACCGGCCTCTACTGGGAGGAATGAGCGGGCGAAAGTGGTCTTGCCTGCGCCGTTCGATCCGGCGACGATGATGATCTTTTTCTGGGCGTCGACTGCCGACATTAGCTTTCATCCCCCATCCGCAGCGCCGCAATAAACGCCTCCTGCGGGATCGACACATTGCCATATTCGCGCATCCGCGCCTTGCCCTTTTTCTGCTTGTCGAGCAGCTTCTTCTTGCGCGAAATATCGCCGCCATAGCACTTGGCGGTCACATCCTTGCGCATCGCCTGGATCGTCTCACGCGCGATCACCTTGCCGCCGATTGCGGCCTGGATCGGCACCTTGAACAGGTGCCTCGGGATCAGATCCTTGAGCCGTTCGCACATGTGGCGGCCGCGCGATTCGGCGACGCCGCGGTGGACGATCATCGAGAGCGCGTCGACCGCCTCGTTGTTGACCATGATCGACATCTTGACGAGGTCGCCTTCGCGCAGGCCGATCTGTTCATAGTCAAAGCTGGCATAGCCGCGGCTGATGCTCTTCAGGCGGTCATAGAAATCGAACACCACTTCGTTGAGTGGCAGTTCGTAGTTCACCTGTGCGCGGCCGCCGACATAAGTCAGCCCGGTCTGCACCCCGCGCCGATCCTGGCACAGCTTGAGGATCGAGCCGAGGTATTCGTCGGGGGTGTAGATCGTCGCCTTGATCCACGGCTCGTCGATCTGTTCGATGCGGCTGGGATCAGGGTAGTCGGCCGGGTTGTGGAGCAGGATTTCGCGCGCGTCATCGGTCTTCGATTTGCGCAACTGGATGCGGTAAACCACCGATGGCGCGGTGGTGATCAGGTCGAGGTCGTATTCGCGCGTCAGCCGCTCCTGGATGATTTCGAGGTGGAGCAGCCCGAGGAAACCGCAGCGAAAGCCGAAGCCGAGCGCGGCGCTGGACTCGGTTTCGAACGAGAAGCTGGCATCGTTGAGCCGCAGCCGCGAGATCGATTCGCGCAGTTTTTCAAAATCGGCGGCGTCGACCGGGAACAGCCCGCAGAACACCACCGGCTGGACTTCCTTGAAGCCGGGGAGCGCCTGGGTTGCGCCGCCTTTGACCGTGGTGATGGTATCGCCGACGCGGGCCTGCGCGACTTCCTTGATCTGCGCGGTGATGAAGCCGATTTCGCCTGCGGCCAGTTCGGCGAGCTGCTCGATCTTGGGGGTGAAGCAGCCGGTGCGGTCAATCAGGTGCTCGGTGCCGCCGGCCATGAATTTGACCAGCAGCCCCTTTTTGATCACGCCATCGATCACGCGCACGAGGATGACGACGCCGAGGTAGGGATCGTACCAGGAATCGACCAGCATGGCTTTGAGCGGGGCCTTGCGGTCCCCCTTTGGCGGGGGGATGCGCTTGACGATGGCTTCGAGCACTTCGGCGATGCCGATGCCCGATTTGGCGCTGGTGAGAACGGCCTGGCTGGCGTCAAGCCCGATGACTTCCTCGATTTCGGCGCGGACTTTTTCGGGTTCGGCGGCGGGCAGATCGATCTTGTTGATGACGGGCACGATTTCATGATCGTGCTCGATCGACTGGTAGACGTTGGCGAGCGTTTGCGCCTCAACCCCTTGCGCGGCATCGACGACGAGCAGCGCACCTTCGCAAGCCGCGAGGCTGCGGCTGACTTCATAGGCGAAATCGACGTGGCCGGGGGTGTCCATCAGGTTGAGCTCATAGGTCTCGCCGTCCTGCGCGGTGTAGCTCAGGCGGACGGTTTGCGCCTTGATGGTGATCCCGCGTTCGCGTTCAATATCCATGTTATCAAGAACTTGCGCAGACATCTCGCGTTCGGTGAGGCCGCCGGTGTGCTGGATCAGCCGGTCGGCGAGCGTGCTCTTCCCGTGGTCGATGTGGGCGATGATGCTGAAATTGCGGATGCGCGCGATCTTGGTCATTTGGCCGCGCGCTAGCTGAGCCTTGCGGGAAGGGCGAGCTTGGCGGATATTCGCCCATACAAATGGATTGGGGGCAATCATGAACCACAAGAATTTGTT
>JANLOZ010000212.1:0-46114 GCA_031366845.1 Novosphingobium sp. | reverse complement strand
CTAATAGGGCAGCGGTTTACCAGCGAGGATCAGCGCGAGAGCACAGCCGATGACGATTATCGCGCGCGGCATATCCATCAGCGGCAGGCGCTGCGGGGCAGTCATGGTCAGGGCGACGAGTCGGGCCATGACGCGATAATGCCCGTGGCGGGTTAGCGATTGGTTAAGGCCGCATCCTTCCCGTGCAAACTTGAATGTCGGTTAGAGTTTTTCTGTTGTAGACGGCACCAGCCCGCTCCGATGTCAATCGGAAAAACTCTAAGCCGAAGGCATGTGCTGGCTGGCACAGTGAAATCCGCCGCCACCTGCCAGCACCGCATCGGCGACTATGCCCACTACCTCGCGGCCCGGAAACAGTTCGGCAATCGCCGCCACGCCATCGGCATCGTGCGGGCTGTTGAAGGTGGGAACCACAAGCAGTTTCGATGTCACGCAGAAATTCATGTAGCTGGCGGGTTCGATCCGGCCGTTCGTTGCGATTCGCCCCGGTGAGGGAACCTCACGCACGGTCAATCCAAACGCCTCCGCGCGGGCTTTGGCATCGGCATAGATCGCGGCATTGGGATCATCGCTGCCTGTGGCACGCGGCACGGCAATCACCCCGGGCGCGACCATCCGCGCGAGGTTATCGACGTGGCCGTCAGTGTGATCATTCATCAGGCCGTCACCCAGCCACAGCACCCGGTCAAAGCCAAGATCGCGCGCCAGCCGCGCTTCGATTTCCACGCGCGACAACCGCGGGTTGCGATTGGGGTTGAGCAGGCATTGCTCGGTGGTCACGACCAGCCCGGTCCCGTCACCATCGATCGCGCCGCCCTCAAGCACCCAATCGGAGGTTGTCACTTCCAGCCCGGCTGACTCCGCCAGCTCCGCGCCGATGGTCTGGTCCCCGGCCATGACATATTTGCCGCCCCAGCCGTTGAAGCCAAATCGCCGCGCGCACCGCTCTCCGCTTGGCCCGGCAACCACCAAAGGTCCGGTATCCCTCAGCCAAATATCGCCATAAACCCGGCGTTCGAGCGTAACCTTACTGCTGACCAACGCCCGCGCCCGCGTCTCATTTGCTTGATCGCGAACGATAAGACGCACCTCCTGACGAGAGTCAGCCACGGCATTGGCAAAGTCGGCAATTTGCTCCTGCGCACGGGACAGGAACCCCGGCCACTCCACAGCATCGTGCGGGAAGCCAATCCACAGCCAGTCCTGCAGATGCCATTCGGGGGGTAACAAAAATGGTGTTGACATCAGGTATGATACCTTACATAATGTTTACATATAACTGTGGAGAATAAGATGGGAAAATATGAACCGCTCTCGCGTTTTCTCAGTCATGCTGGCGAAGACTGCATTAGTGCCAGTTTTGCGCAGGTTGAGGAAATCTTGGGCTGCTCGCTACCAATGAGCGCCTATCGGCATCAAGCTTGGTGGGCAAACGAAAGCAATGGGACGCACACGCATTCGCGCAGTTGGCAGGATGCAGGCTGGGAAACGCGTCAGGTCAACACAGGGGCAAGAACGGTCAAGTTTGAACGCAGGACTGCGCCTCGAGACAGAAAGCATGCCAATGCGCGCGACGTTCTTGCGGTGAGGCCCGCCGACAGCCTGATGCAGAAAGCCATGGCTGTTTCGGGCATAGCCGATGAAGACAAAGTCATAGAAGCGGCGCTCACCGCGCTCATACAGCGCGAAGCAGGAAGAATGCTCATAGAGCTTGGCGGGACCATGCCCGAACTGGTCGTCCCGGAGCGCGAGCGGCCGACGTGTTGATTACTGTAGACACCTCGATCTGGGTCGATCACTTTCGCATGCCCAACGCTCGGTTGGGTAGCCTCATTTCTCAAAGACAGATTGTGCAGCATCCTTACGTTACCGGCGAGATCATCGTGGGCAACGTAGGTTCACGAGAGAACACGATCTGGGCTTTGCGCGCATTACCACGCCTTGATCCGGTTGCCGAAGACCAGTTTCACGCCTTCCTTGAATCCATGCAGGTCTTTGGCACCGGCATCGGATTTGTCGATGTTCACCTGCTTGCCGCATCCACGCAGCAACGGGCCTATCTGTGGACCAAAGACAAGTGGCTCGACGCGCAGGCTCAGCGTCTTGGTTTTGCCTATGCGCCTTAAAATCTACTTCCCGGCCCGGCTCTTGTCGCGCACCGCGCGAAACTCATCGCCGGTGTTCCAGTTCGGCCAGGCCTTGCCGTCCGCCAGCGAGCGGCCGAGCGCATAGAACAGCTTCACATCCTGGGTGATGCCTGACCAATCCCAGCGCGGCGAATATTCGTCGCTCGGCTGGTGGTAGCGGTTGTTGACGTAGTCATCCTTGGCCGCCTGCCCCGCTGCCTTGCCGCCGTTCAGCAGATCGATCCCGCGGCCGATGTCGAACATGGGCACGCCCAATTTGGCCATCGAGAAATGGTCTGAGCGGTAATAATGACCCTTTTCAGGGCTGTCCTCGGGCGCTTCAACCAGGCCTTGTGCCTTGAGCGTCTTGCGGAACAGCGCGGTGAGATCGCTCTTGTCGCCGCCGGTCATCGAATAGTCATGCGCCGGGCCGGTGGGCGAAAGCGCATCCATATTGACCCCGCCGACCGTCTGCTTCAGCGGGAAGACCGGATGTTCGGCGTACCATCGTGAGCCGAGCAGGCCGGATTCTTCCAGCGTCACCGACATGAACACCTGTGTGCGCCGCGCTGGTCCGGCTGCAACATTGGCTTTCGCCAGCGCGGTCAGCGCCGCTACGCCGGTGGCATTGTCAACCGCGCCGTTGCAGATGTTGTCGCCGCGCTTGTCGGGCGTGCAGCGGCCAAGGTGATCCCAGTGCGCCGAGTACAGCACATATTCGCCGCCCGCCTTTTTGCCCGGGAGAATGCCAATTACGTTGTGTGAAGTCGATTTGCGGATCTTGTTGTCAAACGACAGGCTGGCCTTGAGCCCGAGCGCGACGGCCTTGAAACCCTTTTGCTGAGCAGCAGTGGTGAGCGCGGCCAGGTCTTGGCCCGCCGCTGCCAAAATCGCTTCGGCTTTCGGTTTTTGCACCCATCCGTTGAACGCGGTCTGGTCGGCACCATCATTTGCGCTTTGGACGTAATACTGCGCCTTGGTCCAGCTCGAGTTGACCACGTTCCAGCCATAGGCGGCGGGGAAGGTATCATGGACAATCAGCGCGCCGATTGCGCCCTGCCGCGCCGCTTCTTCGAACTTGTAGGTCCAGCGGCCATAATAGGTCATGCGGCGGCCTTTGAAGAGGCCGTCTTGCGTCTCCATCGCATAGTCAGGGTCGTTGACCAGGATCACCGCGACCTTGCCATGCATATCGACCCCGGCATAGTCGTTCCAGCCAAGCTCGGGCGCATTGATGCCATAGCCAACGAAGACCAGATCGGCATCCTTGACTGCGGTGTGCGGGGTGACGCGATAGCTCGCCGCGACAAAATCTGAAGCGAAAGTCAAGCTCAGCGGGGCCGCGCCGCCGGTGATACTCAGCGCCGAATGGCTGGTGCCGATGATCTCCACCGTCGGCACGGTTTGCAGCCACGAACCCTTGTTGCCCGGTTGCAGGCCCGCAGACTTGAACTGCGCGATCAGATAGTTGAGCACTTTGGGTTCGGCCACGGTGCTGGGCGCGCGGCCTTCAAGATCATCGGATGACAAGTGCTGGACAACCCGCGCCAAAAGCGCGGTATCGACTGCGGGCGCGCTTGGCGGCGCGGCATGGGCGCTGGCACCGGTTGCGATTGCCAAGGCTGCAGTGGCTGTAATCAGCATGGCTCTGGAAACGGGAAAAGTCATGGGCGAACCTTTGTTTGGGATCTGTGCGGCCATTAAGGTCGCCGCTTGTGGACGCGTGATGGCAAAAGCCTCGCGCCAGCGCAAGGCGCGCATAGCCCAAGAAGCGCACAGCCAAGCTCCGGCGCTTGATATGTAATGCGCGGCGGGGCAGGTGATGGTCATGGCGCAGCAGGCTGACTGGACAGGAGCGATTGAGCGGGCGCACGCGTTCTCGCCGTTCCTTTCTGGCCTGCTCAATCGCGAGAAGGAACTCGCAGGTTTGCTTGCCGAAGGGCGCGGCGATGCGGCGCTGGCCTTTGCCATCGCGGCTGGCACAGGCGCACCCGATGTGCCGGTGGCGCTTCGGCGCGAGCGGCGGGCGCTGGCCCTGGCGCTGGGGATTGGTGATCTGGCCGGGGCCTTCGCGCTGGCGCGCGTGATGGCCGAACTTTCCGCCTTTGCCGACCGGGCGCTGGGCGCGGCGATTGGCCATGCGATTTCCAGCCGTATGCCCGATGCCGCCCCCGCCGGCATGATTGCGCTCGCACTCGGCAAACACGGCGCGGGAGAGCTCAATTACTCATCGGACATCGATCCGATCCTGCTTTATGATCCCGCGCTGCTTCCCCGCCGTGAACGCGATGACCCCGGAGAAGCGGCGCAGCGTTATGCCCGCGACATTGTCCAAACGCTCAGCCGCATCGATGCCGAGGGCTATGTCTTCCGCGTCGATCTCCGCCTCCGTCCGCAAGCCGAGATCAGCCCGCCGGCGATTCCGGTTGAAGCCGCGTTGACGCATTATGAAAGCTCAGGCCTGGCATGGGAACGCGCGGCGTTTATCCGTGCCCGTGCCTGCGCCGGTGATGTGCCAGCGGGCGAAGCGTTCCTTGCTGCGATCCGGCCCTTCATCTGGCGGCGAAGCCTTGATTTCGGGACGATTGCCGAGATCGGGCGGCTGACCGCGCAGATCCGCGCCGGTCAGAAAGGCGCCGAGCGGCCCGGCCCCGGCTTCAATATCAAGCGCGGGCGCGGCGGTATTCGCGAGGTCGAGTTTTACGCCCAGACGCACCAGCTCATCCACGGCGGGCGCAATCCTGCCCTGCGGCTGCGGGGAACCCGCGCGGCGCTCAATGCGCTGGCGGAGGCGGGGATTATCCCGCAGGCCGATGCGCAGATGCTGGGCGCGTGCTATGACCGCCTGCGGGTGATCGAGCACCGGTTGCAAATGGTCTCAGACCAGCAGACGCACAGCCTGCCCGATGATCCCGACGCGCTGGATCGGGTGGCGCAGCTTGATGGCCTGAAGGACGGCAAGGCCCTGGTGCGCGAACTTGCGGCGATCACCGATGCCGTCGGGGCGAAATATGATGCGCTGATTGCCATGCAGGCGGGGGACGCGGCACCCAGCGCACAGCCGTTCGCGCCGAGCGGCAAACGCCTCACCGCCGAGCTCAAGGCGCTGGGATTTGAAACGCCAGACGAACTCGCCGGGCGAATTGAGGGCTGGCGTTCGGGCAAGCTCAAGGCCTTGCGCAGCGATGCTGCGATTGCCGCCTTCGACAGGGTCCAGCCCGCGCTTCTCGCCGCGCTCGCCCGCGCGCCCGAACCTCGCCGCGCGTTCAATCGCTGGGAGGAAATGCTCGTCCGTCTGCCGAGTGCGATCAGCCTGTTCAACCTGCTCGAAGCACGCCCGGCGCTGCTCGATCTGGTAGCGAAAGTGCTCGGCCTCGCCCCGCCACTTGCCGATGCACTGGCGCAGCGTGCCGATCTGCTCGACGCGCTGATCGATGCCAGCGCGTTTGATCTGCCGGGTTCGGTTGCTGATCTGGAGGGGGAATTTGCCAGCGGCGAGGCGGATGATGATTACGAGCGCCTGCTCGACCGGGTGCGGCGCAAGGTCGGTGAAAAGCGGTTCGCGCTTGGCGTTCAATTGCTCGAAGGCATGACCGATCCGCTGGCTTTGTCCGCTGCCTATTCGCGCATAGCCGAAGCGGCGCTCGGCACACTGGTGCACGCAGCCGCTGCCGAATTTGCACTGGTGCATGGGCTTGTTCCCGGTGGCGAGCTGGTGGTGCTGGGGCTCGGGCGGCTCGGCGGCGGCGCGCTGACCCATGCCTCAGACCTCGATCTGATCTATTGCTTCACCGGCACTTTTGCCGCCGAATCGGATGGACCAAAGCCGCTCGGCGCGACGCTCTATTTCAACCGGCTTGCCCAGCGCGCGAGCGCCGCACTCTCGGTGCCGACCGCGCAAGGCGCGCTCTATGAAGTCGATACCCGCCTGCGGCCGTCGGGCACAAACGGGCCCCTGGCGGTAAGCCTTGAAAGTTTCGCGCGCTACCAGCGCGAAGAGGCGTGGACCTGGGAACACATGGCCCTGTGCCGCGCGCGGGTGGTCTATGGGACTGCGCAAGCGCGCGGTGAAATGGACGCAATCCTGCGCGACGTTCTCACCCGCCCGCGCGATCCGGCAAAGCTGCGCACCGATGTCCAGTCGATGCGCGCCGAAATGGCCGCGCATAAGACGCCCAAAGGCCCGCTCGATGCCAAGCTGCTGCGCGGCGGGCTGGTTGACCTCGAATTTATCGCTCACTTCCTGCAATTGCGCGACGGCATCGGGCTCGATCCCTCGTTGCCCGCGGCGATTGCCGCGCTGGCAGAAGCGGGGCTGGTGCCGCCCGCACTCGGCCTTGCCCACGATGCGATGACCCGGCTGCTCGTTGCCGCGCGGCTGCTCGCCCCCGATGGGCAAATTCCGCCCGAAGGGGTGCGCGCGAGCCTTGCCAGAGCCTGTCAATGTGACGATTGGGGAAGTGTGATGGCGCAATTTGCCGAATCGCGCAGTGTCGTTGCCGATGTCTGGCAGCAGGTGTTCGGCGCAAAAATTGATCTGGAGCAGCTATGAGCGACTTTCCCAAGGTGGGCGATATGATCCCGGATCTGGCCATGACCGCGCCCGATTCGAGCACGGTGAAGCCATCCGATCTCAAGGGGAAGAAGGCCGTGATCTTCTTCTATCCCAAGGATGACACCCCCGGCTGCACGGTAGAAAAACAGGACTTCACCGCGCTCGCCCCCGAATTTGCCAAAGCAGGGGTGGCGCTGCTCGGCGTCAGCAAGGATTCACCCGCGCGGCATCAGAAGTTCATCGCCAAATACGGCCTCACCGCGCCCTTGGCGAGCGATGCCGCAGTCGAAGGCCTGTCCGATGCGCTCGGCGTCTGGGCCGAAAAGGTCAACTACGGGCGCAGCTATATGGGCATGGTCCGCAGCACCTATCTGCTGGACGCCGATGGCCGCATCGCCCGCATATGGTCCAGGGTGAAGGTCAAGGGCCACGCTGCCGAGGTGCTGGAGGCGGCGAAAGACCTGTGAGAACAATACTGTGACAACGGTCGCAGCGGCGACTGGGAAAACGGTCGCAGCGGCAATCCGCGCCGCGCTGCTCCAGGCCGATCCGATTGCCAAGGCGATGGCCACGCGCGCGGTAATGCGCGAATGGCAAGGCGGACGACTGAGCTTCGCCTTCGATTGCCCAATGCCCGATCGCCCCGCGCGCCCCGACCGGCCCGAATTGCTCCCGCCCAATCGCATGCCCCGGCGCGGCAAGGGCGGATCGGAGCGTGGGCGAATCGCGCTGTGGCACGCGCTCGCGCACATAGAATATGTCGCGATCGATCTTGCTCTCGATATGGCGGGGCGATTCGGCGCGGAGATGGGCGCAGGCTTCACCGGCGATTTCCTGTCAGTGGCGGCGGACGAAGCCGCGCACTTCATGATGCTCGCCCGAAAGCTGCGCAGTCTTGGTGCAGCCTATGGCGATCTGCCCGCGCACGATGGCTTGTGGGAATCGGCGCACGGCACGCGGCACGATGTCGCCGCGCGGCTGGCAGTGGTGCCAATGGTGCTCGAAGCGCGCGGACTCGATGTCACGCCGATGATGATTGAGCGGGTGCGCGGCGCAGGCGATGGCCAGGGTGTGCGGCTGCTCGAACGAATCCTTGACGACGAAATTCGGCATGTGCGAATCGGCACAAATCATTTCACCGCGCTGGCGAGCATTCGCCAAGCAGAGCCGGGCGACCTGTGGAAAAGCCTCGTTTCACGGCACTTTCGCGGCACAATTAAGCAGCCGTTCAACGACTCGGCGCGCGATAAAGCCGGTCTGTCGCGTGCGGTGTTTGGTGAGGTTGCAATCGTTAAGGTGCCCATCTAGCGACAGTGGCAAGACACGGCGGGGGGTTCCGACCGTATCCAAAAGCAAAAAGAATTGCGGGTAGCATCTGGCTGCTCGGCTCGTTTTTTCGAGACCTGCCAAGGCCAGAGACAAAGGGTATTTTGTGGTCGTTTTTTCCGTTTTGACAAAGTTCCGCGCGCTTGCAGGCCTTGCCGCCGCAGCCGCATCGCTTGCCGGAGCCAGCCCGGCTTTCGCCAATGCCAGCGCCAATGCTGATATCATCGCTCCGCTCCGCGCCGCCCAGGCCGCACGCCAGCAAAGCAATAACGCATCAGGCGACTCAGAGTTCCGTTCGCTGTTCAATTCGTGGCAGTCGCTCGATGGCAACCGCGCGCTGGTTTCGGTTTCGCAAGCTAACCGCGCCGCAGTGGTTCCCGGCCTCGTCGCCGCGCCGATGGTGGTTCGTCCGACTTCGGTTTCAATTCCATCGCGCATGCCGGTTGAAACTGCGGCGCTGACCAGCGGCTTCGGCATGCGCTGGCACCCGGTCACCGGCGGCCGCCATCAGCACAAGGGTGTCGATCTCGGCGCTGCCTGGGGCACCCCGGTCTATGCCTCGGCAGACGGTATTGTCAGCCGCGCAGACTGGTTTTCCAGCTATGGGCTTTATGTGGCGATCGAACACGGCGGCGATATCGAAACCCGCTATGGCCACATGTCGCGCCTCGCCGCCTATGCTGGTGAGGCCGTGCACAAGGGCGATCTGATCGGCTACGTCGGCTCGACCGGGCGTTCAACCGGCCCGCACCTGCATTACGAAGTCCGCATCGCCGGCAGCGCCGTCAACCCGATCCCCTACCTGCAGGACGGCGCCTTCAAGCCCGCAACGCTGGCCCAGGCTGAGGTTGTTGGCGGTCAGGGCAGCGGCGAGGAATAAGAGTTTCAGATTGCTGGACTGCGCCCACAGAGGCGCAGGCAGCCACGGGCACTTCGGGAGAGGGTGCCGAAAAGGGCGGCGGGGTTAACCTGTCGCCCTTTTCTTATGTCGGTGGGGCTACGTTTCTTGCTGAATGTCCTTTGCTCCAAAGCACACGTCGAGACGGCCGCCACTAAGGTCGCCACAACCGCTTGGCAACCGCCGCAGCGTGGAGAGCAGCGCCAGCCAGCGCGAGGTAAATCCCCATCCGCGCCCAGCCCCGCCAAAGTGTCACATTTTGCGAATCTGTGAAGAAGGAAATGGCGACGAGCGCCACGCTGATCATGATCGCCAAACTGCCCGCTTGCTGAATGCGCCTGCGCACCTTGTTTTCCATCGGCTGAACATAAAGACCCAGGACAAGATTGAGCAGCGCCGCCCAGAGGATATAGATATGTGCTGTGCGGTACATGAGCCTCGGACCGTCAGCCATCCCCTGCAGATGGTTGAAGTGCCAGTGCATATATTGCCCGGTCAGAACAAAGGCGATCAGGCCGATTGCGCCGACTATGAGATGTCCCTTTTTCAAATCGGCCCCCTACCCCAACAACCTTCGCATAATCGCCCGAACATCCTCAGCCATATCCTCGCGCTCCAGTGCCAGCGCCAGCGTCGCCTCAACAAAGCCCACCTTCGAGCCGCAGTCATAGCGCCGCCCGGCAAAGGTTACCGCGTGGAACGGCTGGGTGCCGATCATCTTGGCCATCGCGTCGGTCAACTGGATTTCGCCGCCTGCGCCCTTTTGCTGGCCTTCGAGCACCCGCATCACTTCGGGCTGGAGGATATAGCGGCCCGAGATGATCAGGTTTGACGGCGCGTCTTCGCGCTTGGGCTTTTCAACCAGGCCGAGCACTTCGGTCACCGCGCCCCCAAGGCCAGCAACGCGCGCGCCGGGTTTGATCACGCCATAGCTCGAAACTTCCGCCATGGGCACTTCGAGAACCGAAATCACATTGCCGCCGAGTTCATCATAGGCCTCGACCATCTGCTTCATGCACCCGCCAGAACCGTCAGAATCGCCGATCATCAGCTCGTCAGGCAGGAAGATGGCGAAGGGCTCATCGCCGACGATGGCCCGCGCGCACCAGATCGCGTGGCCGAGCCCGAGCGGCACCTGCTGGCGCACCGCGACGAGATTGCCCGGCTGAATCCGCGTAGGTTCGAGCACCTCCAAGGCCTTGGCGCGGTTTTTCATCGTCGCTTCGAGTTCATAGGCAACATCGAAATGCTCGACGATCGCCGTCTTGCCGCGCCCGGTGACGAAAATCAGTTGCTCGATCCCCGCCTCGCGCGCCTCATCGACCGCGTACTGGATCAGCGGCCGATCAATGATCGGCAGCATCTCCTTCGGGATAGCCTTGGTCGCAGGAAGAAACCGCGTGCCGAGCCCGGCGACGGGGAACACGGCTTTGCGAATGGGTTTGCGGGTTGTCATGGGACGGGAATCGCAGGCCTCGGCGGGTGCGTCAATGCTCTAAAGATTGGTTCACGCGGAGGCGCGGGGACGCGGAGGAGTTTGGCTGCGCCGCAGGCGTTCGGACAAATCTGACAAGGCACCGTTGGTCACAGATGCTGGTTCAGGAGGCTTCGCCTCAAGCAAATTTCTCCGCGCCTCCGCGCCTCCGCGTGAACCCCTATTATCCTATGGTCACAAACTGATTCATTTTTCCGGCAACTCGTCTAAACCGCCCCCATGGACAAAATCATCATCCAGGGCGGCAAGCGCCTTTCGGGCAGGCTCACCATCTCTGGCGCAAAGAATTCGGCGCTGACCCTGCTGCCCTGCGCACTGCTCACCGATGAGCCGCTAACGCTGCGTAATCTGCCGCGGCTGGCGGATATCGATACCTTTCAGCACCTGATGAACCAGTTTGGCATATCGACCACCATCGCCGGATCGCGCCCCGAAGACTTCGGCCGGGTGATGACGCTTGAGGCGCCGCGGATCACCTCATCGGTCGCGCCCTATGAGCTGGTGCGCAAGATGCGCGCCTCGATTCTTGTGCTCGGGCCGATGCTGGCGCGGATGGGTGAGGCGACGGTGTCGCTCCCCGGCGGCTGCGCGATTGGCAACCGGCCGATCGACCTGCATCTGAAAGTGCTTGAAGCGCTGGGCGCAGATATCGAACTCGCGGCGGGCTATGTGCGAGCGATTGCACCCGACGGCGGGCTGCCTGGCGGGCGCTATTCGTTCCCGGTTGTCTCGGTCGGCGCGACCGAGAACGCGCTGATGGCGGCGGTGCTGTGCAAGGGCAAATCGACGCTCCACAACGCCGCGCGCGAGCCCGAGATTGTCGATCTGTGCAAGCTGCTCGTCGCCATGGGGGCGGAAATTGAAGGCATTGGCTCGTCGGACATCACCATCCACGGTGTTCCACGCCTCCACGGCGCAACCTACCGCGTGATGTCAGACCGCATCGAGGCGGGCTCTTACGCCTGCGCGGCGGCGATCACCGGCGGCGAGGTGACGCTGAAGCACGCAGTGATCGAGGAAATGGATGCCACCGTTCAGGCGCTGCGCGATGCCGGAGTTTCGGTTGAGCCGGTGGCGGGCGGGGTGCACGTTGCCGCCGATGGCCCGCTGAAAGCGATCACGCTTTCCACCGCGCCCTATCCCGGCTTCGCCACCGATATGCAGGCGCAGCTGATGGCCATGCTGTGCCGCGCAGAAGGGGCCAGCGTGCTCACCGAGACGATCTTCGAAAACCGCTATATGCATGTGCCTGAACTCAACCGCATGGGCGCGCATATCGAAACCAAGGGGCGCACGGCGGTGGTCCACGGCGTTGAAAAAATGCACGGCGCCGAGGTGATGGCGACGGACCTTCGCGCATCGATGAGCCTGGTGATCGCCGGGCTGGCGGCAGAGGGGGAGACGCAGGTTCACCGGCTGTATCATTTGGATCGGGGCTATGAGCGGCTGGAGGAAAAGCTGGCGCTGCTGGGGGCTGATGTGGAGCGGGTTGGGGGGGATTGATGGAACTACCGGCCCAAATATTCTAGAAGACACTATATATTCGCGGAACGTCTTGTGTGTTTCACGTCTATCATGTATAAGCTGCCTCGCGGCAATCGCGCCGCACGAAAAAGGAAGCAATCATGGTTGATACAAAATTGTACCAAGTTGGCATCAATGGTCCTTTGAACCAAAGAGCCATCGACTTTCTCCTGGAGGTCAAAATTACGAACAAGTGGTCGTACAAGACGCTAGGTGAGCATCTCGGTATCAGTGGACCGTTTGCCCATGCTATCCTGCACAAACCAAGCAATATAACCACTTCCACAGCAATGCAAACCGTAGCGCAAGGTATTGATCGCCTGGAAAAGGGGATTACAGAGGCTCCGGAACTAACAGGCGCGACCGCAGTTTCGGGCTGGATGCTTGAGCACAGCTATCACCTTCGGAGTGGAGTGGTTGTTTGCTTCAGGTTGCCGGAAGACATAACAGAAAAAGAGGCTGGGCGGCTTGGTATGTTCATTCAGTCCCTCTCACAGTGAACACATAAAACGCGAGCTCCAGTCCGGCCGGCTGGAGCAAGCGTACTTGTCATCACCATTTGTAGCGAACGCGTCATTCATTCGGCTTTTCAGGTCGCTACGTCACCCAAAACCCGTCCATGCTGAGCTTGTCGAAGCACTGCCCTTGTTTTTGAGGTGCGCGCGGCGGCGCGCAAGGAAAAGCGGCCCTTCGACAAGCTCAGTGTAGGCGGGATTGGGTTGGATGTTTGGAGTGAGGGTTCAAGCCGACGCCCCCAACGTCCGCGCCACAATCCCCGGATCGCGCGCCAGCATTGCCAGCAGCACCCGCGCTGGTCCCTCGGGCTGGCGGCGGCCTTGTTCCCAGTTGCGTAAGGTGGCGATGGAGACGCCGATCTGGCGGGCGAACAGGTCCTGGGTTGCGCCGGTCTGCTTGCGGATGGCGGTGATGTCGATGGCCGGGAAATGATGCACGCGCAGGCCGGGGACGACCTCGCCGCGCGCAAAGGCGCGGGCTTCGGAAAGGCTGGCCATCAGGCCGTCAAAGTGTTCGTCCTTCATTGCTTGCCTCCAAAGTCTTCGATCAGCCAGTCCGCTTCGCCAACCAGTCGTTTGAGCTGGGCTGCTGTCAGATTATCAGCCACATTCTTGGCGAACACCCACAGCAGCACCGCTGGATATCCGGGAGAATGAAACCAGTAGATGATCCGCCCGCCACCGCTCTTGCCGCGCCCGGCCAAGGGAACCCGCATTTTACGCAGCCCTTTTGAACCGGTGAGTATCACGCCCGCATCTGGCCTTTCAGCCACAAGATCGACGATCCGTGCACGCTCAATATCTGACATGATGCGCGATGCTCTCGCCAGATAGGCACCGGTTTCCACGACAGCGATCAAGGCATTCATTGGCGAATTTACTACGCCAATGGCGCAATAATGTCAAGCCAGTCGCGCGGATGTGGAGCGGGCGGGCTGAGATTGATCGGCTAGAGTTTTTCCGATTACCATCGGATCGGCACCAGCCACTCCCCCACCCGGCTACCCATATTATACGATGGCTTGGCCGACCGGGTGGGGGGGTGGCCGGGTGGGGGCTGATGTGGAGCGGGTTGGGGGGGATTGAGAAGCGCTGCATTCTTCCGGCTTTGCCAGCCCGGCCCGCTCTTGCGCCAGCCTTCGATCACATCGGAATCGAACGCCAAGCTCAGCGAATCAAAACAACTTCCACTCCGACCTTTGCCGCAACATCCGCCCAGCTCCGGTCCGCCGTCCACGCGGGCAGCCCATCGTGCAAGGCTTGCGCCAGGCAGAACCGGTCACCCAGCGAAAGGCCCGCATCGGCGGTCACCGCACGCAGCGAGCCAGCCAAAGTCGCCAATGCGCGGTCGGCCGGGATGATTTCCACTGGAAGCGGACCTAGCATTGCCGCGATCTCATGGCGTGGTGTGCCATAAAAATCGAAATGACTGACGACTTCGGCGTAGTTGACAGCGCTGATCCGCGCTTCTGCCAGAGCCTCCGTAACCCGATCTCCGCCGGGTTCGTTCTTGATCATGGCCAGCAATGCCGATGCGTCGAGAACTACTGCGGTCACTCGCCCCACTCTTTGCGGCGCGCGGCAAGAAATCCATCGACCGACGAATTGGGGTCATCGCCTGTGTATTTGCGCGCGATGGCCTGGGCATTGGCGACGGCTTGCGCTGTCGTGCGCAACACAATGGCATTGGGCGTTTCTTCGACCAGCAGTTCGCCACCGCCGCTCAGCCCAAGCCGTTTGCGCAGCGCGGCTGGCAGACTCAGGCGACCACTGGCGGTGATTTTGACATGATAAGTCATATGTGCCCTAAAATCTTTCTTGAGCCATTAAATGCATTTTATGGCTCATAGTGTCAACTGCGGCCCAAAGGTGGGCCGGGTCGGGGGAAGTTGATGGGCTGGAGCCGTTCAGCCCGGCGCGTCAAACTCGCCCAGCAGCCATTCGTGATCATAGCCGATCGATCCCGCCACCGCGCGCCCTGCGGCATCGCGCGCGGCGCGGAAGCGAAAGCGTTTAACGATCAGATCGCAGGTCAGCCGGTCCAGAATGGCAAATCCGCTTGATCGGGTTACCCGGCATGCATTGGCGTGGCCGCGCGCATCGATCGCCACGCTGGTTCGCACGAGCCCCCGTGCGCGCTGGGTAAAGGCTTCATAGGGATAGTCTGAATCCTTGATCCGGCCCGAGACGAGTTCAGCTTCCGAACCCCCAGAGCCATCGCCCCGGCCCTGACCTCCCGATCCGCTGCCATCGCCAGCGCCCCCGGCCCCGCTGCCCGCGCCTTGGACTGCGGCACCGTTGTTTGCCTCGGTCCCGGCGGCGGGGGTGATCGCGGCGATGACGGGGAAGAGTGGCACCGGATTGGGCGCAGCCACCACCGGTGAAGCATGGGCCTTTGCCCCCGGCGGGGCGCTTTTTCCGGCGACCTTTGCGGGGTGCTGTTGTGGCGGGGGAGGGGGTGTCGGCGTCGGGCTCGGGTTTGGGGCCAGATTGAAAATCGATGGCAACGCCGTTTGCGAATGGATAACGCCGCCCGCAGCCAACCCGTTGATCAAAACAAAAACCGCCGCAAACTCGATCACACCTGCCATTATTACCGCAGGTAAACGGTTGGAGGAGCGAGCGGAGAAAGCGGCGGTCATTGAAAGATCAAGGGGATACGCAGGCTGCGGCAGGCTTACCTGCGGCGAACGTAAGTACAGCGCTTTTTGGCGGTGATCGAACGATCAATCGCCCGGCCGCCGAGCGCGCCGCCGACTGCGCCGACAATCGGCCCGACAATGCCGCCGCCGATTACCTTTGAGCCGACGATAGCACCCGCAGCGCCGCCAGCGATAAGTCCGGTGGTTCCCGATGAATGGCGGCAGCTCTTGTAAACCCGCGAGTTACCCGAATAGGTCCGCGCATTGGCGATGCCTGCGCCCCCGGTAACCGTCATTGCGGCAGGAATTGCCAGCGAAAATGCCCCAAGGGCCAGAAAAACACGACGCATATGAACTCTCCTTGCATATACCTAAGGCTTGATAACACGCCGGGCGCGTAAAGGTTGCACGGAATGCGGGTTATCTTACCAAGGATGCGGCAAGCCATAGCCGGATCGCTCCTGCAAGACCGGGCGGAAATTCGGCGGCGATCCTTTCCGCGTCGATGCGCGCAACCAGCGCATTCAGCGGAATGGCCTCGGCCCCCGCTGCAGCTTTGAGCATGTCCCAGAACAGCGGCTCAAGGCTGATCGAGGTCTTGTGTCCGGCGATCTCGACCGAGCGTTTGACCGGCGGGTGGTAAGGCGTGGTCATGCTGCGATCTAAGACCACCCTGACCACGCTGGATACTAAAAATTCGGGGTAGCCCTCGATTTCTTCCGCACTTACATCGGGCCCATGACGCCAGGCCACCACGCGCTGACCGAAAAGGAGAAGCAGACCTTGCGGCTGCTGGTCAGCGGCTACGACGCCAAATCGATGGCGCGGCACCTTGGTTTGTCGGTCCACACGGTCAACGAGCGGCTGCGCGATGCGCGGCGCAAGATGGCAACGTCAAGCAGCCGCGAGGCGGCGCGGCAACTGCGCGAGGTCGAAGGGCAGACCCCCGATTTGTTTGGGGACAAGGCTTTGGGGGATGCCGCTGCCCCCGGCGCAGCGCAAGGGATCCGGCAGCCAGCTCAAGGTGGTGGCAAACGGCGCCGCACCGGCTGGATTGTTGGAGGACTTGCCATGACGCTCAGCCTAGCCCTGCTTGCCTTTTCGGCCCTGTCCGGACCGAGCCAAGCCCCCGCCCTACGCTTGACTGCGGCATCGGCGGTATCGTCCACCCCAGCCAGCGAAAAAGCGGTGATCGACTCCGCGCGGCAATTCCTGGCGCAGCTCGACCGCGACGATTGGGCGGCGAGTTGGCAGGCAACCCATCAGTCGTTCAAATTGCTCAACACCGTCGAATGGTGGAGCGAGGCGTCCAAGAGCGTCCGCCTGAAAGTTGGCACGATCAAATCGCGCGAGCTGATCTCCGCCGATTTCACCCCGGCGCCGCCCAATGGCTATTGGACCGTCAAGTTCAGGGCAAACTACACGCTCATGCCCGACGCGGTCGAAACCTTGGCGCTGGCGTCGGAGGACGGCGGTTGGAAAGTGGTCGGGATAACGATCGATTAGAGTTTTTCTGGTGCCGATCCGATAGTAATCGGAAAAACTCTAAGCGGCACTCGGTACGCCCGGCCGGCGCCGCGATTTTCCTACAGCGGCAATTTGTGGCACAGGCTGGTGATCGGACCGGGCGAAGTCGCCGGATGTGCTTCGGAATGCCGTGAGGCAATATCAAGCTATTGAACTTGCTCGATAAAGTGTCGGAACTTGATCGATTTGTGCAGCCGATCAGCACGTTTCTGACCGCCCTCGACCCCCGCTAGACCCCCTTGTGCCGCAGTTGTGCCGCCGGGTGCCGAACCACCTCAATACATATGCTGCCCGCCGTTGATGCTCATCGTTGATCCGGTGATGAAGGCGGCGTCTTCGGAGCACAAATAGGCCACTCCGCGGGCGATTTCGCTCGCCTGCCCCAACCGCCCGACGGGGATCTTGGCGACAATCTTTTCGAGCACCGGTGCGGGCACGGCAGCAACCATATCAGTATCGATATAGCCCGGCGCGATAGCGTTTACCGTGATGCCGAACTTGGCGCCTTCCTGCGCCAGCGCCTTGGTGAAGCCGTGGATGCCTGATTTGGCGGCGGCATAGTTGACCTGCCCGTATTGTCCCGCCTGCCCGTTGATCGAGCCGATGTTGACGATGCGCCCCCAGCCGCGCTCGCGCATTCCGGTGAAGGTCGCCTTGGCCATATTGAAACATCCGCCAAGGTTGACCCGCATCACGTCGTTCCAGTCATCGAAGCTCATCTTGTGGAGCACGCCGTCGCGGGTGATGCCGGCATTGTTGACCACCACGTCGATCGGTCCGACGACCGAGGCGATCTCGTTGCAATTGTGGATGCAAGCCTCGTGATCGCCGACATCCCAGCGATAGGCGGTGATCCCGGTCTTCTCGGTAAAGGCACGCGCCGCTTCCTGATTGCCAGCATAGTTGGCGACAACGGTAAAACCCTTGTCCTTGAGCACCAGGCTGACCGCCTCACCGATGCCGCGGGTGCCGCCGGTTACAATTGCTACTCGTGCCATGGAATTGTGCTCCTTGCCCAGATCTGTCGGCCCATGCCGATTACCGCGATATAGGCAGAATTCCGGCGCAACGTGAAGGGTGATTTATCACTGCGGGCCAAAGCCCGAACAGCGCCCGCTATCGCGCGGGATCAAGCCTGATTGAGCCCAGTCGCAGGTCATCGGGCCCCGGCAGCACTGACACGGTCAACATATGGATCGGACAATCGCTGCCGATCATCACGTCGGCGTGCCACAGCGAACCCTGCGCTGCGGGAACCAGCCTTTGCGGGCCGCCCTGCCTGCAACCGAATTCGACCAGTGCCTGATTTGATGGCCTGCCATCAGGCGTAGAGGCGTGCCATGACAAGCGGTAATGCCCGGGCGCGGGCGCGATCAGTTGGCGCAGCACCGGCCGGGTGAACGAGGAGCCATTGTGGATTTCGAGCTGCTGGGCGGGCGGCTTGTTGCCGGGAACAATCACCACGCCAACATCGGCAGAGCCGAGCAGGTCCCATTCGAAATAGGTTCGCGCGCCGCTGATCCGCAGGTTGGCAAATTCCGGATCGGCCGGGATTGCAGTTCCGGCTTCGGCGCATTGACTGCGCCACAGCGAAAGCGCTTCGGCAACGCGGCCGGTGTCGACCAGCCGCGTTGTTGGCGGTGCCGCCATGTCGCAACCGACACGCAAACCGCGCGCCGCCAGAATCGTCAGCACTTGCGCCCGCTCGCCGATCACCTCGGGAGACAGGCCATCGACATTGAAGGCATAGGCGGAAAGCCACGATGGCGCTGCCAGCAACCGCTTGGCGATAGCATTGCGCCCCTCTGCGCTGCCTTCAAGCGGGGCAAGCAGGCCGGGCTGACCGAGCACCCAGGGGTGCTGCCGCAGCAGTGCATCCATGCGGGTTGCGGCGATATCGAGATTTCCCGCCGCAATCGCCTGTTGCATCCAGTAAGCCTGGGTCAGCGGTATGCGCCATCCCATCTGCCCCGCCACGCGGAACGCCCGCTGCGCGCCGGTAGGATCATCAAGCCCCAGCCGCGCCGAGGCGAGCAGCGCGGAACTTGATGGATCTACCGGCGATCGCCTGACCGCGGCGACGCCATCCTCATAGGCTGCCACGAGCCGGCCGGCATTGAGTTCGGCCTCGCCGCGCGAAATGAGCGTCTGATCAGCGAACAGCGCCGGGATTTTTGTCGCCCAGCGCAGGCTGTTGGCCGCCTGACGATCAAGCCCGCTACCAAGCGAAAACGCGGCAAGCAGACAGCACAGCACCAGACCGGCGGCCTTGGCGATGCCTGTGCTTGCGCCGCCTGTCCTTGCGCCGCCCAGCCCCACCGGATCAGGCCGCCGGCGGGTTGCTGTTGTACTGGTAGTAATCGTAGCCGTAATATTCCGAATAGCGGTTTCCGGCCTTCAGCGGATCGAACTTGGTCAGCAGCGCGCCGAGCAGGATTGGCCGCATCGAGCGGAGGCGGCGCAGTGCCATTTTCAGCGCGCCCCGCCTGCTACGATCAGCTTCGACGACGAAGATCACGCCATCGACCAGTGCCGAGAGTGTCGGTGCATCGGCGAGCCCGAGGATCGGCGGGCTGTCGATAATGACCACGTCGTATATGCTGGCCGCCTCGCGAAGGATTTCCTCCATCCGCGGGGTCGAAATCAATTCGGTCGGGCTCGGCGGAATCGGGCCGGAAGGCAGGATCGTCAGGCCGCTCTGCGCCGATGGCATAGTCACGCTCGCCAGCGCATCGTGCGATGTCAGCAACGAGGAAAGCCCGCGCTCATTACCATAACCCACCTGCTTGTGCAGCGATGGGCGGCGCATATCGGCATCGATGATCAGCACGCGCTTGTTCATCCGGGCAAAACTTGCGGCAATTGCGAGTGCGCTGGTGGTCTTGCCTTCGGACGGCTGCGCACTGGTAACCAGGGTAACGTGCGGCAGGCCCTCGCTGGTCGAATAGAGCAGCGAGCCGCGAAGCGAATTGTAAGCTTCCGACATCGGTGATTTCGGATCGAGCAAAGCCTCGGCAGGCTCCTCGCCGTCGCTGCGCGGAACCACGCCGAGCAGCGAGAGCGATAGCTTGTTCTCGACATCTTCCGGGATGCGGATCGAATCGTCGAACTGGTCCTTGAAGAACACGGTTGCGGCGGCCAGCGCGGCACCCATGAACATCGCCATCAGCAAGTTCTTGAACAGATTGGGCGAAGAGGGCCCGTCAGGGACTTCAGCATTATCGACGACGGCAATATTGCTGAGGCTGATTCCCGCCGATGCGTTGAGCTGTTTGAAGCGTTGCAGCAGGCCGTCATAGACCTCACGGTTGGTATCGGCTTCGCGTGCCAGCAATGCATATTGAACCGTCTGGTCCTGTTCGGACAGCGTCGCGTTCTTCAGATGATCGACCTGCGCCTTGAGCTTCGATTCGGTCTCAAGCGCCGAGATATATTCGGCATGGATGCCATTGCGCACGTTGGCGGCGGATAGCTGAATTTGCTTGTCGAGCGATGCCAGTTGATCCCGCTTCGCCTTCACTGTCGGGTATTCTTCAAGATGCTGCGCGCGATCCTGCTCAAGTTCGGCCTGGACGCGGGCTTTCTGCGCCAGAAGATCATTCACCGTGCCGCTATCAAGCACCTGCTTGGTCGACATGACCGGGGTATTCGCCACCGATTGCCACTGGCCTTCAGCAGCGATCCGCCGCGCCGTGGCTTCGTTTGCCGCAGAGTTGATTTGCAGCAAGCTGGTTGTCGTCACCGATGAACCGGCTGATTTGCCGCCACTATTGTCGCTGCCCAGGTTGAGCGCATCGCGCGTTCGGATCAGGCCTGCCTCACGCGAATAGGCGTTGAGCGCGCGTTCGGAATCTTCGAGCCGCTGCTTGGTCTGCGCCAGCTGGTCCGAAATGAAGTTACGCGCATAGGCCGAACTGTCATACTTGCGCTGCAAATCGGCCTGAATGAATTCGGCGGCGTATGTGTTGGCGATCAGCGCTGACATCTGCGGATCGGTGCTGTTCCAGGCGATGATGGCAATCCGCGAATCGGCGGGCAGGGTAACGCTCAGGTTTCCGGCCACCAGACTGGTGGCGACATCAACCATGACTTTGGCCGAGGTGCCTTGCGGAAACGGCTCGACTTCCTGCGAGGCGAGGAATTTGGTGTTGCCGGCAAGCTTGAGCTTCTGGACAACGCGCTGCGCGAGCGCCCGGCTTTTGAGCACTTCGATCTGCGTTTTAAGCGAGCGATCAGCGTCGTAATCGAGTGCCATCTCGGCATCTTCCTGCTGCGCGCCCATCACCCGGGCCGTAGAACCGCTGATCTGGATGGTCGCATGCGCAGTGTAACGCGGCGTTTGCAGCATGGTCAGGATCACGCTGACCGCAAGAAAAGCGATGATGATCGCCGCGATCAGCAGAAGGTTGGCGCGGACCGTCGCGAGCACATAGCGGAAATCGAACCCGCTGCTCGGCTGAACCCCATAGACGCCCGAATCCTCGTTCAATCCCGAATCGTACTTCGGTTGACGGCTGGCGCTGTCGAAAGGCATGGTAGTGGCCAAGGAGGGACCTTTCCGGCTCGGGTCAGTAGAATCTGAAGGCGTTGAAAACGGGGGCGGTCTCAAGGAAATCGCGCCAGGCTTGTTTGGCCGCCGACTTGCCGACGACGATCTTGTCGCCCGCGAGGATCTGCGGATCAGCCGCGCGGCCGCGGCGAATATCGACGAGGTTGAACAGCGCCCCGGCGCGTTGCCCGTTGATGTTGCGGAAAATTGCTATTTCATCGAGCTTGGCGGTGCGCTTCGGGCTTCGGGCCTGGGCCAGCCCGGTCAGCAGCGTGGTTTCAGGATTGGCTTCAAACACGCCCGGCGAATCGACGTCGCCTTCGACCGAAAAGGTCGAGCGCGGGCGATCGATGACAGTGACGGCAACCTGCGGATCGCGCACATATTTGGCAGCGAGCCGCCGGGTGATCTCCACCGAAAGTTCATGCGGGGTCTGGCCGCCGGCAATCAGTTCGCCGACCAGCGGCATTTGCAGAAAACCGATCGCATCGATGCGGTAATTGTCCGAAGTGAGTTCCGGTTCGCCAAATATCTTGATCGCCAGCCGGTCGCCTGCGCGCAGCTTCTGGCTGAGTTCGCCATTATCGACCCGCTCGGGGATCGTCGAATAGGCAGACGTGCCTTTGGGCAGAGGACTTTTGCCGCTCGAATCAGAGCAGCCCGCCAAGGCCAGCATTGCTGCGGCCATGATCAAAGCTGCGCCCAACCGGCGCGGACCGACACGATCAAACATTTCCACCCCTAGCTTCACTTTTGCCCCGAACGGGCATCAGCAACCCCACGCAAATTGCCGCGACGAACGACAATGACATCGATCGCAACGGGTAATCGACTTGCGAGTGCAGTGCAATCACACAGAGCGCGCTAAGGGCAAATACTACTTGCCCCTTCGAGCCGGCTGGGGCCTGCCTGAGCGCACGGCGCGCAGCAGCGGCAACAGTTATCGCCACGGCGGCGAGCAGCATTGCTCCGAACACGCCACCTTCGAGCAGCAGTTCAAGGTAATCATTGTGCGCGCGGTTGGGGAAGGTCGAGCCGACCGCTTCGAGCCGCTCCGCCGCAGCAAACACCGGCATGAACGTGCCCATTCCAGTGCCCCAGGGCAGGTGCTGGGCGATGGCATAGAGCGTATCGCGCCAGATCTGCGGGCGGTATTCGCCAACAAAGCTGAAGCGCGTCAGCACCTGGCCGATGACGTGGTTGTGGAGCGTGAGATAGATTGTGATGAGCAGCAGCAGCGAGGCGGCCAACCCCGATGCCGCCAAAGCCCGGCGATCAAACTTCAACAGCGGCCAGACCACCCACGCCGTGCCCGCATAGGCCACGGGCAGCAGCAGCATTCCCATCCGCGACGCGGTGAGAAACACGCCAAACGACAAGATCAGCGACATCAGGGCAATCACCGCGAGCCGGTAAGACGGGGTGAGCCGGGTGCGGGGGCGGAATTCGGCATATTCGCGCACCGATGCGGCAAATCCGACCATACCGACCAGCAACACGTCGGCGGTGCTGTTATGGTTGGCCTGAAACCCGTTGAGATAGTGAACGTCGGGAACGTAGAAACGCAAGGCATTGCCGAGACCCCCGGTCATCTGGCCGGAGCCCACGATCATGCTCAGAATTGCCATCAGGGTCAGCACGGCTACCAGCGCCGCCCTGCCGCCGCGTGCCAGACTCGCCGCCATGATCAGCATGACCACCGCGGGTATCATCACCAGCAACGATGCCAGCGTGCGACTGGGCAGTACGGACCACGGCTGCCAGCTGTCCTGCGCGCCGACCAGCGTCAGCGCCGCCTGTTCAAGCTCGCGTCCTTTGAAGCTGTGCCACACGAATGGCGGCAGCGGCACAAGTTGCACCAGCGGCAGGACGAGCACCAGCGCGGCGATAATCCAGACGTCGCGGTTAACCTGCACGAACGGCGCCGGCGCGCGTGAAGTCAGGATCCAGATGGCGAGCGCGGCGGCGGTTATGCACTGCAGGGCAATTTCAGGCAGAGGCGCGGGCGATCCGCCACCACCAAGACTGAGCGCAGCAGCGGCCAGGATCGCAGCGAGCCAAGCATGGCGTGCAGTCGAACGATCAGCGAACTGCAAGCTGCACTCTCCCCAAGACCCAACTATTCCCAAATTCTGCTGCTAAAGAAAAACCCCCTCCGAAACGAAGGGGGCTGATCTTGCCGATTATCAATCGGCCGAAATTCCTTACCCGGCCCGGTCAGCCTTTGCTGGCACCGGAGACGCCCGAAGTAACACCGCCGCCACCGCCGCCGGCCGCCGCAGCTGCACCGCCCGCACCGGCAACACCGAGCAGCACCGGAAGCAGCGTTCCGCCGCCACCGCCAACTGCAGCGCCTTCAGCTGCTTCACCAGCGAGCGGCGCATCAGCGCATGAACGGCCGGTCATGATCGCCGAAACCTGATCTTCAGCCCCGCCATTGCTGGCCTGTGGCCCGGTAGAAACATTGCAAACGCAACTGCCGTCCTTGAGAACCGATCTCGTCACGTTGAACACGCCGCCATCAGCCGAACGCGCTACGTTGACGAGGCAATCACCGCCCATCGCGCCTTCAGCCATTACGGCGAGCGGCAGGGCAGAAGAAGAACGCGTTGCTTCGGCGCTGGAAACACCCGCCAAAACGAAACCCGACGCTGCGAGCATTGCTAGAATCTGACTGGTCACTTGTTGCCTCCGTGTCCCTAGTAAAGACGGTTAACACAGGGGGAACTACTTAGTCCACCCATATCTGCCATCGTGCAATCAGCGCCCGAATCAATTCCATCGCGATTATTCGGCCTTTTCCATGCTTTGAGGCCGCGCGTCGCCGGTTGGCTACCACGTAATGCTGCATAGCTCAATCGGCTATATTGCCATAGACCCGGCCGAGTCGCAAAGCGCCTGGCTATCCACGAGATCAATAGGCCTTATCGTGAACAACAACCCTTAACGTTGCCAGCAGAATGACCATATCGCGCCAGATTGACCAACCGTTCAAGTATTCAAGATCGGCATTCAGGCGTTCAGCCAGATCTGATTCTCGATGCGTTGCGCCGCGAAATCCACGAACCTGTGCCAGCCCGGTCATCCCCGGCTTCAGCGCGTGGCGCAGCCAATACCGCGCATCGACTTCCCAGAACAGCTTGTCCCCCGCCTGGCTGCCGATGGCGTGAGGTCGCGGCCCGACAATCGACATGGCTCCAGCCAGGACATTGAACAATTGCGGCAGCTCATCGATACTGGTGCGCCGGATGAATGCGCCGATGCGGGTGATACGCTTGTCATCGCGGGCGGTGGAAACCACCCCGTCGCTGTCAGCCCGGGACACCGTCATCGAACGGAACTTCAGCACGTCAAAGAACGTATTGCCGCGCCCGACCCGGCGCTGGACGAACAAAGCCGGCCCGCGATCAGAAGCAAATATGGCCAGGGCAACAACAATCAGAAGTGGCGACAGCAAGAGGATCGCAGAGGCCGAAACCCCGATATCGAACAGCCGCTTCATCGCCCGCGATCGCAGCCCCAGCGGCCCGACTGAAACCAGCAGCAGCCCGCGACCGCCCGCTTCGCGCGCGCCTTTCGCCCCGAGTTCGACAATCGTGTCGTCGATCACCTCGCCGGAAATCGCCGTGCCCTTGCAGATCATCGCCCATGCTGCGCGGCGTTCGGGCAGACAGGAAATGATCACCTTGTCAAAATTTCGCAGCAGCCCGCCGATCCGGTCAAGCGCGACAGGGTCGGACGAATCAGGGACGAGCCCGAGCCGGGCCGCATCGACATGGCGGGCGTCGGGCAGGTCGACCGGCGGGCCGCCATCGTTGATCACCAGTTCGTTGATTACCCTGCGCCCGCACCGCCAGGCGACGAAAGCCGACATCTGGGCGCGCAGCCACGGGATCGCCAGCCCCGCAAGCAGCACGCCCAGGGTAAAGCCAACCCGCGAGAAATCGCGGCTCGATTTGGTGTAGAAGGCAATAAAGGTGACGACGGCCGAAGACAGCACCAGCGCGCCGATCGCACGGGCGGCGCCGTGGTTGGGCTTCAGCAAGGTTTGCAGCGAATAGGAACCGTTATAGAGCGCAATGGTAAGAAACGCCGGGAGAACCAGCTGGCCCAGCACGAAACTGCGGCGCATTCCGTCGCTGCCGAGATAAAGATAGCCGCTGATAGCAAAGGCAAGCAGCAGCATGGCGATATCGCCCAGCATGATAGCCAGATAGGACTGCAGGCGGCAACGCTCGAGATTGTTGCGATGCCAAAGCGCAAGCCGTTCGATTTCGCCGCCCGGTTGCGACGAAGGATGGCCACTGGCGTAGTTCACACGCGCGCCAATGCGGCTGCGGCTTCAAGTCGCTGGCTTGGTGCTGACTTGCCCATGTTTTTCCGAATCCGGTCGCTGGCTGGTGGAAGCTTGGCCGCTAACTTACACGGATGTGACTATCATCTCCGTAAAAATAGCCAGGGTCAATCCGGGGCAGTTGCCCTTGGCCACATTAGAGCCAGATGAGATGAGATGAGATGAGATTGATCCACCGTAATTGTCGCTGGAAGCTTCTCGGCAAGGAGCGTCGTGCAGCGCGGGTCGGGAACCCGTGCAAGCCCAGTAGCGTTCTGGGCGACGCAGTCCGAGGGGCTTCCAGCGACAACCCCTTCAGGGGCGGGCCGCTTTTGGCCCATTTCCGCCTCTCTCGTCGGTCGCTATGCATGGGCACCATGCATTGGCCTGGCTCGCTCCTCGATCCTTGAACCGGGCCAAAACCGGCTCCGTCACGGTGGGTCAATCTCATGTCATCTGGCTCTACAGCGTCCCGCCCGCGAGCGCATCAATAGCGGCCTGCAGGATCACAGCCGCCGCCGCCGCATCGATGCGTTCGGCGCGGCGGGCACGACTGATGTCCTGCGCGATGAGGCCGCGCTCGGCGCTGGCTGTGGACCAGCGCTCATCCCACAGCAGGATCGGCAGATCGAGCGCTTCAAGATTGCGGGCATAGGCGCGGCTGGACTGGCTGCGCGGGCCTTCGGAGCCGTCCATATTGATCGGCAGACCGATGACGATGCCTGCAACTGAACGTTCGCTTGCAAGCGCGGAAATCTGCGCCTTGTCCGCCGTGAACTTCGCGCGCGGCAGGGTCTTGCCCGGACTGGCAAAGCGCCAGCCGGCATCGCAGAACGCCGTGCCAATTGTCTGGGTGCCAAGATCGAGCCCGATCAGCGCCCCGCCGCCTGGCAGTGCCGCGCGGAAATCGAGGACGCTGCCGGTAATCAATCGGCGTCCACACCGCCGGGGTGCAGCTCGTGCCACTTCGCCTCATGGCGGATCGAGTGGCGTTCAAGCAGGATCTTGATCATCGCCACCAGCGGATCGGCGAGAATGAGCCCCAGCAAGCCGAACAGCGTGCCCATGATCAACTGCGCGCCGAGCACCAGCGCAGGCGCAAGGTCCACCGTTTTGCGCGCTACGTATGGCGCAATGACATTGCCATCGACGGTATGCAGAATGACGTAAACCGCGATGCAGAACAGACCCATTGAGGTGCCGCCGGAAAAGCCGACGAGCACCATGATCAGGCCCGAAATCGGCGCGCCGATATTGGGCAGGAAGGCGAACAGCCCGGTGATCAGGCCCAGCAGCGCCGCCATCGGCACGCCATAGATGGCCAGCGCCACGCCTGTCACCGTGCCTTCAATTGCCATGCCGAGCATGCGGCCCGCCATCAGGCGGCGGAGCGATTGGCCCATCAGCGCCGCGGTAGCGTGGAAATGCGCGCGCTCGTTCATTGGCAGCATCCATGCGACACCGCGCTGATAGAGCCGCGGCTCGGCGGCTATATAAATGCCGAGCACAAGGACCAGCAACAGTGTCGCCGCGCCGCCGATCAGTCCGCCGAGCACCGAAGTAATCTGGCCGACCCCGCTCAAACCCTGTTCAACCAGACTCTGGATCCCTTTCGCGTCAAGCTTCATCGCCCGCGTCGGATCTATGCGCATGCCGTGGCCGTTAAGCCATCCCACGGCACGTGCGACCTGCGTCGAGATAATTCCCGGAAGCTGCGCCGCCTGACTGGTGATCTGGCTGCCGGCAAAGGTCACCGTCCAGGCAAGGAACAGCGCGGCGGCAATAATGACAATGGTTACGCGCCAGCCGCGCGAAATGTTGAGCATCCGGCCCAGCAATCGCGCCCCGCCATCGATCATCGCGGCGAAAACCAGCCCGCCGAAGATTACCATCAAGGGATCGGCCAGGATAACCACCAGAGCGGCTGCACCCGCCATGCCGATCCACACTGCGGCGCGCTTCATCTCGCTGCGCTGTTCAGAGTCGTAATAGTCCGCTGGCCCGGCAAGGCGGGCGCGGGTTGGAGCAGGCGTGTCGCTCGATTCGGGGGTTTTGCTCATGGGCGGCGGCTCTGATCTGCGATTGGTGGGCGCAGGCTGGTCCATGCGCGGCCTGAACGCAAGGCTCCCCACCAGGTCAGCGGGTTCCAGCTTTCCTTGCCGTTGAGCGAAAAGGTGAGGAATTCAGCCCGCCCGCCGATATCAGACAGCGGCACCGGCCCGCCAAGGCCGTTCTCGATTGTCGGCACGCGACTGTCGGCCGAATGATCGCGGTTATCGCCCATCAGGAAAACGTGTCCTGCAGGAACCGCGATTTCGGCCATATCGTCGTTGGGTTCATCATCAGTATCAAAAGTGAGATAGGTCGCGCCGTTGGGCAGGGTTTCGCGATAGGTCGGCACTTCGATCGCCTCGCTGCCATCGGCGAGTTTAACCGGCGCGCTGCCGAAGCCATTGTAACAATACTCGGTGCCCATGCCGCTGTCACAACGCAGCGCCGGGTCGGCAGGAATGCGAACCGGCGGCTCCATCATTCGCGACACCGGTTTGCCGTTGAGGATTACCTGGCCGCGCACCAGCGCAATCCGGTCTCCCGGCAGGCCGATCACCCGCTTGATCAGGTCTTCCTTGCGGTTCGGCGGCACCACAATCACCACATCACCATATTCGGGCGTGCGGCCAAACAACCGCCACGTCCCGCGCGGCAACAGGTGAAAGCTCGCCGATGACCAGTTCCAGCCATAGGGGTATTTCGAAACCACCAGCCGGTCACCCACCAGCAACCCCGGCATCATCGAAATCGACGGGATATAGAACGGCTTGGCGATAAAGCTGTGGAAGCCGAGCACCGCGAGCAGCATCAGCACCAGCCCGCGAAATTCGCCGAACCAGTCTACCTTGTCTTTAGCGGCACCAACTGACGCGGGGACATCGTGTTCGGTGTCCCCTTTGGGCGCGCTCTCGGGTGCCTGCACAGGGGACACCGAATATGGTGTCCCCGCCTCAGCGTTTGTCTCAATTTCGTCAGTCATAAAGGCCTTGCTTCGATCACGACAAAGGCCTGCGCCCATGGGTGATCATCGGTGAGTGTCAGGTGAACAACGGCGCTGTAGCCATCGGGGGTTATCGCTTGCAAGCGCAAGGCCGCGCCGCCGCTCAGCGCCAGCGTTGGCGCGCCGCTTTTGGCATTGACCACGCCGATGTCCTTCATGAACACCCCGGCCTTGAAGCCGGTGCCGACCGCCTTGGAAAACGCCTCCTTGGCGGCGAAGCGTTTGGCGAGGGTTCCAGCCTTGGTGAAAGGGCGCTTGGCGGCTTTTGCGCGTTCGACTTCGGTAAACACGCGCAGTTCAAACCGCTCGCCAAAGCGGTCGAGCGATTTCTGGATACGATCAATGTTGCAGAGGTCTGAGCCGATGGCGAGGATCATGAATCCGGCCTTGACGCCGGGTGAATCTCAAGATCGGTCGATGCGAAATCGCGCCCGGTGCAAAGCAGCGGTTCGCCCCGCTCCTTCGCAATCGCATAGACCATCAGGTCTCCGAAATTGAGCAGGCCGCCGCTGCCATTGCCTTTGCCAAATCGCTGGCGGGCGAGGGCGGTGAGTTCTGCGTGGCGGTGTTCGAAGGGCACGATCTCCCCTCCGGTCGCGAGTAGATCGGCTACCAATGCGCGCGCAACAAGGGGAACCGCATCATTTCGCGCCTGAGTGACCAGTTGCAACTCGGTGATTACGGTGGCGGGCACTGCGCATTGCGAACTCGCGATTGCCTGCCGCAATTCTTCCCAGCCATTTTCACCCGTCGCGACCGCAACCAGCGCCGAAGTATCGACGATCAAATCGGCAATCCGTTCTCATCCCACATTTCGTCGTCGATCTCCTTGAACGTCTTGCCCGGCAAACCATGGCCGGGACGCACAATTGCATCGATCCGGGCGATCCTTTCCTCGACGGTCAGCAGTGGCGTTCGATCTGCGACTTTCGCCAGCGCCTCTTCGATCACTTGCGCCTGACTGCGTCCATCGCGGGTCAATTGTGCGAGCAGACGGGCAGCCAGATCAGACCGAAAGGAAATCGGTGCCTGCCGGTGGCGGGGAAGGGGTGTCATGTCATTCATGAGCTATCTCCTGTGCCGATGATAACCCATGCATGTATATTATACAAGTATGGGCTAAGCATGCTACCGCGCCGCATCCATCAAATCGCGCATCCGCCGCACGGCATGTTCCAGCCCGGTGAAGATCGCCTCACCTATCAGGTAATGCCCAATGTTCAGTTCGGCCAATTGCGGGATCGCGGCGATGGGCTGGGCATTGTCATAGGTCAGCCCATGCCCGGCGTGGGGTTCGATGCCGTTCTTCGCTGCCAGCGCGGACATATCGGCGAGGCGCTTCAGTTCCACCGCCACTTGTTCGCCCCCCATCGGTTCTTGGCAGGCATGGGCATATTCGCCGGTGTGGAGTTCGACCACCGGTGCGCGCAGCCGCATGGCCGCCTCGATCTGACGCGGTTCGGGGGCGATGAACAGGCTGACGCGGATGCCTGCGTCGGAAAGCCGCGATACGATGGGTGCCAGCCGGTTGTGCTGGCCTGCGGCATCGAGTCCGCCCTCGGTGGTGCGCTCCTCGCGCCGCTCCGGCACAATGCAGACGGCGTGGGGCATGTGGCGCAGTGCAATCTCGACCATCTCGTCAGTCGCCGCCATTTCGAGATTGAGCGGCAGATCGGTCGCCGCCTGAATCCGGGCGAGGTCTTCATCGCGGATATGCCGCCGGTCTTCGCGCAGGTGCGCAGTGATGCCATCGCCGCCCACCGCTGCGACGATCTGAGCCGCGCGCACCGGATCGGGATGATCACCCCCCGATTCACTTGTCCAACGCGCGTTGCGGATCGTCGCAACGTGATCGATATTCACGCCGAGTCTGAGGCGCCCAGATTTCAGCATGGAGTCAACACGGTTTCGCCCGGCTCCCCGGTTTGGTCACCGCAACGGCCGCCAGCTCATCCGGCACTTCACCTTCTGCATAGGTCGGGAAGTTGAGCGCGATCAGCGCGTGGAACGGCACGTCAAGATTCACCGTGCCTGCCGAACGGTCGACCAGCGCCGCCGCCGCGATAACCTCGCCGCCTGCCGCATTGATTGCGGCGATTGCTTCGCGGCTCGAAAGCCCGGTGGTCACCACATCTTCGACCATCAGCACTTTGTCGCCCAGTTCCAGCGCAAAGCCCCGGCGCAGCTCGAACGTGCCGGTGGGCCGCTCGACAAACATCGCCTCCACGCCCAGCGCCCGGCCCATTTCGTGGCCGATGATAACCCCGCCCATCGCAGGAGAAATCACCTTGGTGATCGCCTTGCGCGTATCACGCGGCAGCGATGCCGCGAGCGCTATGGCGAGGCGGCTCGCGCGCTGCGGGTCCATCAAAACCCGCGCGCATTGCAGGTAATGCGCCGAGTGACGGCCCGACGAGAGCAGGAAATGGCCTTCGAGCAGGGCTTTGCAGGCGCGAAACTCGGCCAGAACCTCTTCTTCGGGCATCTTTGGGCTATCTCCGGATCACAGGCCAAGGCCATTTCGGGGCATGGGATTGCCGCCAAACAAAAATATCCCCTAGAGGCGCTTGAGGTGCCCCGCAAGCGCGCGTATAGGCCCGACCAAATCGTCCTTAGCGGGGCGTGCGGGGGCGCAATCGGGGCACTCTTGCAGGCATTGGCGCAAGCATTGGAAAAGCGGGAAAGCTGAGCAGTGATGACATTTGGCGATAAGGCCCGCACTGCGGGTTCGGCCTTGAAGGCTTTTGGAGTAACCGGTGCAATTGCAGGGGTTTACGCCCTGACTATGGGTTCAGCGCTGGCCAAGGCGGCTGTTTCAGCGCCCGTCGCGACAGCCAGCGAAGCGGCCGCGGGAAGCTACACCCCGATGACCCCGACCCCGGGAATCGGCATGCCGGTTGATGGCGGAGTGAACTTCCAGCAGCAGTTCTCACCCACCGGCGAATATGCGGTGTGGATGCACAACGCGCTGCTGATGCCGATCATCACCGTGATGAGCGTGTTCGTTCTTGGCCTGCTGGTCTGGGTCGTGCTGCGCTATAACAAGCGCGCCAATCCGGTGGCCTCAAAAGTCAGCCACAATGCGCTTCTCGAAGTGCTGTGGACCTTGCTGCCGATCCTGATCCTTGTCGCTATTTCGGTGCCGTCGATCAGCTTGCTGTCGAAGCAGTTCAAGCCCGCGCCCGATAACGCGCTGACCGTCAAGGCCACCGGCAACCAGTGGTACTGGACCTATTCCTATCCTGATAATGGCGGGATCGAAGTGATCTCGAACATGCTCAATCTCAAGGGCCAGCCGGAAATCAATTCCGGTGTGCGGGTTCAAGGCTCGAAGCCCTATGACGGTCCCGAGCATCTTGAAGTTGATAACCGCATGGTTCTGCCCGTGGGTGAGCCGATCCGCATTCAGACCATCGGCGCAGATGTGATCCACGCCTTTGCCGTGCCCGCGCTGTGGTTCAAGCTTGATGCAGTTCCGGGCCGGATCAACGAGAAGGTGCTGTTCATCGAAAAGCCCGGCGTTTTCTATGGTCAGTGCTCGGAACTTTGTGGCGCGCGGCACGGCTATATGCCGATCGCGGTTGAAGCGCTGCCGCGCGACAAGTTCAATGCCTGGGTGCTCAGCCATTCGGGCGGGGTGATCGATCACCAGCCCAAGCCGGTGGTGCTCGCTCCTGCCGCCAACGCTTCAGCGCCGGCGGCCGACGCATCGGCGGTTCCTTCTGCCGACGCCGCCGTGGCTCCCGCCGTTTCCGCATCTAGGGCGCCCGGCGCCTGAGCCTCAATCGCATACAAGGTTAGACACCCATGGATACCACGCTCACTGCCGATCATGGACATGACCATGACCATGCCCATGATCACAAGCCGGCGTTTTTTGCCCGCTGGTTCATGTCAACCAACCACAAGGATATCGGCACGCTCTACCTGATCTTCGCGATCTTCGCGGGGATCATCGGCGGCGCGTTTTCGGGCATGATGCGGGCTGAGCTGGCGCATCCGGGCATCCAGTACCTCGGCACCTTCGCCCACTGGTTCGGCATCGCCAACCCCAGCTTTGATGAGCAACTCCACTTGTGGAACGTGCTGATTACCGCGCACGGCCTGATCATGGTGTTCTTCATGGTCATGCCGGCGATGATCGGCGGCTTTGGCAACTGGTTCGTGCCGCTGATGATCGGTGCGCCCGATATGGCCTTCCCGCGGATGAACAACATCTCGTTCTGGCTGACCGTTGCCGGCTTCTGCTCGCTGATGATGTCAGCCTTTGTGCCCGGCGGCACCGGGCAGGGCGCTGGCATCGGCTGGACGGCCTATGCGCCGCTTTCGACCAGCGGCAGTCAGGGCCCGGCGGTCGATTTCGCGATCTTCTCGCTCCATCTTGCGGGCGCTGGCTCGATCATGGGCGCGATCAACTTCATCACCACGATTTTCAACATGCGCGCACCCGGCATGACGCTGCACAAGATGCCGCTGTTCGTCTGGTCGATCCTGGTGACGGCATTCCTGCTGCTGCTGGCGCTGCCGGTTCTCGCCGCAGCGATCACAATGCTGATCACCGATCGCCATTTCCACACGACGTTCTTTGAAGCGACCGGCGGCGGCGATCCGGTGCTGTTCCAGCATCTGTTCTGGTTTTTCGGGCATCCGGAAGTTTACATCATGATCCTGCCGGGCTTCGGCATGATCAGCCAGATCATCTCGACTTTCTCGAAAAAGCCGGTGTTCGGTTATCTCGGCATGGCCTATGCGATGGTCGCGATCGGCGTGGTCGGGTTCATCGTCTGGGCGCACCACATGTACACCACGGGCCTCTCGGTTAACACCAAGATGTATTTCACCATCGCCACCATGGTCATCGCGGTGCCCACCGGCATCAAGATTTTCTCATGGATCGCGACGATGTGGGGCGGCAGCCTTGAGTTCAGGAGCCCGCTGGTCTGGGCGATGGGCTTCATCTTCCTGTTCACCATTGGCGGTGTGACCGGCGTTGTCCTCGCCAATGGCGGCATCGATGATTACTTCCAGGACGGGTACTATGTGGTGGCGCATTTCCACTATGTGCTGTCACTGGGGGCGGTGACCTCGCTGTTTGCGGGCTTCTATTACTGGTTCCCCAAGATGTGCGGGCGCATGCATTCAGAGCTGCTTTCGTACCTGCACTTCGCGATTTTCTTCGTCGGCGTGAACCTGATCTTCTTCCCGATGCACTTCCTCGGGATGCAGGGAATGCCCCGCCGCTATCCTGACTATGTCGAGGCCTATGAGCACTGGAACCACGTCGCCACCGATGGCTATATTGTGATGGCGGCATCGATGGTGATCTTCTTCATCAACGTGATCTACACGCTGACCATGGGCAAGAAGGCCGCCGGCAATTACTGGGGCGAAGGCGCGACCACGCTCGAGTGGACGCTCTCAAGCCCGCCGCCGTTCCACCAGTTTGAGACGCTGCCGGTGATCGAGGATCATGGGCATCATTGATTTGGTGGGTTGGCTGAATTGCAAAAGGGCCTCGGGGGGAGACTTCCGGGGCCTTTCGTTTGGCCTGCTTGTGAATTACCTCATCGATTATCGTCATCCTGAACTTGTTTCAGGACCCATTGTGCCGCACGCACAGTGCAAACTGGAAAGGTGCAAACCGCGCAGGCTTGCTTGTAAGATGCAGGTTCGGCTTGTGTTGAGAAATGGGTCCTGAAACAAGTTCAGGATGACGAAGTTGAATGGTGCCGGGCGGTCGTCGCAACACGCTTCCCCTCCCGCCCCGACAGGCCTATAGGCGCGGCAAATGGCCACCGCTCCAACCCGTCCGCTCCCCGCCGAATGGCGTGATTTCTTGTCGCTGACCAAGCCCGGCGTGATCAGCCTGGTGGTGTTTACCGGCCTGTGCGGACTTATCGCCGCGCCGACCCGCGATCACCCCATTCACCCCATTCTCGCCTTCACCGCGATTCTGTGCATTGCGCTCGGCGCGGGCGGATCGGCGGCGCTCAATCAGTGGTGGGAGGCCGACCTTGATGCGGGCATGAAACGCACGGCGAATCGCCCGATCCCCGCAGGCCGCATGGACGCGACCGTCGCACGCGATTTCGGCATTGGGCTTTCGGTGGCATCGGTGCTGATCATGGGGCTGGCGATCAACTGGCTGGCGGCAGCAATTCTCGCCGTATCAATTTTCTACTATGCGGTGGTTTATACCATCTGGCTGAAGCCGCGCACGCCGCAGAACATTGTTATCGGTGGCGGCGCAGGCGCTTTTCCTCCGCTGATCGGCTGGGTCGCGGCGACCGGGCATATCAGCCTGATGCCGGTCCTGCTGTTTGCCATCATCTTCATGTGGACCCCGCCGCACTTTTGGGCTCTGGCGCTGTTCATCCAGTCTGACTACGCCAAGGTCGGCATTCCGATGATGCCGGTGGTGGCGGGGGAAACTTCGACCCGGCGGCAGATTCTGGTCTATGCCGTGCTGCTGCTGCCTTTAAGTCTGGTGCCGTGGTGGATTGGCGGGACGGGGATGATTTACGGTATCGCTGCGCTGCTCCTCTCGGCGCTGTTCGTTGGCTTCTCGGTCCCGGTCGGCTTGCGCAAACGCACCGGCGAAGATGATGCGATGAAGCCTGAAAAGCGCCTGTTCAAATATTCGATTCTCTATCTTTTCGCCCTGTTCACTGCGCTGGTTGCCGACCGGCTGATCCTCGGCCAAGGAATTGCAGCATGACCGATCCTGTTGACAACGAAGCCCAGCGCAAGGCGATCATTCAAGCGCGCAACCGCGTGATGGCGCTGGGGCTGGCCGGTTTCGTCGTGCTGTTTTTCATGATCACCATCGTCAAATTTCACGTCTGATCCGATGGCGCTCGCATTCGTTCCGCAAAGCCAGAACCGCAAGGTCGCAGCGATGGCGGCGGCTTTTGCGCTCGCCATGCTGGGGCTGGGATTCGCCTCGGTGCCGCTCTACCGGATGTTCTGTCAGGCAACCGGCTGGGGCGGGACAACGCAGCGCGCCACGGCTGAACAAGCCGCTTCGGTCAAAGTGCTGGCGCAGACGATCGAGGTGCGTTTCGATGCCAACGTTGATCGCGGTCTCGCCTGGCGTTTCGCGCCCGAGGTTGTTAGCCAGACCGTCCATATCGGCAGCCGCACCCTGGCGATCTTCAAGGCCAGAAACCTTTCCAATCACAGCATCACCGGCCGCGCCAGTTTCAACGTATCGCCCGATGAGGTCGGCAAGTACTTCACCAAGATCCAGTGCTTCTGCTTCACCGAGCAGACGCTGGCTGCGGGGCAGGAGGTCCGGATGCCGGTGACCTATTACGTCGATCCCGATATCCTGAAGGACGACGAGGCAAAACGCGTCACCCAGATCACGCTCAGCTACAGTTTCCACGAGGTTCGCGAGGCAAATGCCAAGAGCGAAGCAAACGCTCTGGACCGCACCGCCCCGGCACGATAAGGGGCAGGCAAATCCATTCCTGTCGGCGCCGCCGGTGGGGCAATTTTCACCCTTGGGCAACAGGGACAAGGACCGATCATGGCCGGGACCAAGAACCACGATTACCACATTCTGCCGACCGATCCGATGCCGTTCATCTGCACCACAGGCGCGCTGGCATTCACGTCTGGCATGGTGCTCTACATGAACAATATGCCCGGCGGAAAGTTCCTGCCGTGGTTGGGCATGGCGATCCTGCTTGGCGGGCTGTTCCAGTGGTTCACCAATATCGTCAACGAAGCCCACGCAGGCGATCACACCCCCGTTGTGCAACTGCATCAGCGTTATGGCATGATCCTGTTCATCGCTTCAGAAGTGATGTTCTTCTTCGGCTGGTTCTGGGCCTTCTTCGATTTCTCGCTGTTTCCCAGCAAGATCGCCGAAGTCGTCGGCGGACAGTGGCCGCCAAAGGAGCTCGAAGCGGTTCTCAATGCCTTTGACCTGCCGCTGCTCAACACGCTGATCCTGCTGTGCTCGGGCACCACGGTAACCTGGGCGCATCACAGTCTGATCCACGGGAACCGCGAGGGGCTCAAGAAGGGCCTGTGGGCGACCATCATACTAGGCCTGCTGTTCACTTCGATCCAGGCGTTTGAATATGCGCACGCGCCGTTCGCCTTCGGCAAGAACACCTATGGTTCAGCGTTCTATATGGCGACGGGCTTCCACGGCTTTCACGTGATTATTGGCACGGTCATGCTGATCGTCTGTCTGAAGCGCGCCTACAATGGCGATTTCACGCCGCGCCAGCACTTCGGTTTTGAAGCGGCGGCGTGGTACTGGCACTTCGTTGACGTGGTCTGGCTGTTCCTGTTCATGGCGATCTATGTCTGGGGCAACTGGGGCTTTGTTGTAGAGTAACATGACCCAGCCGGAACTTCCGGATACGAAAGGGCAGCCCGGGGCAACCCGCGCTGCCCTTTTCGCGCTGTGCCCGCGCTGCGGGGCGAAAGGGCTGTTCAAGGGCTTGACGCAGTTCGCGGGTAACTGCCCCAAGTGCGGGCTGGACTATTCGAAGTTCAACGTCGGCGATGGGCCAGCGGCGTTCCTCACCCTGATCATCGGCGCTGGCGTGGCGACGCTCGCCATTCTGGTCGAGCTCAGGTTCGAGCCGCCATTCTGGGTTCACGCCGTGCTGTGGATCCCGCTGACCAGCGCCGCCGTGTTGTGGGGGCTTCGAGCGGCCAAGGCAGCGCTGCTCGGGGCTGAATTCCGGCGAAGCGCGGGCGAAGGCAAGGTGAAAAACCAATGATCCGCCGGGTGCCGATTATTCCGACTATTGTGGTGCTGATAGCGGTCGCGATCATGGTGCGACTTGGGTTCTGGCAGCTTGACCGGTTGCACCAGAAAGAGGCGCTGCTGACGCGCTATGCGGCGGCGCAAGCGATAAGTGCGGATGTCCCATTCCCGCGCGATGCGGCATCGGCGGCGGCCGTGCTCTATCGCCACAGTACACTCGGCTGCCTGCGCGCAAGCAAGCCCAGCGTCATAGCCGGCCGCGACGCACACGGCGAATCGGGCATGGCGCATACCGCGATCTGTACCCGCAGCGATGGCGGCGCGGCGCTCGTGGTGCTCGGCTGGTCGCGGTCCCCGGCTGAGGCTGTGTGGAACAGCGGCACCCTGTCAGGCATTGTTGCACCCGGCCCCCGCCTGGTGGCCGATCCGCCGGTCGCGGGCCTTGGAGCCAATGCCAGGCCGGATCCGACCGATCTGCCAAACAACCACCTGTCTTATGCCGCGCAGTGGTTCCTCTTCGCGGCGACTGCGCTGGTGATCTATGGGCTGGCGCTGCGCAAGCGGATGCGTGAATAGCGCCGCATATCCCTTGCTTTGTTCGTCATCCTGAACTTGTTTCAGGGCCCATTTCTCAGCACACACGGAGCGTGCATTGGCAAGCCTACCGATGGGTTTGCTTGAGTCACGAGAGCACCGCGTCTGCGGCCCGATGGGCCCTGAAACGAGTTCAGGGTGACGGTGATTGAGAGAGTGGCGTTACGATATCCACGTTCCGGGGAGGATTGATAACCACGGCACTCCCCGCTAACGCGCCGCAGATGGACTATATCAGCACCCGCGGAGCCGCGCCCGCGCTTGATTTTGCCGGAGCCACGCTAGCTGGCCTGGCCTCCGACGGCGGGCTTTATCTGCCGCGCACATGGCCGCGTTTCAGCGAAGCCGAAATTGCCGCGATGGCGGGCCTGCCTTACGCTGAACTCGCAGCCAAGGTGATGATGCCTTTCGTTGAGGGCAGCCTGACTTACGAGCGCCTGCTTGAACTCACGCGCGTGGCCTATGGCCGCTTCGCCCATGCCGCCGTCACGCCGCTGGTCCAGCTCGATCAGCAGCACTGGCTGCTCGAACTGTTCCATGGGCCGACGCTGGCGTTCAAGGACGTGGCGCTGCAACTGCTCGGGCTGCTTTTTGAGGAATTCCTCGGGCGCCCAAATAAGAATGGGGCCGGTCAGAACCTCACTATCGTTGGTGCAACTTCGGGCGATACGGGATCGGCGGCGATTGATGCGGTTGCGGGCCGCGACGGGATCAACATTTTCATGATCCACCCGCGCGGCCGGGTAAGCGACGTGCAGCGCCGCCAGATGACCACGGTGCTCGCCCCCAATGTCCACAACATCGCCATCGACGGCTCGTTTGACGATGCCCAGGCGATGGTGAAGCGGATGTTCAATGATCCGGCGATCACCGGGCGCTTCAATATCGGCGCGGTCAATTCGATCAATTGGGCGCGGCTGATGGCGCAGGTGGTCTATTATTTCGCCGCCGCGCTGCAACTCGGCGCGCCGCAGCGCAGGGTTGCGTTCTCGGTCCCGACAGGCAATTTCGGCGATGTGTTTGCGGGCTATGTCGCAGCGCAGATGGGCCTGCCGATTGAACGCCTGATCGTTGCCACCAACGTCAACGATATCCTCCACCGTGCGCTTTCGACCGGCGACTATTCGCAAAGCACGGTAACGCCAACCGCCGCGCCATCGATGGACATTCAGGTGTCATCGAACTTTGAGCGGCTGCTGTTCGATCTCGGCGGCCGCGATGGTGTGGCCTTGGCCCAGCAGATGCGCGGATTTGAAGCGACCAAGGCGATGCAGCTTTCCAACATGCAGCGCCAGGGCGCGGCGGCACTGTTCACCAGCGCGCGCGCCGATGCTTCAGACATGGCGGGGGCAATCCGCTGGAGCTGGGAACATTACGGCGAGATGATCGATCCGCACACCGCCTGCGGGCTGTTTGCTGCGCGCGAATCGGGGCTGCCGCCTGAGATTCCCGTGATCACCCTCGCCACCGCGCATCCGGCAAAGTTCCACGACGCGGTGGAGCGTGCGACCGGCCACCGCCCAGCGCTGCCTGCCCGCGTGGGTGATCTGTTCGAACGCGAAGAGCGCTTTGCCGAGATGGCGGGCGATTACGATGTCGTCGCCGATTACATCGCCGCGCGGGCAGTGCCGAAGGGCTGATGGCCAGGCTTTCGCCCGATCCGCTGATCCTGAGCGGCGAAGGCTGGGCCGATTATGGCTTGGTCGATTCAGGGCACGGGCGGAAACTCGAACGCTACGGCGCCTATCAGTTCATCCGCCCCGACCCGCAGGCAATGTGGACGCCCCGGCTGGAAAAATGGCAGGCGCATGGCGAATTCATCCCGGCTTCCGATGATGATGGCGGCGGCCGCTGGCACTTCGCCGCGCCGGTGCCGCCCGAAGGCTGGCCGCTAGCGCGCGCAGAGGTGAAATTCACCGCGCAGTGCACCCCGTTTCGGCATCTCGGTTTCTTCCCCGATATGGCCCCGGTGTGGGACTGGATGGGCGAGCAACTCGGTTCGCCCTCCCCTAACGCGGAGGGACTTAGTACCCTCAACCTGTTCGGCTACACCGGCGTCGGCACGCTTTGCCTGTCGCAGTACGGACCCGTCACCCACGTCGATGCCTCAAAGAAATCGGTGGCACAGGCGCGCGAAAATGCCGCGCTATCGGGCATGAGCGATCGCCCGGTGCGCTGGATTATCGACGATGCGGCGAAGTTCACCGCGCGCGAGCTGCGGCGCGGGCGGCGTTATGACGGGATCATCCTCGATCCTCCCAAGTTCGGGCGCGGGCCCGAGGGCGAGGTCTGGCGGCTTGAGGATCACCTCGCAGCGCTGGTGCGCGATTGCCGCGCGCTGCTTGATGAAGACAGCCGCTTCCTGTTCCTCACTGTCTATGCCGTGCGGATGAGCAGCCTCGCGCTAGCCGGGCTGCTGGCTGAACACTTTGCCGATCTGCCGGGGGCGATTGAACACGGCGATCTTGCGGTTCGAGAAGACCGCCCGGATGGCCGACTTCTCCCCACAGCTATCTTCGCGCGTTGGCGCAGATAATCAGCGCCTGGCCTTCGGTTTCTTGAACCGCAGCACCATCTGATCGGTCTTGCCGCGGGCGACATCCAGTTCGTTCTTGCTGCGATCATCATCCGCATGGCGCAGCATATCGCTCTGCGCATCAAGCTTGAACCCCGCAGCCTCGACCTCCTGGATCACCAGCGCCTTTTCGATGCGGTGGAGCTTCGATGTCACGCTCGCGCCAGTCCCCGGACCCGATTCGTGATCGTTGATCAGATAGATTCCGCCCGGCTTGAGCGCTGTGAAGGCACCCTTGGTCAGCTTGGCAGCCAGGTCGCTGTCGCCATCCTTGACGTTCTTGAAATCGTGATAGTTTAGCGCGGTCCAGACCACATCGACAGGCACCGGGGCCAGCGCAGTGATTTGCCCCGATTGCTCGGTGGTGTTGGGGTGCGCCTTTGCCCATCCCATTACTGCCGCCGAAGGCCTGTTCGAAACCGTATAAACATGGCCTTTCGGGCCAACCGCAAGGCTGATCAGCCGGGTGTAATAACCGCCGCCGGGGGCGAGCTCGGCCACCACCGCGCCAGACTTGATCCCGCCGAATGCCATCAGCTCAGCCGGTTTACGATCGGCATCGCGCGCTTTGTCGGCATCGGGACGCTCGGTGCTGGGGAGCAGGGCGGCGAGGTTGTTGCCGCTGGCGGCCAATAAAGGGGCTGCGATAAGGGCGGCGGCGATCGGACCAGTAAGCCATGCGCGCATTGAAATTCTCCCAGGTGATATCTCTGTGGCCAGCCTAGCGCCACTTGGCCACAGTGCCAATCGGGCATTTGAATTCTAGACTCCGCCCCGCCGCCATGCCATCGCCCCGCCCGATGGCCGACAGTCTGATCCTCGAAGTTGCCGATCTCGAACACGATGTCCTCACCGGCATTTATTCGGAGGAAACCGGCCGTCCGCAGCCGCTACGGATCACCGTGCAGGTGCGGCTGAAGGTGGCGGATCGTTACGAGCCGGACAGCCCGCTGAAGGCCAGCAAGAACTACATGGACCTCAAATTCGCGGCGAGCGATGCGCTGCCGCCCGGCGTCCATTTCAAGCTGATCGAAGCGGTGGCCGATCATATTTGCGAGACACTGTTCCTGCAGGATGACCGGGTCGAGGCGGTGACGGTCAAGATCGTCAAGCTGGCGATCAGCGAGAACGGCGAGATGATCGGCATGACGCTCACCCGCGAGCGGCGCTGATGGCGATTTTTCGGGTTGGCCCATCTGGCGATGATCCGCTCGAAGCTGCTGCGGCGTTTTACCGGGAGGATGTGCCGCGCCTTGTCGGGCATGAGGAGGGCCATCTGATGCTCGTCTTCCCCCCGGCAGATTACACCCATCGGGCCTGGCGAGCAGCGGCGGTTCAGCAACTTGCGCGCCATCATGCCCCGCATCGCGTCAATGCCGTGGCATCCGATGATGAACCCGCAATCGCTGCCGCAGCGCGCTATTTCGGTGCCGCCCCGGCCATTACCGGCCACTATCTGCGGCTGGATGGCGAAGGCGCCGAATTGGTGGTAGGCTAGTCCAATGGAGTCTCCCCGCCCCCTCGTTGACCAGTTCCAGCGCCGGATCAGCTATCTGCGCCTGTCGGTGACCGATCGCTGCGACTTGCGCTGCGCCTATTGCATGCCCGAACGGATGACTTTTCTGCCCAAGGCCGAAGTGCTCAGCCTTGAGGAACTGCACCGCATGGCGCTCGGCTTCATCGCGCGCGGGGTATCGAAAATCCGGCTGACCGGCGGCGAACCGCTGGTGCGGCGCGATATGATCGAGCTGGTTCAGGCGATCGGGCGCAAGCTGGGTGATGGGCTCGAGGAGCTTACGCTCACCACCAACGGCACCCAGCTGGCAGCCCACGCCGAAGCGCTGTTTGCCGCTGGGGTCCGGCGAGTGAATGTGTCGCTCGATACGCTGGGCCGCGATCAATTCGCCAAACTCGCACGGCGCGACATGCTGGGCCAGGTGCTTGAGGGGATTGATGCGGCGATCAGCGCGGGGCTCAAGGTCAAGATCAACACGGTGGCGCTCAAGGGGTTGAACGAGGCTGAAATTCCGTCGCTGATTAGCTGGGCGCACAGCAAAGGCATGGAGCTGACGCTGATCGAAGTGATGCCGCTCGGCGAGGTCGAGGGGGACCGCTTCGACCATTATCTGCCGCTATCGGCGGTGCAGGCGTCGCTCGAACAGCAGTTCACGCTCACCCCCAGCACGCACCGCAGCGGCGGGCCAGCGCGCTATTTTGACCTGGCGGAAACAGGCGGGCGGCTGGGATTGATCACGCCTTTGACCAACAATTTCTGCGAAGGCTGCAACCGCGTGCGGGTGACGGCCACCGGCCAGCTCTACCCCTGCCTCGGCGGCGGCGAGATGGTCGATCTGCGCAGTGCCATGCGATCAGATAATCCTGAAGGGGCGCTGTCGGCTGCGCTTGATGTTGCGATGAAAATCAAGCCGCTGCGGCATAATTTCGTTATCGATCAACCGGGCGCAGCGCCCGCATTGGCGCGGCATATGTCGATGACCGGCGGGTGATGATCCGGCTGGTATTCCTCGGGCGGCTGGCCGATCTGGCCGGTGCGGGAGAGATTGAACTGCCAGCGGACGCGGCAGTCACGCTGCCGGCGATCCTCTCGCAGCTTGCCGAACCGCTTGCCGCCGCGCTTCGCGAAGCGCGGGTAAAGTGCGCGCTAAACGGTTCAATCGTGCCGCATAAAGGGCTCATAGTGACGTCCGGCGATGAATTGGCCTTCCTCCCCCCGGTGAGCGGCGGCTGAAATGGCAGCAGACGTGCGCCTGCTGCGCGAAGCGTTCGATCCGGCCGGCGAAGTTTCGCGCTTCACCAGGTCGCACCGCCACGCCGGCGGTGTGGTCACTTTTCTGGGGCAGGTTCGTGAGGGAGGCGGAGTCGAGGCGCTCGAACTCTCGCATTACGAACCGCTGACAAAGCCCGGCATGTCAGCCCTCGGCGATGACATTCTCAAGCGCTGGGCGCTCGATGGCCTGCTGATCGTGCACCGCACCGGCGTGATGGTCCCCGGCGATGCGATCGTGCTGGTCGCTGCTGCCGCACGGCACCGGCGTGATGCTTTTGCTGCGGCGGATTTCGCGATGGATCACCTCAAGAGCCAGTCGTGGTTCTGGAAACGCGAAAAAGTGGGCGGCGAATGGCACTGGATCGAACCGCGCGATCAAGACCACAGTGATCTATCGCGCTGGCTCTAACCCTTGGCCCTTAACCCTTGACCCTGTCGCGCAGGTTCGCCAGCACCGCATCTTCATCGCTCACCCATGCGGTAACCGAATCGCGAACCTCGGCAATCTCTGCGGCCTCTTCGCCGTCGGTGCGGTGCCGCACATAGAGTGTGTCGAGATCACCGAGCGCCACCATCACTTCGCTGCGCCGCGATTCGAGAACCGCGAGGGCAACGCTGGCGCGCGACCATGCTTCGCTCGCCACCGCAGCCCCCCGGGCGGCTGAAACCAGCCCGTTGGTTGCTGCGGTGCTCGCCGAAAACCGGGCATGGCCCTCGCGCGCCTGCTCTCTGAGCCGGGCGAGCCGCGATTGCAGTTCGAGCGGAAGCGGCTGCGGCGTGGGCTGTGCCGCTTCGGTCGCGGCGGCGACCGGGGCAGAGCCGGTGATTCGCTCGGGCGGCAATTGCGAGGCGGCAGTTCTTGGCACCGCCCCCGGTGCAGCTTGGGCCAGCGGCGCGCTGATTCGTTCGCCCGGTCGCCGCGCCAGCGAGGGATATCCTTCATGCGAAGCGCAGGCGGAAAGCAGCGCGGCCAAGATAACGAGCGTAACGATTGCGCGGTTCATCGCCGCAGCATACCGCGACGCGCGACAAAGCGGAAGGGCGCTTTGCCAGCCTGCCCGGTTCCGCATCGGGCGCCGCATCGGCTGCCGTATCTGGCGTTGACAGCTTTGGAGGCTTGGCCTAGGGGCGGCGCTTCTTTCCGAACCCCTGCCTATGGCATGGGGGATTCGGCGCGTCGCTGATGAAGCCCTTCCGCTGGAACGGGGTCCGCCAGCGGGGCGACAGGGCAGACAGAATTGGAAGTATCAATCATGTTCGCAGTTGTGCGCACAGGCGGCAAGCAATACCGGGTTGCCGCTGGAGACAAGATCGCGGTTGAAAAGCTGGCTGGTGAAGCTGGCGCAACGATCACGCTGGGTGATGTCCTGCTCGCCGTCGATGGCGGCGAGATCAAGGACGTTGCGGGCATCGTCGTCTCGGCCGAGATTATCGCTCAGGCCAAGAGCGAAAAGGTGATCGTTTTCAAGAAGCGTCGCCGCCACAATTATCGCCGCAAGAACGGTCATCGCCAGCAGCTTACCCTGCTGCGGATCACCGGCGTGGGTGAGCCTGCAAAGAAGTCTGCCGCCAAAAAGGAAGCCGCTGTTGACGCTGCTCCGGCGGCCGAAGCTGCTGCGGCTCCCGCCAAGAAGGCCCCTGCCAAGAAGGCCGCTGCTGCGGCCGCTGAATAAGAATTCGGAGTAGTTTGACATGGCACACAAAAAAGCAGGCGGATCTTCGCGTAACGGTCGCGATTCAGCAGGTCGCCGCCTTGGTGTGAAGAAGTTCGGCGGTCAGGAAGTGATCGGCGGCAACATCATCATCCGCCAGCGCGGCACCCGCGTCTATCCCGGTGCCAATGTCGGCATTGGCAAGGATCATACGCTGTTCTCGCTTATCGCGGGCCGCGTGCGATTTCACGATGGCAAGCTCGGCCGCAAATATGTGTCGGTCGATATGGCAGCCAATATGTCTGTGGCCGCAGAATAAACCGGACAGTCGCTAACGGGCTGTCCTGAAGGATCAGCCCCCCGCCGGAACACAGCGATTCCGGCACGACGAGGGAGAGGGGCAGGCCCGTCTCCCTCTTTTCGTCTCTCCCTCAGCACAGGTTTCGGAATGCACCGCAAAAGCGGTGCACCGGGCCTCAAGCGTAATGCGCCTGTCATGCGAGCGGCCTAACGGCGGCTATGCGGGGTGCCGAAGTGGAGAAAACCGATGTTCATTCGCAGCGAAAGACTGTTCTTGCGGCCTGGCTGGCCCGAAGATTGGACCGAAATCTTGGCGCAGGTTGCCGATGAAGGGGTGGTGCGCAATCTGGTGCAGGTGCCGTGGCCTTACACGCCCGAGGCGGCGCGGCAATTTGCCGTGCAGCCGCAAGACGCACGTTGCCCGCACTTTCTGATCACCAGGCCGGGGCCGCAGGGTGCCGAACTGATCGGTTGCGTTGGTCTGAAGCAGGGCGAGGCCGGGGCCGAACTCGGCTATTGGATCGGCCGCGATCACTGGGGTCAGGGCTATGCGACCGAGGCGGCGCGGGCCGTGCTCAGCCTGGCCAAGACGCTGGGTCACAGACGGCTCAGGGCACGGCATTTTGCCGATAATCCGGCGTCAGGCCGCGTGCTGCGCAAGCTCGGCTTTGCTCCGACCGGGGTGGTCAGCGAAAGCTTCAGCCATGCACGCGGTGCAATGGCACCGTCAGTGGTGCTTGCCGCGGATTTGGGTGATGCCAGTGATTGTGATGGCGCAGATAATGGCATGCCCGCCAAGCGCGCGGCGTGAAGGCGGGGTTTGCGGTGATCTAGATTCTGTTTCAGTAACACTGAAACAGATGCGGCACCGGCCCGCTCCCCCGCCCGGCCACCCTTAAGATATCCTGTCGGGTGGCCGGGCGGGGGAGCGG
>JANLOZ010000125.1:0-18731 GCA_031366845.1 Novosphingobium sp. | reverse complement strand
AATTGCGCAAATGGAGAATGCGCGAATGCCTGGTCCAGAAGGCGAAATAGGCTTCGATGAATGTCCGGCATTCCTGCTCAAGCCTGTCGTCCGCCCAATAATCCGCGAGCAACCGGAAATAGCCCTGATCTTCCCCGCCTTGCTGCATCACAGGTTCGAGCACCGCCAGCAGCAGTTCGGTCAGATCGGCAAAATAGACATAGAGCGAGGTCATGCCGAGCGACGCCCGCCGCGCCACGGCGCTCAGCGAAATGGGCGCGTCGCCGCTTTCATCGATCAAGGTAATGGCGGCGGCGAGAATCCGCTCGCGGGTCTGCTGGCCCTTGCGACCGAGCTTCTGCCCGTTGAGGTTGTGGCTGATCGACTCGCGGTCAGCCTTGGCCGCTCGCCTGACCGGTATTACAGCACTGCCTTCGATCACATCGATCGTTGCCACCCTTGACCCCCAGATTCCGGCGCCCGCTTCATGGCGGCGCGCCCCAATAAATTCAGCCGGCTATGGCAATCAGCTTTGGCTCGAGCAGTTCCTCGATGCCTTCCACGCCCCATTCACGCCCGACGCCGCTGGCTTTCATGCCGCCAAATGGCAGATCACCTGCGATGCACATGCCGTTGTTGATCGAGAAGGTCCCGGTGCGGATGCGCCGTGCGATCTTCATCCCGCGCTCGACGTCGCCGGTGCAAACGCCGCCAGAAAGGCCATAGGCGCTGTCATTGGTAATGCGGATCGCGTCTTCATCATCGTCGAACGGAATCACCACGGTTACCGGCCCGAAGATTTCCTCCTGCGCGATGCGCATGTCGTTGGTCACATCGACAAAACAGGTCGGCTCGATCAGGTATCCGGGGCCCTTGTCTGGCCGCGCGTTGCCGCCTGCGAGCAGCGTTGCCTCGCCCTTGCCGACTTCGATCATCCCGAGCACGCGGTCATACTGGCGGCGGTTGACCACCGGGCCCATGATGTGCGCCGGGTTTTCCTGCTCGCCCCAGCCATCGGCGGCATTGTCATATGTCGCCTTGAGGATGGCCTTGGCTTCCTCATAGCGGCTACGCGGCACCAGCAGGCGCGATTGCACCGCGCAACCCTGCCCGGCGTGGTTGGTCAGCATGCCCATTGCCACATTCTGCGCAAACTTGGGATCATCCTCGAGCACGATGCGCGCTGATTTGCCGCCCAGTTCAAGGAACACCCGCTTCAGCGTCGGCGCGCCCTGCGCCATGATCCGTTTGCCCACGGCGGTCGACCCGGTGAACGAGATCAGATCGACGCGCGGATCGGTGACCAGCATTTCTCCGACCAGCGCCGGATCCTCACCGAACACCACGTTGAGCACGCCCTTGGGAATGCCTGCCTCATTGGCAAGCTCGCCAAAGATAGCGCCCATGCTCGGCGTATCGGGTGCAGGCTTGAGAATGACCGTGCAGCCTGCGAGCAGAGCTGCGACAACCTTGCCGACGTTTACATAGAGCGGGGCATTCCACGGGGTGATCGCCGCGACCACGCCGATCGGCTCCATATAAGCCTTGCGGTCATTTTTCATGCCCCATGTTTCACGCAGGCCGTAGTCCTTGACCCATTCGACCCGCGAGAACACATCAAGATAGTCCTGCCATCCGCCGAGCGCCATCATCACTTGTTCGCGGTTGACCGAGCCGCGCGCGCAACCGCCTTCGATCACCGCGATGTCCGCCAGCCGGGCAATGTTCGCTTTGAACAGGTCGAGGTATTTGGTCGCGATCTCGTGCCGCTTTTGCCGCATCGAATCGTGCGACCAGTCGGTGTTGTCAAACGCGGCGCGAGCGGCGACGATTGCCGCCTCGACATCTTCCGCGCCAGCATCGGCGGCTTTGTTCACGGGTGAATCGGTCCACGGACCGATGACGTCAAAGGTCTTGCCACTGGCTGCGCTGCGCAGCGCGCCATTGATGAACAATTTGGCTTCGGTGAGGGTCGTCATGGAAGGTTTCCTGTGGTGAAATCGGTTGTTTACTTGGCGACCGGGCGCGCGCTGAGGCACACCATCGGCATGTGCAGATCGGGCGGCATATCAAGCACGGCGCGGAAGCCATCGGTCACCGAATTGTAGTGCGAAATCCCGCGCTCGCGCATGTGGATACCAATCTTGGCGTTTTCCATGCCGAACTGCATTGAGACTTCGGGTGACCAGCTCGATCCGGTTTTGGTTTCGTCCATCATTTGGCCGCAGCGCACGATGCTAACCCGAATGCCTTCGGGCTCCAGTTCGCGCATCCACATTTCGGAGATCAGTTCGAGCCCGGCCTTGGTTCCCGCATAGAGCCACAGCATCGGCATCTTGAGTGCCACCGATTCGCTGGTGACGTTGATCACATGCCCGCCCCCGCGCAGCAGCGGCAGCGCCTCATGCGTGCAGTAGATCGGGCCGGCAAGGTTGGTGTCGATTTGCACCTTGACCTGCTCGGGCCTCACGGCGGCGACGGTGAAGGGTTCGAACACGGCCGCATTGTTGATCAGCACGTCGATTTTGGCGTGGCGTTTGGCAATTTCAGCAAAAGCGGCGGCGACCGATGCTGGTTCGGTGACATCGCACTGAATCGCCATGTGGGGTTCGCCGAGTTCAGCCGCGACGGCATCGACTTTGGCTTTGGTGCGGCCGAGCAGGATCACCGTCTCGCCATCGCGGGCAAATCGCCGGGCCAAGGCGCGGCCCAGGCCGTCGCCGCCGCCGGTAATGACAATGACTTTGCTCACGCGTTCCCATCCGTTTTCAAGGGCGATGCAAAGGCTTTGCAGCAAGCCCCCGAAGGCACAAGCGGATTGCGTATCGTGCCTGCGATTGTCAAAGTGCGCTCAAAATAAATTAGGTATTGCATAGGCTTATTCAAACCATGGTCTGATTGAGCGTATTGATGAAACGCGCATCACTTGCGGTAATCCAACAGCGATCAGCCAACTTTTCGCGTGAGGTTTGCCCGCATCCGCCGCATCGCTTCAGCAAGCTGATCGCGTTGATCTGCGGGAACACCATCAAGCGCGGCTTCGAGCATTTCGTCGGCAAGCGGGCGCAACTGTTTGAGCAAGAGCTGCGCCTTGCCGGTCAGAAACAGCCGCCAGGCACGGCGATCTGCGGGGTCCGCGCGGCGCTCAACCAGTTCGGCGTCCTGCAGGCGGTCAATCATGCGGCCGAGCGTAATCGGTTCAACCTCAAGAATCTCGGCGAGCCCACCCTGGTTGATCCCCTCATTGGTGGAGAGTAGCGCCAGCACCTGCCACTGCGGCCGGGTTGCGCCAATCGAGCGCGCCTTTTCGTCAAAAGCACGGCGCATCAGGCGGGAAACCTGCGCCATGAGTGTGGCAATGTTTTCGTTCATCGGCATGCAGTAATAGCAATGCTGACTATATTCCAGCACAATTAATGCAGGCTGAAAGGATCAGCCGTGGACTTCGATCTGCGGCATGGCGCGTTCCCCTGGTGGTAGTAGGGGTTTAGCCACCAGCCGCGATCAGGTCTGCCGCCAATTTGCGCAAGACATCGATCTTTACCTTGGCGCTGCCGGTTGTTTCCAGATCCGCCTCGGCGACGAACAGCACCCGGCGCGGCACCTTGTAGCTGGCGAGCTTCTGGCGGGCGAAGGCCTTGACGTCATCTTCGCTGACCGCCGCGTTTTGGTGGAGCACCACGCAGGTCACCACCTGTTCGCCGAGCAATTCATCGGGCACACCAACGCTTTTGGCCAATTTCAGCCCGGGGCAATCGCGCAGGTGATCGTCGATTTCGATGGGAGATACGTTGGCGCCGCCGGTCTTTATGATGTCGTTCAGCCGCCCTTCCCAATAGAGCCTGCCTTCGGAATCAAAGAATCCGCCATCGCCGCAACGCAAGAAACCGTCACCATCGAGCGACTGGTCGAGCGGAATGCCGATGTAACCCAGCATGAGTGTCGGGCCTTTGACGGCAATCTCGCCGCGCTCGCCCAGTGGCATCACGGCGCCGGTCATCGGATCGACAATCTTGATCGTCGATCCGGCCGTGGGAATGCCGTGGCTTTCGAGCGTTTCTGCATGGGGCGTGCTGCCGGGATAGACCGATATCAGCGTGAAGGTTTCGGTGTTGCCATAAGCATGGAACGGTTCTTTCCATTGGGTATTGACGCTTGGATGCTTGGCCAGCGGGGTATCACGATCAATGTACAGCAAGCTCGACAGATCGACGCTGGCATAGTTTGGCGCGCTGACAAGCTGAGCCCACTGGTGCGGCCAGGCGAGCACCATGGTGCCCTTTTCCGCCTCGAGCAGTTCGAGCGCCTCTACCGCATCGAACCAGCGCTGCAGCACCAGCGAGCCGCCCGACGACAACGTTCCGCCGAGCGCCATGGCGAAATTGCCCGACCAGAAAAAGCCATTGGCCGACCATGTGCGCGGCGGCGCTTTGATGTCATACCACTGCGGCCAGCGCCACAGCTGCAGGCACACGCCGCGATGCGCAGAAAGTATGCCCTTCACTTTGCCGGTTGAGCCCGAGGAGAAAAACAGCACGCCGGGATCGCTGGGAGCAACGGCGTCGCATCGCGCCTCGACTACAGCCGGATCGACCGAACGGCCAGAGGTGAGGAACGCTGACCAGCCTTCAATCCCGCCGAGACCTTCATCGCTATCGATCACCGCCGCATGGGTCAGGAATGGAAACTTCTTCGACGCGAGGCCGCCGGGCGCTGCCTTGGCAAACGAAGGCTCAATTTCCACCAGCATCCTGGCGAAGTCCTTCTTCAGCACCTTGCGCTCGAGCAGCAGTACCGAACAGCCGCTTTCCTTGAGCACCACTTCGAGTTCCGCAGCAGTGAAGAAGGTCGAGATCGTTGTCGCAGTGCCGCCCGCCAGCGCGGTGCCGAAGACGCAGGACAGAAATTCCAGCCGGTTGGTCGCCAGCACGCCCACGCGGGTGCCTTTGCCGGTGCCGCAGGCCAGCAGCGCGCGGGCAACCTCCATCGATCGGGCGAGCAGTTCGTCATAGGTCCAGCGCTGCGCAGTGCCATCAATGTGAACCACCGCCGCCTCATTCGGACCGAACCGCGCCGCGACTTCACGGATATAGCCGCCGAGCGTCAGCGCACCGATGCCCGCTTCATCTTCAAGCGGAATGCCGCGAGCAATCGATAGCCCGCTTTCCGCATCGACGATGGCGCTGCGATGCGCCATCAAGCGTTCACATCAACCACAACGCGCCCGCGCACTTTGCCGTCGATCAGGTCAGCTGCAGTCTGCACGACTTGCGAAAGCCCGATCACTTTGCCGCCGATCAAAGCCAGCTGCCCGGCACCAAGATCACGCGCCAGCCGCTCCCACGCTGCCAGGCGCCGAGCCATCGGGCAGTTGACGCTCTCGATGCCGATCAGGGCAACCCCGCGCAGGATAAACGGCATAACCGTCACGGGAAAATCGGCGCCCTGTGCCAGCCCGCAAGCGGCAACGGTGCCGCCATAGCGCGTCTGAGCGCAGGCATTGGCGAGCGTGAAACTGCCGACCGAATCGATCACCCCTGCCCAGCGTTCGCGCTGCATCGGCTTGCCCTTTTCGGCGAGCTCGGCACGGTCAATGATCGTCGTTGCGCCGAGCGCCTTGAGGTAATCATCCTCGGCCGCCTTGCCGGTAGCGGCGGCAACGTTGAAACCCGCTTTGCTGAGCAGCGCCACTGCGACCGAGCCGACCCCGCCGGTTGCGCCAGTGACCAGCACCTCGCCCATGTCCGGTGTGACACCGCGCGCCACCAGTGCATCGACGCTGAGCGCGGCGGTGTATCCAGCGGTGCCGATTGCCATCGCCTGTTCCGCATTGAACGCCGAAGGCAGCTTGATCAGCCATTCGCCCTTGAGCCGCGCCTTTTGCGCCAGCCCGCCCCAGTGCCCCTCACCCACGCCCCAGCCATTAAGCACCACCTGATCCCCAGCGGCAAAGGCCGGGTTGCTGCTTTCTCGGACGGTTCCCGCCAGATCGATCCCGGGGACCAGCGGCCAGACGCGGGCAATCGGGCTTTTGCCGGTGATGGCAAGACCGTCTTTGTAATTGAGCGTCGAATAGGCGACATCTATCGTCACATCGCCTTCGGGCAGCGCGCTTTCGTCAAGCTGCTGGAGGCCAACAGTCTGGCCTTCTTCGGTCTTTTCGATGAGCACGGCAGAAAACATCGCGGGGTTCCTTTTCGATCATGGCGAAACCTGCGCGATGCGCCGGACGCATCTGATCGCGGCAGGTTTGCGCTTTGCCCCTGCCTTGCCAAAATTCGCCACTACCGCAAGGGCGAACGCTTGCCCCCGGCAAAGCCATCGCAGAAGCGCTGCGACGCACGGCCGCAGAGTGAATCACGTATCACTCTGCAAGAGCCCAATTTAGTTATTGCAACTCAATCGCCGCGCGTAACCGGGATCAGCGCACCGGTGATCGCGCGGGCAGCGGGAGAAGCGAGGAACAGGATCACATCGGCAATCGCGGCGGGCTGCACCCATTTGGAGAAATCTTCGTTCGGCATGTCCGCGCGATTGGTCGGCGTGTCGATGATGCTGGGCAGCACGGCATTGACCGTTATCCCCTGCCCGGCCAGCTCTTCAGCAAGCGCCTCGGTCAACCGGTGAACGCCAGACTTTGACGCAGCATAGGCACCCATGCCCATGCCCGCCTTCACCGCCGCACCAGCGCCTATGCTGACGATCCGGCCTGCGCCAGACTTGGCGAGCGAGGGCAAAGCGAGCTTGGTGATTGTCGCATTGCTGATCAGGTTCATCGAATGCATCCGCGCCCAGGCATCAATCGAGCCGCCATCGAGCGTTTCCCAGGTGAAGCCGCCGGCAACGTTGACCAGCACATCAATCCCGCCATGGGCAGCACATACCTGATCAAGCGCGGCCTGCGTCGCGGCGGCCTCGGTCAGATCGACTCCGCCGATGTCGAGTGCGCCCTGAACCGGGCTGTGCGGCGCGGCAGCAAAATCGATCCGCGCGACCTTGTCGCCAGCGGCGGCAAAGGCTTCTGCAACCGCCTGGCCGAGAATGCCAAACCCACCAGTGACAATTATTGACCGCGACATACTGCAATCCTTCAACCGAGCGCTGCAACTTCCGCGAGCACCATTGCGGCATGGACCTTCCGGCAGATCAGCAGGTCGGGCATGTAGACATCTGCCTGATTATAGACCAGCGGGCTGCCGTCAATCCGCGAGGCGTGGAGGCCGTGCGCCAGCGCCACCGCGACCGGCGCGCAGCTATCCCATTCGTATTGCCCGCCCGAATGCAGGTAGATATCGGCTTGCCCCAGCACGATCGCCATCGCCTTGGCCCCGGCTGAGCCCATCGGGACCAGTTCCGCGCCGAGCTTTTCAGCAACCTCGGTCGCTTCGCGCGCCGGACGTGTGCGGCTGACGACCATGCGCAGCACGTCCGGCGCAGGCGGGATCATACGCGGTTGATCAGTGCGCAGCACAAGCCCCAGCCCCGGCAAGGCAACCGCACCCATCACCGGCGCGCCATCAACTGCAAGGCCGACATGCACCGCCCAGTCGGTCCGCGCCTCACCATATTCGCGGGTGCCATCGACCGGATCGACGATCCACACTCGCGACTTTGCGAGCCGCTCGGCGCTGTCCTTTTCTTCTTCAGACAGCAGGCCATCATCGGGGCGCTGCTCACGCAAGGCATGGACGAGGAATTGGTTGGCAGTCTGGTCCCCCGCCTTGCCCAGAGCCTTGGGCGAGAACATTCCGCTGGTCCGCACCGTTACCAGCAGTTGCCCCGCAATTTCGGCCAGGTGCGCGGCGAGTTCGACGTCGGTCATGCTCATCGCGGGCTCCCCTACTTCAGCGGCATCAGCTGGCGGATGATGTGCGCGGCAGCTTCCTGCGCGGTCATCTCAACCGTGTTGACGCGTATTTCCGGGTTGATCGGCGGCTCGTAAGGGCTGTCGATCCCGGTGAAGTTCTTGAGCTGTCCGGCGCGCGCCTTCTTGTAAAGCCCCTTCACATCGCGCGCTTCGGCAACTTCCAAAGGCGTATCGACAAAGATCTCGATGAACTCGCCTTCGGGCAGCAGGGCGCGCACCATTTCGCGCTCGGCGCGGAACGGCGAAATGAAGGCGGTGAGGACGATGAGTCCGGCATCAACCATCAGCTTCGCCACTTCGCCCACGCGGCGGATATTCTCGATCCGGTCAGCCTCGGTGAAGCCCAGATCCTTGTTGAGCCCGTGGCGGACATTGTCACCATCGAGCAGGAACGTGTGGCGATTCATCAGGTTAAGCGACTTTTCAACCTCATTGGCGATGGTCGATTTACCCGAGCCCGAAAGTCCGGTGAACCACAGCACCTTGGGCGTCTGGTTCTTGAGCGCCGCATGTTCAGCGCGGCCAATGTCGGTTGCCTGCCAGTGCACATTCTGTGCGCGGCGCAGGCTGAATTGCAGCATCCCCGCCGCGACAGTCGCATTGGTAATCTTGTCGATCAGGATAAAGCCGCCGAGCGTGCGGTTATCGGCATAGGGCTCGAACACGACAGGCTTGTCTGTCGCCAGCTGGACAACGCCGATGGCGTTCAGTTCCAGCGTCTTGACCGCGACGTGTTCCCCAGAGCCTCCGACACTGTTGACGTTGACGGCATATTTGGGCTGTTGCACAGTTGCCGAAACCATCTGCGTGCCAAGCTTTAGCCAATAGGCCCGCCCGACATGCAGCGGCTCGTCGTTGAGCCAGACAATGGTGCTTTCAAACTGATCGGCAACCTGCGGTGGGGTATCGGCGATGGAAATAACATCCCCGCGCGAACAATCAATTTCGTCAGCAAAGCAGATTGTCACCGATTGACCGGCGACGGCTGAGTCCAGATCGCCGTCCCCCTCGACTCCGCCGGCATTTGGCATGGTTACAACCTTGGTCACGGTCGAAGTCTTGCCCGAAGGCAGCACCCGGATCGCATCACCCGGCTTGATCGAACCCGTGGCGATCAAGCCTGAAAACCCGCGGAAATCGAGGTTCGGGCGGTTGACCCATTGCACCGGCATGCGGAACGGCTTGGCCTGATCTTCCGAGGTCAGTACCTCAACGCTTTCAAGATGTTCGACCAGATTGGGGCCATTATACCAAGGCGTGTTGGCCGAAGCGCCGATGATGTTGTCACCCTTAAAGCCCGAGATCGGCATCGCGGTGAAGCTCTCAATGCCGATGCTCCTGGCGAACTCGGCATAGTCGGCGACGATCTTGTCGAACACGTCCTGGCGGTAATCGACCAGGTCCATCTTGTTCACGGCAAGCACGATGTTCTTGATGCCGATCAGGTGGCACAGATACGAATGCCGCCGCGTCTGCACCAGCACGCCCTTGCGCGCGTCGATCAGGATGCAGGCGAGATCGGCGGTGGACGCGCCGGTGATCATGTTGCGCGTGTATTGTTCATGCCCAGGGCAATCGGCGACGATGAACTTGCGCTTTTCGGTGTTGAAAAACCGATAGGCGACGTCAATCGTGATGCCCTGTTCGCGTTCAGCCGCCAGACCATCGACCAGCAGTGCGAAATCGATTTCCTGCCCCTGCGTGCCAACCTTCTTTGAATCGGCGGTGAGCGCTTCAAGCTGATCTTCGAAGATCATCTTCGAATCGTACAGCAGCCGCCCGATCAGCGTTGACTTGCCATCATCCACCGACCCGCAGGTGATGAAGCGCAGCATGGTCTTGTGCTCGTGGTGCTCAAGATAGGCGTCAATGTCCTCGGCGATGAGGCTCTCGGTGACGTAGACGGGATCATTGTTAGGGTCGGTCATATCAGCTCCCTTGCCTGCTCCCCCGCGACGGCGGGGGCCTCAGGCCGGATTGAAATTGCTTTGAATGGGCATGAGATCCCCGCCTGCGCGGGGACTCAGAAGTACCCCTGCTGCTTTTTGATTTCCATGCCGGCACCGCCTGCATCCTTGTCGATTGCCCGCCCCTGCCGCTCTGACGTGGTGGTGAGCAGCGTTTCCTGAATGACTTCGGGGAGCGTCTTGGCCCTGCTCTCCACCGCGCCGGTCAGCGGATAGCAGCCAAGCGTGCGGAAGCGCACCGAACGCATCACTGGCACCTCACCGGGTTTCAGCGGGAACCGGTCGTCGTCGACCATGATCAGCATGCCGTCGCGCTCCACGGTGGGGCGCATATCGGCGAAATAGAGCGGCACGATGGGGATATTGTTGAGGTGAATGTACTGCCACACGTCAAGCTCGGTCCAGTTCGAAATCGGGAAGACGCGGATCGATTCGCCCTTGTTCTTGCGGGCGTTGTAAATGTTCCACAGTTCGGGGCGCTGGTTCTTCGGATCCCAGCCGTGCGACGCGGTGCGGAATGAGAAGATGCGTTCCTTGGCGCGGCTCTTTTCCTCGTCGCGGCGGGCACCACCGAAAGCGGCATCGAAGCCATATTTGTCGAGCGCCTGCTTCAGGCCCTCGGTCTTCCACATATCGGTGTGCAGCGCGCCGTGATCAAACGGATTGATCCCGCGCTCGGCAGCTTCCTGGTTTTGATAGACGATCAGGTCCATGCCCGACATCTCGGCCATCTTGTCGCGCAGTTTGTACATCTCCTGAAACTTCCAGGTGGTATCGACATGCAGCAGCGCGAACGGCGGCGGCGAGGGATAGAACGCCTTGCGCGCAAGGTGCAGCATCACGGCTGAATCCTTGCCCACCGAATACATCATCACCGGGTTTTCAGCCTCGGCAACAACCTCGCGGATGATGTGAATGGCCTCGGCCTCAAGCCGTTGCAGGTGGGTTAGGGTATGGCGGGAGGCGCTGCTCATCGATCCACTCCGGTTTATTGTTGCGGCGGCAATGCACCGCGGGGGTTGACCCCAATACTCCCATATGGGAGCAAAGTGGATGGCTGTTACTCCAACCGATGAAACCAACCTGCTTCTGCCCTTGTTCGAGGGCATTTTCGAAACGCCGGTTTGGGAAACATTCCTGCGCCGGTTGCTTGTACGCACCGGCGCGCAGCGTATCCGGATGACTGTGCGGAGCAGTGCTGCGCCGGGGCAGTCGGCCTTGCGGCGGCGGGTTACGTCTGATCGTTTCGGCGCTAATGAAGATCCCGGCGAGCCCGGTCCGCTAGACCCGTCAGCCTATGCCGCACTGCGCCCGAACCGCGTCTATACGCTTGACGAGATGCGCGATTTTGACAGCGCCAGCGCGCGTGCGGCGCAGGATCGCCTGCTGAAGGACGCAAGGATCGCCGATGCACGATTGATCCGGGTGGCGGGGCGCGGTGATCTGAATGCGTGGCTGGTTTTGCTACACGAGCGCGAGGTGTTCACCGCTGCCGACAGTGCTTTGCTGACCGCACTTTCGCCATCGATTGCCGTCGCCCTCGCCTTGTTTTCGACGATTGGGGAAATGCGCCTGAGGACCGAGACGGCGGAGGGCAGCCTTGCCTTGTTGGGCATCGGGCAGGCCGTGCTTGATACAGAAGGGCGCGTGCTGGTTGCTGACCGGCTCGCGCAGCAGTTGCTCCCCCTGCCGCACGCCGCCGCGCGCGCACCAGGTGCCGTTAGTCCCGCCGTGGCTCTGGCCTGCGGCGAACTGGCGATGGCGCCAAACGAAGCGCGCCGCGTGGTTCATGGCGCTAAGAATATTCTGCCCGATTTGCTGCTGCGACCTGTAAGGCGCGATGCCGATGCCCCGCCACATCCAGCCACTGCCGTCGCCACCTTCCGCACCGCGCAACGCGAGGAACCCGCGCGCAAGGTTCAGGTCATCGCCAGCACCCTCGGCCTCTCCGCGCGCGAGGCGGCATTGGCCGAGGCAGTCAGCCGGGGCGTGCCGCTGGTCGAGGCAGGCAAAGCCCTATCGCTCACCGCCGAAACCACCCGCAATTACAGCAAACGGATCTATGCCAAAACCGGCACCAAGGGTCAGGCCGACCTGGTTCGGCTGGTGCTGACGGGGCTTGCGCCTTTAGCCTGATGCCTTCTCCGCATCGGCAATCTCAGCGCGCAACCACATGGTTTCGCTAAGGTTTTGTCCGCCTCCGCGCGCAAGCAAAAGCTGGCAGGCCGCTTTCTTCACCGCCAGCGCGCAAGGTTCGGCGCGATCGGCTGACAGCGCGATATCGACCAGATGCAGCGCTTCCAAAGGCTCCCCCGCATCCAGCCGCGCCCTGGCCCGCGCGGCAACCTTAGCGGCCCCGCCTGCCAGTTCCACCACATCAGTATCAACGCTCGAGCGCGGCGAGCCAAAAAGCGCTGTGGTGCCGTCTTCGTATTTGAACCAGTTGCCGTTCTCTTCCCACACCGCGCGGACGGTCCATTTGGTCTGGCCGTGGAAGCCGCCGACTTCGATGTCCGCGGGGAGTTCGATTGTCTGCATCAGTTCATAGACCGAACGTCCGTCGTTCATCCCCTTGATCGTCTCGCGCTCGATGTACGAAATCGCATCGTGCATGGCGACAAGATCGGCGCGGATGCGATCGGCCCCGTGCACCGGCTCACCGTGGCCGGTTATGACCAGTTCAGCGCCCAGATCGCGCACCAGTTCGGCCGTGCGCAGATAGGGCGCGACCAGCCGGGGCTTGTCACCGCGCGTGGTGGTGAGATTGGGCTGTGATCGCCAGACCGGGCCGAAGGCATTGCCGGTGAACACGGTCTGCTCATCGGGCAGCCACAGAATCGCGCAGCACAGAGATTCGCCGCCGGGAACCTTGATAACTTCAAACCGCTTGCCGCCGATCATGAAGGCGAGCCGGTCAGTCACTTCAACATCTGGCACAACCCTGGGCGCAACCGGTGGCGGGCCATTGCGGCGGGTCATCGAGGCCCAAAGTTTGCCCGAACGGCGCCCGAGGAACATCTTCAGGGCATCGAAATACCTGTCAGTTTCGGTAAAGCCAGCCCCGGCGATAACCTCGGTGCCTGGTTCAAGCTGCTCGGGCAGTGCCCCGAAATGGTCAGCGTGGGCCTGAGTCAGCACGATTTTGCGCAAGGGCCCGGTGCGATGCGGAGCGAACAGCGCCTTGTTGCGCGGACCGTTGCCGATGAAGCCGGTGTTGACCAGCACATCACCATCAGGCGTGGTGACAAGGTAGGCGTTCGAGATGTCCTTCACCATGAAAATGGTGTCGGTGATCCGTTCCGCGTCGGTCTGCTGATCGCCAGAGGTGACAAGCGCGCCCAAAGGCGTCTGTTTTTGCTCGGCCGGGTCAGGCATCAGTAAATTCGATCATCACTTTGGCAGACTGCGGCGTTGCGGCGATTTTCAGGCCCTCGAGCACGTTATCGAACGCCACATAATGGCTGATGATCGATGCGATCTTGTTTTTGAGGCGCGGCATCGCGGCGATCACATCGGGGAATTCGGTGGGATAGCCGACCGCCGTGGTGATGGTCATTTCGCTGGTGAGCATCCGCCCGGCGTGAAATTCCAGCGGCTTCATATAGGCGGCGGTGATCACCATTCGCGAATGGAACTTCGCCATGCACACCACATCGTTGAGGATGTTCGGCGCGCCGGCTGCATCGATATAGACGTCGGTATCGGGGCCGTGGCGGTTGAAAGACCGCGCCTCACCATGGAGCTTCATCAACTCGGTGCGCAGATCGATTCCCGCCGGATCAAGCGCTGCGCGTGCGCCGAGCGCCAGCGCCCGCTCGCGCCGTTCAGGTGCCAGGTCGAGCGCGATCACATCGGTCACCCCGCGATCAACCAGCCACAGCACCATGCCAAGGCCAATCGGCCCGCAACCGAACAGTACAACCTTGTCACCCGGCTTGACCTCGGCGCGGTTGACCCCGTGCATCGCCACCGCCAGCGGTTCACACATCGCCGCGACATCATAGGGGATGCCCTCGGGGATCGGCAGGATCGAATCGCCCAAACGCGCCTCGCGCACCAGCAGTTCCTCGGTGAAAGCGCCTTCCGGGCCGCCCGAACCAATGTTGCTCGGCGTGTTCATCGGGTTGACGATCACTGGTTGGCCGACCCAAATGCCCTCAACCTCAGCGCCAACTTCCATCACCTCGCCCGCACCTTCATGCCCCAGCGCAGTGGTTCCACCGGGTTCAACAGGCATGCCGCCGAACTTGATGTAGGAAAGATCGCTACCGCAAATCCCGGTGGCTTTCATTTTGACCACCACGTCCTTGGGGCCAGCCGCAGGCCGCGCATATTCGTCGAGCCGCACATCGCCGACGCCGTGAATGTTGAGCAGTTTCATCACATCTCTCCCATCATCGCCAATCAGCCGCGGATCATGTAGCCGCCATCAACCTTGATCGTCTCGCCGGTGATAAACGCGCTTGCATCCGAGCAAAGGAACGCGCCGATGCCTTCAAAATCTTCCGGATAGCCGACGCGCTTCATCGGCGTGATCGGGGCATACTGGCCTTCAAGGTATTTCACCGCCGGGCCATCACCCGGCCCCATCATGGGCGTGATGATCAGCCCCGGAGCGATGATATTGGCGCGAACGTTGTACGCGCCCATCTCGGCGGCGAGGCAGCGGATAACCGCAGCGACAGCAGCCTTTGACGCGGCATATTCCATCTTGCCTGCCAGCCCCTGAAACAGCGACAGCGAGCCACAAGCGACCAGACTGCCGCCGGGCTCACCCGCCTCAGCCCGCGCTTTCATATGCCGCGCCGCTTCGCGCAGGGTGAAAAATGCGCCGTGGAGCGCCACCGACTGGAATTCATGCCAGTGCGCGGTGGTCATATCGAACACCGAATTGTAGCGCGGTGAGGCACCCGAATTGGCGAAGACGCAATCGATCCGGCCAAAATCAGCCATGAAAGTTTCATAACCGGCAAGGATCGCTTCTTCCGAGCCAACATCGACCTGATAGGTTTCCACCCGCCCGGCCCCAGCCTCAAGCAGCGCCGCCTTGGCCGACGCGTTCTTTTCCGCATTGCGCGCCCAGATAGCCAGGTCGCCGCCCTGCCTGGCGACACCCATCGCGAAGCCCAGCCCGATCCCGCCATTGCCGCCGGTCACCAGGGTCACCTTGCCGGTGCAGTCGAACAGGCCCTTGGCCATGGCATCCTCCTAAATTGCGAGGGTCCAGCCATGGCGGAGGAGCGCCTGGCTTACCAGTGCGCGCGCAATCGTCGTCGCGATGACTACCCGCAGGGAGGGGACAGGCCGCCCGCATCGCTGCTAGGCGAGCGGCAACGCAGAGGAGTTATCATGGCCGAGCAACTGGTCGCCGAAAAGCTGATCGAAGAGGCCCGCAAGGCCACCGGCATCGCCGACTTTGATAGCGACTCCTATCGCGAGGGGCTCGATGTTCTGGTGCGCGACGTCAACCGGCAGATCGGCAACTACACCGAGGGCGGGCTTGGCCGGGTGGCGGGCGACATCGGTCATTACTTGCGCAATCGCCTGAGAGTTTCGGACTATCTGCGGCAGAATCCCGAACTGCTGACCCGCGCGGTCGAGCGCCCGGTGTTCGTCATGGGCGTGCCGCGCACCGGCACCACGCTGATGTCCAACCTGCTCGCTGCCGACCCGGCGCGCCGATCCCCGCTAACCTGGGAAATCGATGATCCTGTGCCGCCTGCTACCAGCGCCACGCTGCGCAGCGATCCGCGCGCAGTCCTCCGGCTGGCGCAGGAAAAGGCGATGCTCGAAGCCAATCCGGATATGGGAAAATACTATCGCGGATCAGCGATTTACCCCAACGAATGCGTGTTCTTCATGGCGCACGATTTCAAGACGTTGATGATCGAATCCAAAGGGGTGTTGCCTGAATACAAGGAATTCATCTTCTCCTGCGACATGACCAGCGCCTATCAATACCACAAGAAATTCCTGCAATTGCTGCAACAGGATGCGCCGGGTGTGTGGAACGTCAAGAAACCCAGTCATTCACTGTGGCTGGAAACGATCCTGCAAGTCTATCCCGATGCGCGGTTCGTCTGGACCCACCGCGATCCCTTCACCGCCGCCGGTTCGCTGTGCTCGGTAATCTCGCTCAGTCACATGGGCCATATGGGCAAGATTGACGCCGACTGGCTGGGCCATAACTACCCCTGGCAGTGCGCCGAGCACGCGGGTCGCATCATGGATTTCCGTGACAAATTCGGTGAGGACCGGGTGATCGATGTGCATTACGCGGATCTGCTCAATGATCCGGTGGGCGAGACCAGAAAGCTTTATGCCAAGCTGGGTGATGAATGGACCTCTGAGGCCGAGGCCGGGGTTCAGCGCTGGGTCAATGACAACCCGCAGGACAAGTTCGGGCGCCATGAATACAAGCTCGCGCAATATGGTCTGAGCGTGGAATCACTGACGCCGATATTTGAGCGGTATCTCTCGCGCTATGATGTAGCGCGAGAGGGGTAGGAATTTAGCCCCTCCCCTTCAGGGGAGGGGTTGGGGTGGGGTCTCTCCTTTGTACGATGTGTTGCGTTCAAAGGAGAGACCCCACCCCGCTGCGACTAGGCAGCAAGCTGCCAAGTCTCACTGCCCCTCCCCTGAAGAGGAGGGGCGAAAAGGAGAAGAAAATGCTCGTCGGCCAACATTATCAGAACGGCTACATCTGCGATGACATCGAAGCAGCCATCGCCGTATTCAAGGCGCGCGGGCTGAATAAGGACCCGATGATCATCCCGGTCGATCAGTCGGTCGATACGCCGCACGGCCCCAAACGCCAGAAATCGCGGATCGCGATGTTCAGCCACGGCGGCGTACAGTACGAGCTTATCGAGGTCGAAATTGACGAAACCGGCGTCTATGCCAACGCCCCGTCGAACGGCGGGCCGATGCGATTCCACCACACCTGCCAGCGCGTGACCGATTGGGCGGAATTCCGCGCCGCAGTCGATGTGCAGGACTTGCCCTTGGTGTTCGAACGCGATTCAGGCCCCGGAAAGCTAAGCTTTGCCTACCTCGATGGCCGCAAAGCCTTCGGGCACTATCTCGAATATACCTACATGCCCGACGCGATGTGGGATCAGATCAGCGCGATGTAATCGGAGACAAGAAATGGGTTTCCAGACCCCCAATGCCGACCTGCTGCCGCGTTCCGCGCTGATAATCGGCGATTCTGTTGAGGAACAGGGCACGGGCGATCTGCTCACCCACATCTATCCCGGCACCGGCACGGTTACCCGCGAGTTCCGCATGGGATCGCCCGCCGACATCGACCGCGCGGTTGAGGCCGCGCAAGCCGCATTTCCCGCGTGGCGCGCAATGACCGGAGACAAGCGGCGCAACCTGATGTTCGCGCTCGCCGCGCTGCTCGAGGCGGAATCGCTCGCCATGGCGCCGACGCTGGTGGCAGAGAACGGCTCCACCCTGATGGGCGCGGGCTATATGGGCTTCGACGGTGCGCAGAAGTTCCGCTATTTCGGCGGTTGGGCAGACAAGATCGAGGGCCGCACGGTGTCAACCTGGGGCGGGCCCGCGCACGATTATGTTCACTATGAACCGTTCGGCGTGGTCGGCGTAATCGTGCCGTGGAACGGGCCGATTTTCGCCGCGACCATGGTGCTCGCCCCTGCGCTCGCTGCGGGCAATTGCATCGTCATCAAATCGCCAGACCTCGCGCCCTATTCGGTGATGCGGTTGGTCGAGCTGATCCGGCAGGCGGGCTTTCCTGCGGGCGTGGTCAACCTTGTCACCGGCGGCGCAGACGTTGGCGCGGCGATGGTTGCGCACCCTGGCATCGGCAAGATCGAATTCATCGGCTCTGGCGCGACGGCGAAGAAAATCCTCGCCTCTGCGGCTAAGAGTCTCAAGCCGGTCGGGCTGGAGCTGGGCGGTAAATCGGCGGTGATCGTCTTCGCCGACGCCAATCTGCAAGACGCCACCAAGCGCGGGCTTTCGGGCGGGGTTTCGGCCAATGGCCAAGGCTGTGTGAACGGCACGCGGCTGCTGGTCGAACGATCGATCTATGAGCCCTATCTGGATATGCTCGGCGCTATGGCCGCCCATGTTACCGTCGGCGATCCCTTCGATCAGGCGAGCACGCTCGGCCCGGTGATTTCCGAGGCCGCATTGGCGCGGATCAGCGCAATGGTAGGGCGCGGGGTTAGCGCCGGCGCGCGGCTGATCAGCGGCGGCGAGCGCCTGGGCGGCGATCACGCCAATGGCTATTTCCTGCCGCTCACGGTGCTGGCTGACGTTTCGCCGGGCAGCGAGATCGCCAGGAATGAAGTCTTTGGTCCAGTCCTTACCGTGACGCCTTTTGATAGCGAGGAAGAGGCTGTCGCGCTGGCCAATGACAGCGATTATGGCCTTGGAGCCTATATCCACACCACCAACCTCGCACGCGCCCACCGGGTTGCCGGGCAGATGATGGCCGGGCAGGTGCAGGTCAACGGCTCGGGCGAGGCGATGACACCTTGCGTGCCGTTTGGCGGGATGAAACATTCGGGCCACGGCCGGCTTGGTGGCATCGAAGGTCTGCGCGAGTTCCAGCAGGTCCGTAATGTCTGGGTGAACCTGCAAGGTTGATTTTTCAGGAGTTTACACGAATGACATTCACCATGGAACAGTTCCGCCTTGACGGCAAAGTAGCCGTGGTAACCGGTGCCGGCGGGCGCGGGAATTCGATTGGCCGCGCTTATGCCCTGGGGCTGGCCGAAGCGGGCGCCAGCGTGGTCGTTGCTGATCTGAATGCGGACGGAGCCAAGGGTGTGGCGGCGGAAATCGCGCAGGCAGGCGGCCAAGCGATTGGCGTGCAGGTCGATGTGGCGAACGAGGCATCAACGCTCGCCATGGCCGCAGCAGCGACCGATGCCTTTGGCGGC
>JANLOZ010000109.1:0-7913 GCA_031366845.1 Novosphingobium sp. | reverse complement strand
CACCCATATTATACAATGTCTTGGGTGGCCGGGTGGGGGAGCGGGCTGGTGCCGATTCGACGCAACACGGAAAAAACCTGACCGAAAAAAAGCGGACCAGGCACTGGGCCTGATCCGCCTAAAAGTGGAGAACTCGTCTGCCCGAAGGCGTGACGAGCCCTTCGGGTCGCAAGCGTCCAATGCGGCGCTGCCATGCAAAAAAATTGGTGAAACTCGACAAAACACCGTCGTAATCATGACAATCGTTGTCAGAATGTGGGCAAAAACAATGATTACCGCAACACTGTTGCACAATCGACACGGCTGTGGCGGTCTGGCATAGGCGCAGCGCGATGATTTACCCGCTGATCCGTCCCGTACTGTTCCGACTCGAAGCTGAAGCGGCGCATGGTCTGGCGATTGCCGGGCTCAAACTGCTGCCAAGCCGCGCGCCGCCGGTCGCTGGACCGCTGGCGACGCGTGTGGCGGGAATCGCTTTCGCCAATCCGCTGGGTATGGCCCCCGGTTTCGACAAGGACGCTGAAGTTGCCGATGCGGTGCTCGGGCTCGGCTTCGGCTTCGTTGAAGTCGGCACGCTCACGCCGCGTCCGCAGGCGGGAAATCCCAGGCCGCGTCTGTTCCGGCTGGAGGCGGACCGCGCGGTGATTAACCGGATGGGATTCAACAATCGCGGGCAGGCGGCGGCCTCCGCGCGGCTGGCGGGGCGCAAAAAGCGCGGTGTGCTCGGGATCAATATCGGCGCAAACAAGGATTCAGCCGATCGCATCGCCGATTATGTCAGCGGCTTCAATCTGATGGCGCCGCTCGCCGACTATATTACGATCAACGTTTCTTCGCCAAACACGCCGGGCCTGCGCGATTTGCAGGGTGACAGCGAGCTCAATGACCTGCTCGGCGCAATTGCCGCAGGTCGCAGTGCTGGCGGCCCGCCGGTGTTCCTCAAGGTCGCGCCCGATCTCGATGCCGATGCCCCGGCGCGGATTGTCGCTGCGGTGGCGCGGCACGCGATCGATGCGATTATCGTCTCCAACACCACCATCTCGCGCCCGCCGTTGCAATCGCGCCATCGCGGCGAGACGGGCGGGCTTTCGGGCGAACCTTTGCGCGAATTGGCGCTCGCGCAGTTGCGCGCCTTCAGGGCGGCCACTGGCGGAGCAATTCCGCTGATCGGGGTCGGCGGGATCGCCAGCGCCGAACACGCCTGGGCGCGCATCCGGGCGGGGGCGAGCCTGGTGCAGCTTTACAGCGCGATGGTCTATCAAGGACCGGGGATTGCCAAGACGATTGTGGCGGGGCTTGAAACGCTGATGAAGCGCGATGGATTTTCGGCGATTGCCGATGCGGTTGGGAGCGAATAGGCTGACGGGATGACTCACCGCCCTCTGCTTCTGCTGTGCACTGCACTCCTCGCCACCACCAGCGCCGCCGAAGCGCGAACCGCTCGGCACCACGCGCACCGGGTTGCCGCTCCCACGCTGTTCGCCAAAGGCATGGTCTCGGCCGCCGATCCGCGCGCGGCGGAGGCCGGGGCCGAGATGCTGCGCGCTGGCGGCAGCGCCACCGATGCCGCGATTGCCACGATGCTGGCGCTCACCGTGGTCGAGCCGCAAAGTTCCGGGATCGGCGGTGGCGGGTTTTACCTGAACACCGATTCGCGCGGCAAGATCGAAACGCTCGATGGCCGCGAGACCGCACCCAAGGTGGCAGACGGCAAATGGTTCTGGAAAGACGGCGTGCCGATGGGCTTCAAGGATGCGGTGCCAGGCGGCACCAGCGTCGGGGTTCCGGGCAATATGGCGCTCGCCGCAGCGGCGCATGCCAGGCACGGCAAACTGGCCTGGCGGCGGTTGTTTGCCCCGGCGATCAGGCTCGCCGGGCAGGGCTGGACGGTCAGCCCGCGCTTTCACGAATTCCTTGAATTCGCGCGAGGCTCTGCCGCCTTCGTTGCCGATGGCGCGGCGCTGTTCTATGATGCCGATGGGCGCGCGCTGGCTCCAGGCAAGCAGGTCAAGAACCCGGCCTTGGCCAAAACGTTGACGGCGCTGTCGCTGCGCGGGCCGAGGGGCTTTTACACCGGGCCGAATGCCGCTGCGATTGTCAAACGGGTGACGACTGCGCCGCGCAATCCGGCTGCCATGACGCTCGCCGATGTGGCGTCCTACCGCGTCAGGGATCGCGCCCCGCTCTGCGGCACCTATCGCGGCTACCGGATCTGCGGGATGGGCCCGCCAAGTTCGGGCGAGACCACGGTATTCGCCGTGCTCAAACAGCTTGAACGCTTTGACCTCACTGCGCTCGGGCCTGGGTCGCCGGTGGCCTGGCACCTGATCGCCGAGAGCGAGCGGCTCGCCTATGCTGATCGCGCGCGCTATCTGGGTGATCCTGATTTTGGCGAGGTGCCGGCGGCGGGGCTGGTTGATGCAGGCTATCTGGCGCAGCGATCTGAACTGATCGATCCCGGCAAGACCATAGCCAATGCCGAAGCCGGAACGCCTCCGGGCGCGAAAAACCTGTCGCGGGCGAACCTGCCTTCGGGGCCCGAGCACGGCACCTCGCACTTCGCGGTGGTGGATCGCTGGGGCTCCGCAGTGTCCTACACCTCGACCGTCGAAAGCGCTTTCGGGTCGGGGCTGGTGGTTGGCGGCTACTTTCTCAATAACGAGCTGACTGACTTTGATTTCCAGCCAGAGCAAGCCGGGCGGCCGGCAGCCAACCGGGTCGAAGGCGGCAAACGCCCGCGCTCTTCAATGGCGCCAACGCTGGTCTATGCGCCCGATGGCAAGCTGCGGCTGGTAATTGGCGCGGCAGGCGGCGTTACCATTCCGGCGCAGGTGGCGAAGGCGGTGATCGGTGTGATCGACTGGAAGCTCTCCGCCGAAGCGGCGATTGCCCTGCCAACAATCTTCGCCCCCGATGGCCCGAGCGTGTTCGTTGAAAAGGGCACCAGTCTCGAATCAATGATTCCCGCGCTGGTGGCGCTCGGCCACGCCGATGTCCGCCCCCGCCAGGCAAGCTTCAAGGGCAATGCGGTTGAAGTGGTAGACGGCAAGCTGATCGGCGCGCCTGACCGGCGGAGCGAGGGAAGGGCTGTTTCAGAGTAAGTTCTGGTTCGCGCAGAGGCACAGAACGGCAGCTCCTCCTCCGCTCCTCGGCGTCTTCGTGTGAGCCTAATTTCGTCGCCCGCTTGCCGCTACGGCTTGCCAGCGATAAGTCATCCCCAAACGCGCCGCGAAAGACGGCAAATTGCAGAGGCTGAACTTAGTGCATATCGATGATTTTGACGCCAGCCCAAACCTCGTCGCGCTGTTTCTTGCCCGCGCTGACGAACAGGGTGACAAGCCGTTCCTCACGGCCAAGCGTGGCGGCACATGGCAGTCGATCTCGTGGACCGAAGCCGCGCGGCAAATGTGCCTGGTTTCCGAATCGCTGCGCAAGATGGGGCTCAAAAAAGGTGACCGGGTGGTGCTGGTTTCCGAAAACCGTCCCGAATGGTGCATCGCAGACCTCGCGATCATGGCCGCCGAGCTGGTCACTGTCCCCGCCTATACCACCAACACCGAACGCGATCACGCGCATATCCTTGAAAATTCCCGTGCCTCGGCAGTCATGGTTTCGGACGCCAGGCTGGCAAAGCCGCTGCTGCCTGCGATGATGGCGACCGAAAAGATCAAGCATCTGATCGCCTTTGACGAATTCAAGCTGCCGCAGCTCGCCTTTGCCGATGCACACCAGTGGTCCGCGCTGCTCAGCGGTGACGCCGTGGCAGCGCGAAAGGCAGTTGATGCGCGGGTGGCCAAGATCACCCGCGCCGATCTCGCCTGCGTGATCTACACCAGCGGCACCGGCGGCGCACCGCGCGGGGTCAAGCAGCACCACGGCATGATCCTGCGCAATGTCGATGGCGCGGCGCGAATTCTGTCGGAAGATTTCGGCTGGGCGGACGAATTGTTCCTCTCGTTCCTGCCGCTCTCGCACAGCTATGAGCACACCGGCGGCCAGTTCCTCCCGATCGGCATGGGCGCGCAGATCTGGTATGCCGAGGGGCTGGAAAAGCTCGCGAGCAATATCGAGGAAGTGCGGCCGACGATCATGGTCGTCGTCCCGCGCCTGTTCGAAGTGCTGCGCGCGCGGATCATCAAACAGATCGAAAAGCAGGGCCGCCTCGCCAACTATCTGCTCGACCGCGCAACTGCGATCGGCCGCACCAAGGCCGAGGGCCGCGGGCGTTTGTTCGATAAGCCGATGGACCTCATTCTGGAGCGCACGCTGCGCCCCAAGATCCGGGCAAAATTCGGCGGACGGCTGAAAGCAATGGTATCGGGCGGCGCGCCGCTCAACCCCAGCATCGGCGTATTTTTCGATTCAATGGGGCTCATCATGCTGCAAGGCTATGGCCAGACCGAAGCCGGACCGGTGATTTCCTGCAACCGGCCCTCAGCAGGTATCAAGATGGATACCGTCGGTCCGCCAATGCGCGGGGTGGAGCTGCGCTTCGCCGACGATGGCGAGATTCTCGTCAGCGGCGAATTCGTCATGCAAGGGTACTGGCGCAACGCTGCCGAGACGGCGAAAGCGCTTGAGACTGACGCCGATGGCAAAGTGTGGCTGCACACCGGCGATATCGGCCACCGCGATGCCAAGGGCCGGATCAAGATCACCGACCGCAAGAAGGACATGATCATCAACGACAAGGGCGATAACATCTCGCCGCAACGGATCGAAGGCATGTTGACGCTGCAGCCCGAGATTGGCCAGGCAATGGTCACCGGCGATGCGCGGCCCTATCTGGTCGCCCTGATTATGCCCGATGCCGAATGGACGCTCGAATGGGCGCGACGCGAGGGCGAGAAGTTTGATCTGAAGGCGCTGGAACAACTCCCCGCCTTCCGCAGCGCCGTGCGCGCGGCAATCGACCGGGTCAACGGCGAGGTTTCGGTGATCGAAAAAGTCCGCCAGTTCGCCTTTGCTGACGAGGCGTTCACGATCGATAATGAAGAAATGACCCCGAGTTTGAAGATCAGGCGGCACAAGCTGAAGGCGCGTTATGGGGATCGGCTGGATGGGCTTTATCGGGGGTAGAGTGTGGGCTGGATTGGCACTCATAACCTCTGGTTCCTGCCTAGCTCGGAAGCCTTCGCGGCCAGCGCAGCCCATCTCGGAAATGCTGACTGTCCGGCTATGGCATTTCATGTGGGGCATTGCGGCGTTGGACGAATTGCTCGCCTGAAGGCACAGACATGGAGCAGAGGAGCAGCTTCAACAACGCTTCGGCACACGGGAACGCAGGCTCGAATCACGGATGGGTCCAAGAAACGGCGGCGACGAGGAAGTTGTCTTTGTCCTGCCGTCATGCCGTTACTTTCGCGGATTGATCCGGCATTACGATCAGGTTCTCGACGAACTTGAGCTGCGCTTGCGACTATCTAAGCCAGTTCCCGCAAGTCCGGCTCTATGAGCTGGCGGAACGAATCGCTGATAGCCGAAAGATCGAGCACATCGACTTTCCACGGCAGCAGCGATTCATCGAACTCTTCCTCAAGAGCGGCGAGTTGCCGCCAATCAAGCGCCGAGGGAGCGCTAATCGCCAAGTCAAGGTCTGACCAGGGTTTGAGCCGCAGGCCCGTCGCCCGGCTGCCAAAAGCGTAGACTTTACTACCCGGTGGCAGGCATCGGGCAAGAATTTCCTGCACTATGACAAGTTCACCCGTCCCAATGTGCAGGCCACATTTCATTGCACGAGTCGTTCACTCAACTTTACTACCAGTGATCGCGCTTCGCCCAGGAATTCAGGCACCTGTGAAGCGACTTCGATTGCTTTTGTTTCATTGTATGCGTGAGACGTTATGTTCCGCATCTTGCGAAATTGATGCCAAACGGGCCATCCGCCCCCGACCAAACCTCGCTCCCAGCCTGTCCTGATAAGGGTGGGGAAGGTCATCTGCTCGATTGCCTCCACATCATCCGATGTTGTTTCCAGCACACGCCGTAACATCTTGGTGCATAAATCGTAAGTGAACTCGAAGCGCTGGATAACGCTATCCCGAACTTCATTGTCCGCAGGCTCACGGTGATGGCGTTTGAGCGCGAAGTCCAGCCGATCAATGGCATTGTGCAGCGGTGAAAGATCTATCAGCATGCTGCCATTATCGCCGATTGGCGCTTGTCCAGCAAGCCGGTGTTATGCCGCCTCCTTCTCCACCCATTCCGGGTAGAAACTCGGTGCGCGGGCTGACCAGCCGGGGGCCGTTGCGGCGGCTTCGCTGATCGATTGCAGCAGCACCTTGCGGCGTAACGGGTTGATCTGGGGGAGCGCCGCCGCGCCGCAGAAGGCCGAGGGCAGCCAGGGGCGCACGTCAGCGCCGAGCAGGCGTTCGTAGAGGAAGCGGTAAGAGGAAAAGCAGGTCAGCCGGTCTTGCGCGAGATCAAAGGCGGATACGCGCACCAGCTTGCCGATGTAATCTTCGACGCCTTCAAAGCCGGTTTCCGCAGGCATCGCGCCGCGCAGCACCTTGAGTTCCTGATAGGCGACGTATTGGCTGCGGATCGCCGCGTTCTCTTCGGCATCGCGCGCCCACAGCTTGAACGCGTCCTGCCGCCCAAGCCCGATATCGAGGCTACGCTTGATATAGCGCTGCTCGGCCGCGGTGAAATTGGCGAATTCGCGCAGTTCCGAAATGGTCATCGATGACGTGCCGGTATTGGCCATCGTTCTGGTGTCCCTGTTTGCGCGAGAGGCATTTCCCCCGCACGAGCCACTTCACCAGAACTTGGTTATAATCCCGTTAACCACAATGCCTAAATCAACCCTGCCAGCGGGCTAGAGGGATCTGCGTATTTCCGCGTGGCCATGCGGCCCGAGAGATAGGCGTGGCGCCCCGCCTCGACCGCGAGCTTCATTGCCAGCGCCATGCGCACCGGGTCCCTGGCTTCGGCGATGGCGGTGTTCATCAGCACGCCGTCGCAGCCCAGTTCCATCGCAACCGCCGCATCGCTCGCCGTGCCGACCCCGGCATCGACCAGCACCGGAACCTTTGCGCCCTCGACAATCAGGCGGATTGTAACCCGGTTCTGGATGCCCAGCCCCGAGCCAATCGGCGCGCCAAGCGGCATGATCGCTACCGCACCAGCGTCTTCAAGCTGCTTGGCGCCGATAGGGTCATCGACGCAGTAAACCATCGGCGCGAAGCCTTCGCCTGCCAGCACTTCGCAGGCCTTCTGCGTCTCGCGCATATCGGGGTAGAGCGTGCGCGCTTCGCCGAGCACTTCGAGTTTGACGAGGTCCCAGCCGCCCGCCTCGCGCGCCAGCCGCAGCGTGCGGATCGCGTCGTCGGCGGTGAAGCATCCGGCGGTGTTGGGGAGGTAGGTTATCTTGGCGGGGTCGATGAAATCGGTGAGCATCGGCGCGGCGGGGTCGGTGACGTTGACCCGGCGCACCGCAACGGTGACGATTTCCGCCCCGCTCGCCGCAACGGCCGCAGCGTTCTGCGCAAAGTCCTTGTACTTGCCGGTGCCGACGATCAGCCGCGAGGTGAAGGTGCGGCCCGCTACGCTCCAGGTGTCGTGACTCACAAACTAACCTCCGCCAACAAAATGTACGATTTCGAGAATGTCACCATCTGCCAGCGTGACATCGCCGTGGGTGCCGCGCCTGGCAATCTCGCCGTTGCGCTCAACCGCGACCTTGGCCGGGTTGAGCCCGATCAGCGCGACAAGATCGGCGATGGAACTGCCGTGCGGCGCACGGCGCGGTTCGCCGTTTACGGTAAGGGCAAGGTCTGCGGCCATGGCAAGCGCCATAGCGTTCACGCGGGGTTTGGCAATGTGGCAAACTGCGCCAATCGGCACCAGCCCGCTCCCCCGCCCGGCCACCCAGAGCATACAATCTCGTTGGGTGGCCGGGCGGGGGAGCGGGC
>JANLOZ010000073.1:0-12701 GCA_031366845.1 Novosphingobium sp. | reverse complement strand
TATTGAGTTGCATTTGGCCTTTCCCCCGCCCTAGAGAAAATCGCGCGTATGGATCAGGACGGGGACGCTTATGATGGGACTAAGGCAGCTCGCCCGAACGGTCTTGAGACGGCCGGGCACGGTCTATGGCGCGAGCCCCGTTGGCTTCGCTTCGGCCGAACGGCTCGAGAAGGCGGAAAGCTTTATCGAACGCTTCCGCGAAATCGTCTCTGATCCGCTCAACCTGCTGATCGAGCGGGTGCCCGAGGCTGGCTATGTCGGCGCGGATAACCGCGTGGTTCTGCACAATGGCAACCGCGCCAATATCCGCGGCGAGCTCGCTTATTACGAGGAATTCAGCGACATCCTGATCATCAATCGCGGGGTGCACGAACCGCTTGAGGAATATTGCTTTCAGCAGATGCTCACCCGCGTCGATGGTGCCAGCCCGCTGATGATCGAGCTTGGGGCCTATTGGGCACACTATTCGATGTGGTTCCAGCTGCGCCACCCCGGCGCGCGGTGCGTGATGATCGAGCCCGATGCGGCCAACCTGCGCGCGGGTCAGGCCAATTTCGCGCACAACGGCTTCACCGGTGAATTCATCCAGCAGGGCGTCGGGCCATCGGGCTTTGAGCTTGACCGTTTCGTTGAAGAGCGCGGCTTGACGCGGATCGATGTGCTGCATTCGGATATTCAGGGTTATGAGGGCCAACTGGTTGCCCAAGGCGCGAAGTCACTCGCCGCGCACGTCGCAAAATATGTCCTGATCTCGACCCATTCCGAAGCGTTGCACGATGAAATCGAACGCGGCCTTCGCGGCCATGGCTACCGGATCGAGGCCTCATCGGGGTTCGATTTACACACCACCAGCTATGATGGCTTCATCATGGCCTCGGCCCCTGATGTGGCGGCGGTGTTTGATGCGTTCGCGCCGATGGGCAGGCTTGATATCGCCCGCTCAAGTGCGGCTGAGCGGCTGGCAGCAGTTCGGGCAATTGCCAAGGCTTGACGCAGGCTGCCGCTGCTTGCCGAAGGCCGGTGATCGGCGTAGCCTTGGCCCAGATTATCAGATCTGAGGGAGAGTTATCTGTGTAGAATCTTATCTCATCCGCCATCGTTGGCATTATCGTCGGCATTCTTGCCCGTTTCTTTTACCCCGGCGCGGTCCAGATGGGCCTGCTGATGTCGATGGTTCTCGGCATCGCTGGATCGCTGCTCGCCGGCTTTGTCACCAGCCGCGGCTCGACCGGATTTAACCGCGCGGGCCTACTCGCCTCGATCCTCGGCGGCATGGTGCTGATCTTTGTCGGACGGATGCTGCATATCGGGATGTGAATTGCTGAGGGCATAGTTCCCAAACGCGAAAAAGCCCGCATTCCGAAATGGGGAGGGCGGGCTTTTGTCTGGCTGGCTCCCTTGGTTGAATTAAGGCACCAGCACCGTATCGCGCGCCACTTTCAGCATCGCCGGGTAATCCAGCGTATAATGCAGCCCCCGGCTTTCTTGCCGGGCCAAGGCCGAACGCACGATCAGTTCGGCACATTGCAGCAGGTTTCTGAGTTCGATCAGATCGGTCGAGACGCGGAAGTGGCCGTAGTAGTCCTCAACCTCGTCGTTCAGCAGCTTGATCCGGTGCGCCGCGCGTTCGAGGCGTTTGGTGGTGCGGACGATGCCGACATAGTTCCACATGAAGCGGCGGATTTCGGTCCAGTTCTGCTTGATGATAACCTCTTCGTCTGAATCGGTAACCCGGCTTTCATCCCAGCCGCGCACCTTTGGCGGGGCGTCGAAGCTGTTCCACTTTGCCAAAATGTCTGCCGCCGCCGCTTCGCCAAACACGAAGCATTCGAGCAGTGAATTTGAAGCAAGGCGATTGGCACCGTGCAGCCCGCTTTCGGTGCATTCCCCCGCCGCATATAGCCCGGGCAGATCGGTGCGGCCATCAAGATCAACCAGCACGCCGCCGCAGGTGTAATGCTGGGCAGGGACCACCGGGATCGGCTGCGTGGTCATATCAATGCCAAGGCCAATCAGTTTTTCATGGATATTGGGGAAGTGCCCCTTCACGAATTCAGCGGGCATGTGGCTGATATCGAGGTGGACGAAATCGAGCCCGTCGCGCTTGATCTCGGCATCGATCGCGCGAGCGACAATATCGCGCGGGGCCAATTCCAGCCGCTCGTCATAATCGGCCATGAAGCGTTTGCCGGTGCGCGGGATGAACAAGTAGCCGCCCTCGCCGCGCACCGCCTCGGTGATCAGGAAGTTTTTGACCGCGAGGCTGTAGAGGCAGGTCGGGTGGAACTGCATCATTTCCATGTTGGAAACGCGTGCGCCTGCCCGCCAGGCCATGGCGATGCCGTCACCCGTCGCGCCGCGCGGGGCGGTCGAATACTGATAGACGCGCCCCGCCCCGCCGCTCGCAAGGATCGTCGCGCGCGCGGTGTGCGCCTCAACCTTGCCGCTGGCCTCGTCGAGCGCATAGACGCCCCAGACGCGGCCCGATCCCGAATAGCGCTGCTCGTGCCGCCCGGTGATCAGATCAATGCAGGCCTGCCCCGGCAACAGGGTGATATTGGCATGGGCTTCGGCGGCTTTGAGCAGGGCAGACTGCACCGCCCAGCCGGTGGCATCGTTGACATGGACGATCCGCCGGTGCGAATGCCCGCCCTCGCGCGTGAGGTGAAGGTCGTGTCCTTCGGCGTTGAACGGCACGCCGAGTTCGATCAGCCGGGCGATGGCCTGTGGCGCGCTTTCGATGACGAATTCGACCGTCTCGATCCGGTTAAGCCCAGCGCCTGCGACCATGGTATCGCGAATATGCTCCTCAAAGGTGTCGCCCGCATCAAGCACCGCAGCGATCCCGCCCTGCGCCCACGCGGTCGATCCGCCGGTGAGGCCCCCCTTGGCGAGGACGAGCACCTTGCGCCGGGTGGCGAGCGCCAGGGCTGCGGTAAGCCCCGCCGCCCCCGAGCCGATAATGATGACGTCATATTGCATGGCGAGCGGCGAAAGAACTGATCATGGCAAGGTCATGCCGTGACGGACGGTCTGCGGCAAGTATGCAGTCGAGCAAAAAACAGAACGCTCTGCCGCCTGAGCGCCCAGATTTTTTCGTCAAACGGGAACCAAACAGACTCAGGAGGGGTTTGTTCGCTTGTAGGTTTGCGCAGAAACCAAAGGACCGATCATGAAATTAGCAGCACTCAGGTGCATTCTCAACCGACACCGTCCAGACCGTGAAACGGTGATTAGCGACTGGCTGGATTTCTCCGGAGAATGCATAGATTGCGGCGCGCCCATTCGCCGCGCGTCGCACAATGATTGGCGTTATTACCGCAGTGTTGGCAGCCAGGGCAAGGTCCAGGGCAAGGGCTAGGGCTAGGTTCGCACTTTCGAACCACTGGTCAGGCTGACAAATACATCTTCGAGATCGGCTTCGCGCGTTGTCACGTCGACAATGGCAAAGCCCTGGGCCTGAACCGAGGCGAGCACTTCGCCGGCATTGGTCCGATCCTTGTCATAGGTAATCTCGACCGCGCGTTCGCCGGTGGCGATGCATTTTACAAATGTGTCGCTCGCAGGCAGCTTCGCCACATCGCGATCAAGCGTCAGCTCGACAACTTTTTCACGCGCCATTTCCACCAGCTCGCGCGTTGGCTTGTCGGCGATCAGCTTGCCGTGGTTGATAATGGCGATGCGGTCACACAGTTGCTCGGCCTCCTCAAGGTAATGCGTGGTAAGCACCACGGTCACCCCTTCGGCGTTGAGCTGCGCGACAAGCTCCCACAATTGCCGCCGCAGTTCCACATCAACCCCCGCCGTCGGCTCATCGAGCACGATCACCGGCGGGGTGTGGACCAGCGCCTTGGCGATCAGCAGCCGCCGCTTCATGCCCCCCGACAGCGTGCGCGAATAGGCGTTGGCTTTGTCTGACAGATGCACTGCCGCGAGCAATTCAAGCGTGCGCCGCGCGGCCTTGGGGACGCCATAGTACCCCGCCTGATAATCGAGCACTTCTGCGGGCGTGAAGAACGGATCGAACACCACTTCTTGCGGGACAATGCCGATCGAGCGTTTGGCGTTGCGCGGATCGGCGTCGATATCGAAGCCCCAGATCGAGGCATGGCCGCTGGTCTTGGTGACGAGGCCGGCAAGAATATTGATCAGCGTCGATTTGCCCGCACCGTTCGGGCCCAGCAGCCCGAAAATCTGCCCCGCAGGCACATCGAACGAGACATCATCGAGCGCCAGCTTGCCCGGCGCGGTTTTCGTCCCGGCATAACGCTTGACGACATTGCGGATCGAGATTGCGGGGCCAATGGACATGGCCCGCTCTTGCGGCAGGATCGGCTTTGCGTAAAGGGGGGAGCCTGACGCCATTCACTGGACCTGCCATGAACCCCGCCCCTTCCCCTGCACCCGAAACCGTCACCGTCCGCACGGCGCGCGTCAAATGTGACGGCGCGAGCGAAACCGCCCCCGCCCTCGGCCACCCGCGCGTGTGGCTGGAGATTGACGAGAAGGGCTATGTCGATTGTGGATACTGCGACAAGCGATTTGTGCTTGAGAGCGGTCACTGAGGGAAGTAGGTGAGCGAAGCATCTGACCGCTGGTACGGCGCTGCGTTGGGCGAAATGGCTCAGGGCAAGTTCTGCGCCAACAGTTCGGACTGGCGCGGAGCTTATGCCCGCTACGGCACCGCAGTCGAATATCTTATTAAAGCGATCTATCTGCGAAATCACCAACGCAATGATTTTCCACCCGACATGAAATCCGCTGGCTCGCACGATCTTGGATTGATCGCTGACAAGGCGAGTCTCGGCGGGCAGATCGGGCTGTTTACGGGATCACAGCGCAGCTATTGGCTTGTAGTCCGTGACTGGGATCAGACAAGGCGCTATCCTACAGAGCCGTTTCCAGCTAAAGAAGGAAAGGACTTGAAGATTGCGCTGCTTCATCCGACAAATGGGATATGGCAATGGCTGCTGAGTATCTATCAGACGAACTGAAACGCAGGGGCGCGAATGTGTTAGCCAAGCTCGATCAGCTCGGGCTTGAGCCGCAGGGCGTGCTCTGGCTGCATTTCCCTCATGTGAAGGATTGGCGCCTCACTGTTATCACGGATTTGGTCGACACATTAGGCCGCAAGCGTACTTACGACCTTATTGGTTCTGCTCTGGATCACGTTGGCCCTGTTGAGGGATTGACTGTGTTCGATCTTCATATCGCCGCACCCAGCGAAGTTATGCCCCGCGTTCTTGGCGGGGCATTCGTTTTCGAGAATGGCATTGTCGAACTGAGCGACATCAGTATCAATGATATGCCGATAGATGCGGTAATATACCGCCTGCGCAGAGCAAGAGCTTTTCCCGCAGCCAAAAAAGCTGCCTCCAAATTCGAAAAGAGCGTCGCTCAACTCGCTTACTGAAATAGCCGGGTAAATTCTGGCCTTCCCGCCCAGCCGTCCCTATATCCCCCAACATGACCACACCCGATCCCCGCTCGCTGCTTTACCGCCAGCTTTCGCCTGAAGAGGCGCAGGCGATTGTTCGGGAGACGCTGAAGGACTGCGATGATGGCGAGCTCTATATGCAGTTCATCGCCAGCGAGGCCTTTGGCTTTGATGACGGGCGGCTGAAGACTGCGGACTATTCGCGCGATGCCGGGTTTGGCCTGCGCGGGGTTTCAGGCGAGATGACCGGTTTTGCCCATGCCAACGAGATTTCGGCCGCCGCGATCCGCCGCGCGGGCGAGACGCTGCGGCTGCTCGATCCCGCCAAGGGCGCGCGCGCCGCACCGCCGATGAAGAGCAACCGCCATCTTTACACCGATGCTTCGCCGCTCGATGCGGTGCCGTTTGAGGCCAAGGTCAAGCTGCTTGAGACAATTGATGCCGCTGCCCGCGCGCGTGATCCGCGCGTGGCCCAGGTCAGCGCCAGTCTGGTTTCAAGCTGGTCGGTGGTGGAAATTGTCCGCGCCGATGGCTTTGTCGCCACCGATATCCGCCCCTTGGTGCGCCTCAACGTTTCGATTGTTGCCGAGCGTGATGGCCGCCGTGAAACCGGTTCGTTCGGCATGGGCGGGCGTCGGCTATATGATGATCTGTTCGAGCCCGCGACATGGAACAATGCCATCGACGAGGCGCTTGGTCAGGCGCTGGTCAACCTCGATTCGGTCGATGCCCCGGCGGGCGAGATGACCGTGCTGCTCGGCCCCGGCTGGCCCGGCGTTATCCTTCACGAAGCCGTCGGTCACGGGCTTGAGGGCGATTTCAACCGCAAGGGCACCAGCGCCTTTTCGGGCCGCATCGGTGAGCGGGTGGGCGCGCCCGGGGTGACCGTGGTCGATGACGGCTCGATCGTCGCGGCGCGGTTCGCTTTCGATCGACGATGAAGGCACGCCCACGCAGGAAAACGTGCTTATCGAAGACGGCATCCTCAAAGGCTATATGCAGGACCGGCTCAACGCCCGGCTGATGGGCGTGCCCGCCACCGGCAATGGCCGCCGCGAATCCTATGCGCACGCGCCGATGCCGCGCATGACCAACACCTTCATGCGCGGCGGCAACGATGATCCCGCCGAGCTGCTCGCCCGCGTCAAAAACGGCATCTACGCCAAGAGCTTTGGCGGCGGCCAGGTCGATATCACCAGTGGCAAGTTCGTGTTTTCCTGCACCGAGGCTTACCGGGTTGAAAACGGCAAGATCGGCGCAGCCATCAAGGGCGCGACGCTGATCGGCGATGGTCCGACGGTGCTCAACCGGGTGATCGGCATCGGCAACGACATGGCGCTTGATCACGGCGTTGGCGTCTGCGGCAAGGGCGGGCAATCGGTTCCCGCAGGGGTTGGCCAGCCAACGCTGCTGATCGACGGACTGACGGTCGGCGGAACTGCGTGACGGTCAGCCCCGGTTAAGGCATAGTGTGTTCAATTGCGCAGCAGTCTCAGGAGAACGTCGATGAAAAAGACAGCTCTGTTCCTCGCAGTGGCAGCATCGTTGCTGGCTCCGGCGGCATCGCTGCAAGCGCGGCCAAAGCTCAACCCGCAACAGCAGCTCGACAAGCTGCTTGAGGGCCGTGTGGCCGGTAAGCCGGTTAACTGCATCAGCACCTATGAAAGCCACGACAGCCAGGTGATCGACAACACGGCGATTGTTTATGGTTTCGGCAATACGATCTACGTTAACCGGACCACCCATCCTGAATCGCTCGACTCTGAAGATATCCAGGTAATCAAGATCTGGGGAAGTCAGCTTTGCGACCTCGATACCATCCAGTTGCATGACCGGTCCGGCGGCTTTTGGCGCGGATTTGTCGGTCTGGAGAAGTTCGTCCCCTATCGCCGGGTTTCCAGGCCTAGTTGATAGCAAGGCCTAGCTGATAGAATAACGGCCTGATGGCACCGGACCACATGATACTGGCCACATGATACTGGCCATATGATATTGGCCATATGAAACTTGGCCGCCGCATCGCGCTGTGTGTGCTCGTCGCCTTCTATGGGGTGGCGGGGGCCATCCATCTCGCCAATCCGGCGCCGTTTATTTACATTACGCCAGCGTGGGTCCCGCAGCCAGCGCTGGTTGTGACGCTTACGGGAATAGCGGAGATCGCCGGATCGATCGGCCTGCTGCAACCGTGGTTTCCCGCGCTGCGGCGCGCGGCGGGATGGGGCCTTGCCATCTATGCTCTCTGCGTCTGGCCGGCCAATTTCAACCATATGCTGCTCGATATGGCACGCGCCGATCATGGCGGCGGCCTGGTCTTTCATGTGCTGCGCCTTTCCGCCCAGCCGCTGGTCATCTGGCTGGCGCTGTGGGCGAGCGGGGTGACCGACTGGCCGTGGCGGCGGCGCTGACCCGGCGGGCCATGTTGCCGCTTTCCTAAACAATCTGACACGTATAGCCTAAGCGTCTGAGGTTGCCGGGGCAGGCAATCAGGGGGAAACATCCGATGGCCTCGATACCAGCCAAGCCTGAAGGCCGCCGAAGTTCCGCTGCGCCAGTCGTCATCCTGCTTTCGCTGGCGATTTTCATCAACGCGCTCGATCGCGGCAATTTCTCGACCGCCGCGCCGCTGATCAAAAGCGATCTGAGGCTCAGCAATGCGCAGATCGGTGTGCTGATCTCGGCCTTTTTCTGGACCTATGTTCCCGGCCACGCGCTCACCGGCTGGCTGATTGACAAGATCAACGCCTACCGCACATTGGCGCTGGGGCTGACCCTGTGGTCGCTGGCGACTTTCCTGACCGGATTTGCCGGAGGCTTTGCCACGCTGTTGCTGCTGCGCCTGCTGCTTGGCCTTGCCGAGAGTACCGCCTTTCCTGTCTGTTCTAAGCTGCTCGCGCTCTACATTCCACATGATCGTCTGGCTTCGGCCAACGCCTGGAACGGTGTCGGGCTGATGATGGGTAATGGTGCAGGCATTTTCATTGGCGGCATGCTGATCTTGACTTTAGGTTGGCACGCCCTGTTCTTCATCTTCGGTGCGGCGTCGCTGTTGTGGCTGGTTCCGTGGTTGCGTGTGAAACGTCCCGAGCCGATCCACAGCGCACCCGATGCACCCGATCACGCACCCAGCTTCGCCGAGATGCTGGGCAAGCGCGAGATGTGGGGGGCGATGATCGGCCACTTCTGCGGCAACTATTCCTATTTCATCGTGCTTTCCTGGCTGCCGCTGTTTCTGGTCAAACAGCAGGGCTTTTCCATTGAAACGATGGCCTGGCTGGGCGGTGCGGTTTACCTGATTGCCGCGATCGTCGGTCTGGTCGGCGCGCGCATGACGGATCGCGTTATCGCGGGCGGGGCCAATGTCGGGCGCATCCGCAAGCGAATCGTGGTTGCTTCGGGCGTGATCGCAGTGCTTTGCATGCTGCTTTGCGCCACCGGGCGGCCGATGCTCGCAGTGGCGGGGCTGCTGACTTATGGCGTGGCCAATGGCCTGGGCTTTTTCAGCATCTATTCGATCGGCCAGACGCTCGCCGGGCCGCGTGCTGCAGGAAAATGGGTGGGGCTGCAAAACGGCTTTGCCGGTCTTTCCGGGGTCATCAGCCCGATCGTCACCGGCTTTTCGATTGATGCGACCGGCGATTACCGGGTGGCCTTCCTCGTCGCGGCGGCGATCACCGTGATCGGCATGCTCAACTGGCTGTTTGTCGTCCGCAAGATCGAGCGAATTGCCTGGTCAGTGGATTAGGATGAACCCATGGCAGACAATTCCATCCTCGTACTCACCACCGGCGGCACCATCGACAAGGCCTATTTTGACGCGCTGAGTGAATACCAGATCGTCGAGAGCGGCATTCCCGCCTTGCTCAAGGAGGCACGGGTGGCGCTGCCGTTCCGTATCGAGGAAGTGTGCCGCAAGGACAGTCTGGAACTGACCGCCGAGGACCGCGCCGCCATCGCTGCCCGAGCGGCGGCGGCACCCGAAACGCGAATCGTCATCACCCACGGCACCGACACCATGACCGAAACCGCCAAGGTGCTCTCCGCAGCCGTGCCGGGCAAAGTGATCGTGCTCACCGGTGCCCTCGCCCCGGCGCGCTTTGCCGAGAGCGACGCCGCCTTCAACCTCGGCATGGCCTTCGCCGCCGCCCAAACCTGCGCCCCCGGTGTATGGATCGCGATGAGCGGCGAGGTGTTCGACGGCCTGAAAGTGCGGAAGGACCGCGAGGCGGGGCGGTTTGTCGCAATCGACACTTTGCCGAAGTAGCTGCAATTCGCCACCATTGCCGGGGCACCAAGTTACGCCAAAAACCGGTAATCCACCATCTGCCAGTCGATCACCGGTTGGCGCAAGTCGGGATTGATGATCTTGCGGGCACGGTATCCGGCTTGTTCGCGCAACAGGCCGCGCAGCTTGGGGATTTTTGCCAGCATGCTTTGCCGCAGGCGCTGATCCCGTCCGGGGCGCCAGTTCTGATCGCCTCGCAGCGCATCGAGCGCCGCGCGGCCTTGGCCCATGTAATCCGCCACGGCCTGCGAGCGCTGGCCTTCGACGAGGCGGAACCCGGCGAGCGGATAGTCCAGCCCCACCAGATCAGCGTGCCTGGCGAATTCGCACCACAGGGCAAAATCGCCGGCCAGCGAATAATCGGGGATCTTGCCACCCGCCTTGTCCCACAGGCTGCGGCGAAAGAAGGTCGATTCCTGCTGAATCCAGTAGCCCTTCGCCATGGTGCCCGGCAGATAGAGGCCATCGAGCAAGGCCTCGCGGCTGAATCCGGGGGTTGATGTGAAGGCTGCGAGCTGCCCGCTGGCATCCCACAGAGTCGGCGTTAGCGAGGACAGCCAATCGACATCGGCGAACCGGGCAAACACCGAGGCAACCACAAACAAGCTGCGCGGATGGAACATGTCATCGGCATTCAGCCAGCAGAGGATATCGCCGGTGGCGCGGGCGAAGCCTTCGTTGATCGCGGCATATTGGCCGTGGTCGGGCGCGCTGCGCCAATGCGCCAGCTGGCGGTCATAGCGCGCGAGAATCTCGCCGGTGTGATCGCCTGCGCCATCGAGCACGATATATTCGAGGTTGGGATAATTCTGATCGAGCACCGACTTCATCGTCGCCTCAATCAGGCTCGCGGCCTTATAGGCCGGGGTAACGACGGTGATCCTGGGATAGTCCATGCTCATTCCCACTCGATTGTGCCGGGCGGCTTGCTGGTGTAATCGTAAACCACCCGGTTGATGCCCTTGACCTCGTTGATGATCCGCGTGGCGCAGCGGCTGAGGAACGCGGCTTCGAACGGATAGATATCGGCGGTCATACCGTCGGTGGAGGTCACTGCGCGCAGGGCGCAAACGCGATCATAGGTGCGGTGATCACCCATCACCCCAACCGTACGCACCGGGAGCAGCACGGCGAAGGCTTGCCAGATTTCGTCATAGAGCCCGGCCTTGCGGATTTCATCGAGATAGACCGCATCGGCCAGCCGCAGGATATCGCAGCGCTCCTTGGTCACTTCGCCCGGGATGCGGATGGCGAGGCCGGGGCCGGGAAACGGGTGACGGCCGACAAAAATCTCGGGCAGGCCCAGCTCGCGCCCGAGCACGCGGACCTCGTCCTTGAACAGTTCGCGAAGCGGCTCGACCAGCTTCATGTTCATCCGCGCGGGCAGGCCGCCGACGTTGTGGTGGCTCTTGATCGTTACCGAAGGCCCGCCGGTGAAGGAAACAGACTCGATCACGTCTGGATAAAGTGTGCCCTGCGCGAGGAAATCTGCGCCGCCAATTTTGCGCGCCTCTTCCTCAAACACATTGATGAATTCGCCGCCGATGAATTTGCGCTTGGCTTCGGGATCGGAAACGCCGTCAAGCCCGGCCATGAACCGCGCCTCGGCATCGACCACGACCAGCGGGATGTTGTAGTGATCGCGGAACAGGTCCTGCACCTGCGCGCGCTCACCTAGCCGCAAAAGGCCGTGATCGACAAAAACGCAGGTTAGCTGTTCGCCGATGGCTTCGTGGATCAGCACTGCGGCGACGGCGCTGTCGACCCCGCCTGACAGCCCGCAGATCACCTTGCCGCCATTTGCCCCAAGGCCGACCTGCTCGCGGATCTCGGCGATCTTGGTGGCGCGGAATTCGGCCATCGTCCAGTCACCGGCGAGGCCGCAGATCTGGTGGACGAAGTTGCCGAGCAGCCTTGCCCCATCGGGCGTGTGCACCACTTCGGGGTGGAACATCGTGGTGTAGTATCGCCTGGATTCGTTGACGCAGATGGCGAAGGGCGCGTTGGCCGAGGTGCCGATGATCTCGAAGCCTTCGGGTGCTTCGGTCACGCGGTCACCGTGGCTCATCCACACCGGATATTGCCCGCCGACCTGCCACAGCCCCGCGAACAGCGGCGAGGCCTTGAGGATTTCGACATTGGCGCGGCCAAATTCCGCTGCGTGCCCGCCCTCAACCGTGCCGCCGAGCTGCACGCACAGCGTCTGCTGGCCATAGCAGATCGCCAGGATCGGCAGGCCCGAATCGATCAGGCACTGCGGCGCGCGCGGGCTGCCGGGCTCGTTCACCGATGCCGGGCCGCCCGAGAGGATGATCCCCTTTGGCTTGATCCGCGCGAAAGCTTCCTCGGCGGAATTAAACGGCGCGATTTCGGAATAGACCCCGGCCTCGCGCACCCGGCGCGCGATCAGCTGGGTCACCTGGCTGCCGAAATCGACGATAAGGATGGAGTCGGAAGGCTGAACGCTCATGGCGCGCCGATAATCGCGCCGCCGCGCGCTGTCCAGCGCGGGCTGTGCGGTGATCCCCCGCCGCAGCATTTGCATTTCGTTTACATGTTGGGGCTATCTATGCTTGACATATAATAAGCATCGACATAGTAATGGGAGTAAGGAAGCAGTCATGCGGCTGCAAACCGAGCAAATCAGCCCCTTTCGCCGAGCGAATCGGTTCGGGGCAAAAAACAGGAGACTTCTTATGACGAGCAACCACGGCCAGACCTTTTTCAGCCTCATCGCAGCAATCATTGCCAGCACCATCGGCTTCGCCATCACCCTGATTTAACCCATCCCCCGGGGTTTACCCCCTCCCCGAGCAAACTTGGCCTGTTCAGACGCAAGGCCTGCAAGGCCGCCCGCTTTCGTTCGGGCGGCCGTTTTTTTAGTTGTGGTTCAGACGTTTTTGTCAGGCTCAGTTTGGGTGCCAACGCGCGCTGCCCATGCGTGGGTAAACAAGAAAACGGCCGCCCGGTTGGGCCGGACGG
>JANLOZ010000061.1:0-4394 GCA_031366845.1 Novosphingobium sp. | reverse complement strand
CAGCGCGCTAATACACTCCTCCTCCACGCGCACCCCCCCCCCCCCCCCCCCCCCCCCCCCCCTGCATTCCTGGGGGGGTGGCGGGGGGGGGGCCCGGGCCGGTGCCGCATTTGTTTCAGTGGTACTGAAACAGAATCCAGTCGCCTCCCGTTCACCAAAATTTGCCATTGTTTGCTAACCACAAGCAGCTTACCTCGCTGCGCATGACGGACAAAAGCCTTTGGCAAGCAGGAGTGGGCAAGGCCTGGGCGCGGTCCTGGCAGCTGACCGATCGCAGCTTTGCCGGGCTTACCGCACGTTTCCTTGATCTGCTGGAAAGCCTGCCCGGCCGCACGGTGCTCGATATCGGCTGCGGTGCGGGAGAGCTCTCGCTGGCACTTGCCCGACGCTGGCCCGATGCGCGGATCATCGGTGTCGATGTCTCGCCCGATCTGGTCAGTGCCGCCCGAGACCGCGCGGGCGATTACCCGCACGCCGAATTCGAACTGGCCGATGCTGCCACATGGTCCCACCCCGGTTTCGTCCCCGATCTGCTGGTATCGCGCCACGGGGTGATGTTCTTCGATGATCCGCTCGCTGCGTTCACCCATCTGTTCAACCTGGCAGCCCCTTCCGCGCGGCTCGCCTTCACCTGCTTTCGCTGGCCACAAGAAAACCCGTGGATATCGGGTCTCGCCGAAATAGTTCGCGGTGATGCGGCACCAGGTGATCCCCATGCTCCGGGCCCTTTCGCCTTTGCCGACCCCGAAAGGGTGAACGGTATTCTCACGCAGGCGGGTTGGTCAGGCGTCCGCATCGAACCGATCGACTTTGCCTACGTCGCCGGAGCAGGCGAAGATCCAATTGCCGATGCGCGCGCTTTCTTTGGCCAGATTGGGCCGCTTGCACCGGTGCTGCGCGAACTCGATGGCGATCTGCGCGATGCTGTCGAACGGCGGCTGGAAGCGTGGATTATCAAAAACTGCCACGATGGTCTGGTGGTTTTTCCCGCCGCCGCCTGGCAGGTCACCGCGCGCAAGGGTTGATCGGGCGGCCGCAGTCCTCATCCGCAGACGCAACCTTATTGACTGCCGTTGATTTCTCGCAGGAAACAAACAGCCGAAGAGGTTTTTTTGGCCTGACGGCCGCCCGGCCGCCCCGCTGCCAATGCGGACGCACTGACTGGCTTCCTGCACGGAGAACGTATGACGGCAAAAGCAAAGGCGCTGGCAACAGCAAAGGCGCTGGCAACAGCAAAGGTTCGGGCAAAAACCAAGGTTCCGGCAGCCACCCAGCCCGGCACCATTCTGCCGGTGGTAATAAATGCCAGCGGCGGAACCGCGCGGGCGCTCGGGGATAAACTTGCGGGCCAAGTGACCGAAGCTTTTGCCGGTGCCGGTCTTTCCATCGAACTGCATCTTGTCGAAGGCGACGCCGTTGCTGAAACGGTACGCGGCCTGTCATCATCGCTGATAGCCGTCGGTGGCGGTGACGGGACGCTCGGCGGTGCCGCTGCCGTGCTCCACGATCAGAACAAAACGCTGGCAATCCTGCCGCTCGGCACCCGCAATCATCTCGCCAGGCAGCTCGGCATTCCGGCAGATCTGCCGGGTGCAGCAAAGGTCATTGCAGCCGGGCACACCACAAACATTGATCTGGGCTGTGCGGGCGACCGGATTTTCGTCAACAACCTGTCGATCGGCATTTATACCCGGCTGGTGCGCGCGCGCGATATGATTGGCGGCCCCAAATGGCTGGCGACATTCCCCGCTGCGTGGCACGCGCTCAAAAGAATGCGATCACAGCATCTGTCGCTGCGCTTTGATGGGCAGACCCGTTCCATCAAGACCCCGCTGCTGTTCATCGGCAACAACAGATATTCGCTCGACCGGGGCTCGCTCGGGCAGCGCGCATCGCTCAGCGAAGGGCTGCTGTCGCTCATGGCCGTCGAAGCGCTCAGTCCATCGGCGCTGATCGGGTTCGGCTTGCGTGCCTTGGTTGGCAGGTTGAACAAGGACAATGATTTCGCCCAACTCGCCAGTGCCGCCGAAGTCACAATCGAATCGCATCACAGCCAGGACGTCGCGCTTGATGGCGAATTGGAAAAAATGCAGTTCCCGCTGGTGTGCAAGGTGTTGCCGGGAGCGCTAAAGGTGATCGCACCCGCATAATTCTGATTGCGCCGGCCTGATTGTGGTGGCCTGATTGCGCTGCCCCGCAGGAACGTGCCGCACAGCTTGGCACTTGTCGCCTGACCTTGCGTGAACTATCGGCGTGGGCATGACTTCGACCAACGAAATCCGCCGCTCGTTCCTCGACTATTTCGGCGCTGCCGGGCACGATGTGGTGCAGTCCGCATCGCTGGTGCCCTACAACGATCCGACGCTGATGTTCGTCAACGCCGGCATGGTGCCGTTCAAGAACGTATTCACTGGCCTCGAATCCCGCGCCACCCCGCGCGCCGCCTCGTCGCAAAAATGCGTGCGGGCAGGCGGCAAGCATAACGATCTCGATAACGTTGGCTACACCGCGCGGCATCATACGTTCTTCGAAATGCTCGGCAATTTTTCGTTTGGCGACTATTTCAAGGAACAGGCGATCACGCACGCCTGGACGCTGCTCACCCGCGAATGGGGTTTGGCGAAGGACAAGCTGCTTGTCACCGTTTATCACACCGATGATGAGGCCTTCGCGCTGTGGGGCAAGATCGCCGGCCTGCCCGATGATCGCATCATCCGCATTCCCACCAAGGACAATTTCTGGGCGATGGGCGATGATGGCCCCTGCGGGCCGTGCTCGGAAATTTTCTACGATCACGGCGATCACATCTGGGGCGGGCCTCCGGGCAGCAAGGACGAGGACGGCGACCGTTTCATCGAGATCTGGAACCTGGTGTTCATGCAGTTCGAGCAGGCGGCGGGCGAGATCGTCGGCAACCTGCCGCGCCCAAGCATCGACACCGGCATGGGGCTCGAACGCATTTCCGCAGTGATGCAGGGCGTGCACGACAACTATGAAACGGACACGTTCAAGGCGCTGATCGCCGCATCCGAAAGCCTGACCGGCGTGAAGGCGGAGGGCGAAACGCAGGCCAGCCACCGGGTCATCGCCGATCATTTGCGCTCCACGTCGTGTCTGCTCGCCGACGGCGTTCTGCCATCGAACGAAGGGCGTGGGTATGTGCTGCGGCGGATCATGCGCCGCGCGATGCGGCATGCGCATTTGCTCGGGGCGAAAGAGCCTTTGATGCACCGGCTGGTGCCCGCTCTGGTTACCGAAATGGGTCAGGCCTATCCTGAACTTGGCCGCGCCGAACCGCTGATCCGCGAAGTGCTCGCGCGTGAGGAAACGAAGTTCCGCCAGACTTTGGCGAACGGGCTGAAGCTGCTCGATGAAGCGACGGGCACGATGGGTGAGGGCGGCGAACTGCCCGGTGAAACTGCGTTCAAGCTCTACGATACCTTCGGATTCCCCTATGACCTTACCGAGGACGCCCTGCGCGCGCGCGGGATTGCGGTTGATCGCGCGGGCTTTGACGTGGCGATGGCGCGGCAGAAGGCCGCAGCGCGCGCAGCATGGAAGGGTTCGGGACAGGCGGCTGATTCCGAAGTCTGGTTTGACATTGCCGAGCGGGAAGGGGCGACCGAATTCACCGGCTACTCCTCCACCAGTGCTGAGGCGCAGATTGTCGCTCTGGTGAGCGACGGCAAGGAAGTCGCCTCGGCGGGGCCGGGCGACAAGGTTTCTGTCATCACCAACCAGACGCCGTTTTATGGCGAATCTGGCGGCCAGACGGGCGATGCCGGGACGATTACCGGGGCGGGCGGGCTGCGCCTCGAAGTTGCTGACACCGGCAAACCGCTGGGGCGCCTGCACGCGCACAATGCCGAGGTGAAATCCGGCACGCTTGCGGTCGGCGATATGGTCAAACTCGAGATCGACGTAGCCCGCCGCGATGCGATCCGCGCCAACCATTCGGCAACGCACTTGCTGCACGCGGCGCTGCGGCACCGGCTCGGCGCGCATGTTAGCCAAAAAGGTTCGATGGTTGCGGCTGATCGTTTGCGCTTCGATTTCGCGCAGCCCACCGCGCTCTCGGCGCAAGACATCGCGGTGATCGAGGCCGAAGTAAACGCGGAAATTCGCGGCAATGAGCCGGTGGTTACCCGGCTGATGAGCCCCGAAGATGCCATCGAGGCAGGGGCCATGGCGCTGTTCGGCGAAAAATACGGTGAGGAAGTGCGCGTGCTTTCGATGGGCAGCGCGAGCGGCGGCGAGACCTATTCGGTTGAACTGTGCGGCGGCACCCATGTGCGGGCGACGGGCGATATCGGCCTGTTCCGCATCGTTTCCGAAGGCGCGGTAAGTTCGGGCGTGCGGCGGATTGAAGCGCTGACGGGTGAGGGCGCGCGGGC
>JANLOZ010000059.1:0-2060 GCA_031366845.1 Novosphingobium sp. | reverse complement strand
TGATGACAGCGTCAAGATGCTGGGGGTTGAAGCGGCGGGGCATGGGCTGGACAAGAAACACGCGGCGTCGCTGGCGGGCGGACGTCCCGGCATCCTCCACGGTAACAAAACCTACCTGCTGCAGGACGATGACGGCCAGATTACCGAGGCGCACTCGATCAGCGCGGGGCTGGATTATCCGGGCATCGGGCCGGAGCATTCGTGGCTGAAGGAAGTCGGCCGGGTGGATTACACCTCGGTGACCGACACAGAGGCGCTCGAAGGCTTCCAGCTGCTCTGCCGCACCGAGGGAATCATCCCGGCGCTGGAACCAAGCCACGCCATCGCCGCCGTCGCCAAAGTCGCGCCGACGATGGACAAGGACCAGATCATCATCGCCAACCTGTGCGGGCGCGGCGACAAGGATATTTTCACCGTGGCGGAAGCGCTTGGGGTGGAGATGTGATCTCTCGGTGGAATGCATTTCGCTTAATTTGGCTACCGTTTGGCACCCTTGCTGTCTGGGTAGCAGGTCAGCTAATTGATCATGGATTGCAACATTCAAAGTGGGAAATTACTAAGGATGCATTTCTCGATGCATTTTTCTTCATCGTGACTTTGGAAATAATCGAAATCATCACTAGTAAGTTGACTAAAATTTTCCGGGAATCGAAGTGACCCGTCTCTCCGCAGCCTTCACCAAAGGCCACCCGGCCCTCGTCACCTTCATCACCGCTGGCGATCCTGCGCCCGGTGCCACCCCGGCGATCCTCGACGCACTGGTTGCGGGCGGGGCCGACGTGATCGAACTGGGCATGCCGTTCACCGATCCGATGGCCGATGGCCCGGCGATTCAGGCAGCGAATATTCGCAGCCTTGCTGCTGGCACCACTACGGCGGACATCTTCCGCATCGCCGCAGACTTCCGCGCGCGGCACCCCGAAACACCGCTGGTGCTGATGGGCTATGCCAACCCGATGACCACGCGCGGGCCCGAATGGTTCGCTGGCGAATGCCGCAAGGCGGGCGTCGATGGCGTGATCTGTGTCGATATTCCTCCCGAAGAAGACCCCGAGCTTGGCCCCGCGCTCCGCGCAGTTGGCGTGTCCCTCATCCGCCTCGCCACCCCGACCAGCGATGCCGCGCGGCTTCCGGTGATCCTCGAAGGCTCATCGGGTTTCCTCTATTACGTCTCGGTCGCGGGCATCACCGGCAAACAGCAGGCGGCGCTCGGCTCGATCGAGGAAGCGGTGAAGCGGATCAAGGCAGCCACGGCTATTCCGGTCGTGGTGGGCTTCGGGGTCCGCACACCTGAGCAAGCGGCGGCGATTGCCAGACATGCCGATGGCGTAGTGGTCGGCTCGGCGCTGGTTGAACTGGTGGCAGACCATGGAGCGGATGCCCCTGGGCCGGTGGAGACGCTGACGCGCGCACTGGCCGAGGCTGTGCATTCGGCGCGGTAAGTTTGGTTCACGCGGAGGCGCGGAGACGCGGAGAAGATGAGCCGGTGCGGCGAAGCCGAGATTCATCACCTAACGTATTTCCAGTGGATCGGCCATACATGAGGTGAATGCCTGCGGCGCAGCGCGACATAACTTCTCCGCGTCTCCGCGCCTCCGCGCGAACCCAATCTGCACCAACCCCCTCGCCAATCCCACCGCCCTGCGCTAAAGCCTTTGCCATGTCCTGGCTAACCAATGTCCGCAATTCGCTCGCGCGCGTCACCAAGCGCGAGACGCCCGATAACCTGTGGATCAAGTGCCCTTCGTGCAGCGAGATGCTGTTTACCAAGGAATATGAGGAAAATCTGAGCGTCTGCCCGCGCTGCGAGCATCACGGGCGGATCGGCGCCGATGCGCGGCTGGCGCAACTGCTTGATCCCGGATTTTCCCTGCTGCCCTCACCCAAAGTGGCTGAAGATCCACTGAAGTTCAAGGATTCAAAGAAATACCCCGACCGGCTCAAAGCCGCCCGCGCCGCAAACCCTCACCCCGATGCGCTAACCAATGCGGCGGGCACAATAGAGGGGCACAAGGTGGTGCTCGGCGTTCAGGACTTCGCCTTCATGGGCGGCTCGATGG